>NZ_RHJQ01000010.1:0-370393 GCF_004211995.1 Escherichia sp. E14S1
ATTACAGCGTGAAGATGGATCACATCGGCGATGAGATCATCGGCGCACGTAACACTGGCGAGTTAAAAGCGGGGGTGGAAGGTCAGATTACTCCGCATCTGCAACTGTGGGGCAACGTCGCCCAGCAGTTGGGTGACAATGGTTACAGCGATACCCAGGGAATGCTGGGCGTGAAATATCTCTTCTGATATACCACTTTGCCACCTGTCACGTACAGGTGGCATGTTCCCTGCGTCAACCAGATAAGCGTAGCGCACCAGGCAAGCCTGACGGTGCTGTTGCATCTCCGGCTGCTTCTGCACTAACCAACTAAATGTGCAGTTCCTGCAACTTCTCTTTCGGCAGCGCCAGTTCTTCATTGCTGTTGATGCGCACGTCACGTTCCAGAATGCTACGCGCAATATCCTGTGCTTCCTGCAAAGAGTGCATCTGGTAAGTACCGCACTGATAGACGTTAAGTTCCGGGATCTGATTCTGATCCTGCACTTTCAGCACGTCTTCCATTGCCGCTTTCCAGGCATCAGCGACACGCTGCTCATCAGGCGTACCAATCAGACTCATATAAAAACCAGTGCGGCAGCCCATTGGTGAGATATCGATAATCTCAACGCCATTACCGTTAAGATGGTTACGCATAAAACCAGCAAACAGGTGCTCCAGGGTATGGATCCCTCTTTCTGGCATCACTTCTTTGTTCGGCACGCAGAAGCGAAGATCGAACACGGTAATTGCGTCGCCATGCGGGGTGTTCATTGTTTTTGCCACCCGAACTGCAGGCGCTTCCATCCGGGTATGATCGACTGTGAAGCTATCTAACAACGGCATTTAGCCACCTCCGGTAAATTTTTTTTAAATATTCTGAACTCTTTCTTCCCAGGCGAGTCTGAGTATATGAAAGACGCGCATTTGTTATCATCATCCCTGAATTCAGAGATGAAATTTTGGCCACTCACGAGTGGCCTTTTTCTTTTCTGTCAGGCGTGTTTTTCCAGCCACACCGCAAACGGTTCGGTATCAGCGGCTTCCATTTCCTGCTGGCGACGTTCAGACGCCTCGCGCTCGGCTACAAAATCCTCTTCGCGCAGAATTTCCAGCGGCTCTTCACGCAGAAGATTACGGTAGGCTTCTGCAAACGCTTTACCTGTTCCGCCAATGCCAGTATCAATCATAGACCTTAAGATACGCGCAGAGAAAGTCAGATCAGGATTATCGAAGCAGGCGACCAGTTCATCACACACTTTCTGGTACGCTTCGCCGCCGTTAATGCTATCCAGCGTTTGCGCGACGCGTTTTAGATCGCGGAACAGATCTTTACCCACCTGCGGCAACGGGAATTGCGCAGTTTCGCAACCGATACCCAGCGTCAGGCCCGGTTTACGACCCTCGAGGATCACCCGGTTCCAGTTAACGCGTGTACAGGCAAGTTCGCTACTGCTCATTTCCGGTGCATCAGCCAGCGCACACCAGACCATAAACAGGTCGAGGAAACGCACCTGCTGTTCATCTACACCAATCGGCGAGAACGGGTTGATGTCCAGCGAACGCACTTCAATATATTCAATGCCGCCACGTAATAGCGCATCAGAAGGCGATTCTCCGCTGCGAGTAACGCGTTTTGGACGAATCGGCGCATACAGTTCGTTTTCAATCTGCAGCACGTTGCTGTTGATTTGTAGCCGCTTACCGTGTTTCTCAATACCAATCTTCGCGTACTCTTCCGACGGCGTTTTGATAGCCTGCTTGAGCCCTGCGACGTACTCGTAGAGATCGTTGAAGGTAATACCGAGATTGCTTTGCGATTTATTGGTATAGCCAAGATCGCTCAAACGAAGAGAGGTCGCATACGGCAGGTAATACATACCGCACTCGGTTTTCTCAAACGGCAGCGACGTTGGTTTTCCTTGCAGGAAAGAAGAACAAATCGCCGGAGACGCACCAAACAGATAAGGGATGACCCAACCGAAGCGATAGTAGTTGCGGATAACGCGGAAATAGCCCGCAGAAATTTTCTCTTTGGCATCAGCGCCCGAGATATCACCGCACTTCGCTTGCCAGAATGCCATTGGCAAAGAGAAATTGTAGTGCACGCCGGAAATGGTTTGCATCAGCGCGCCGTAGCGATTTTTCAGCCCTTCACGGTACAGCGTTTTAAAGCGTCCGGTGTTAGAAGTGCCGTACTGTGCCAGTTCGATGTCCTGACCTTCTGCGATGTAGCATGGCATGCTTAACGGCCACATCCGCTCATCGCCCATATTGCGCGCCGTATAACGATGCAGGTCGCGCATAAAGGTCAGCATATGTTCAATATCACCATCCACTGGTGTAATAAATTCCAGCAATGCTTCCGCAAAATCGGTGGTTATCCATTTATGCGTTAGTGCGGAACCTAATGCTTCAGGATGACCTGTTGTTGCAAGTGTGCCATCAGCATTAACACGCAAAGTTTCGCGCTCCAGCCCACGCTGTATCCCCTTTAACGCCTGAGGATGTTTTTCCAGCCAGGCCAGCGCCTGTGATACGTCCGGGATCAAATTGACCTCCCGCCTGTCAAAATCGTTTTATTTAGCATAACTGTAATGGTGGCCATGTGTGCAGGCCTACAATTAGTGCCACCACATCATGCCCTGAACGGTAGCTACTGCAATCGCAACATAGCGTAACGCTTTACCAAGGCACAAAAAAAAGATTACTGGTCCCCACGAGATGCGCATCCATCCCGCTAACAGACACAGTAAATCGCCAACCACGGGCATCCAGCTTAATAATAGTGTGATTGCACCATATCGTTTCAGCCAGCCGATGGCTTTCTCTTGCCAGCGCGATGTTTTGCGCAGTGGAAAGAAACGCCCAAGGATAACGTTAGTTAGCCCTCCAAGGCTATTACCCATTGTTGCTGTTAACACTAAAACCCAGGGATGACTTACCCCGGAAAGTAACATTGCAACCAGGACGACTTCGGAATTACCGGGTAATAGTGTAGCGCTGAGGAAACTACTGGCAAACAACGAGAAAAGCGATAAAGCTTCACTCACAGCAAGCGAACATCCACAGCGTCCATGCCTGCAGCGCGAGCAGCCTGAATACCGAAATCAGCATCTTCAAAGACCACACACTGCGTTGGTTGCACGCCCATACGCTGTGCGCACAACAAAAATGTGTCTGGCGCAGGTTTATGGTGTTTGACGTGATCGGCGGCAACGACCGCATCAAAATAACGGCGTAATCCCAGGTGCGCCAGCAATGCCTCAGCGATGGCGCTTTCACTCCCCGTTCCAACAGCCATTGGTCGACGTCCGTGCCAGCTTTTCACCACTTCAACAAGAGGAAGCGGCTCGACGCTATCCAGCAGCATACTTCTTACTGCTTCTGTTTTTTCACGCGCTAACGCATGCGGGTCGAGATCGGCCTGATTCAGCTCAATAATCGCCTGAGCAATACGCCACGTGGGCGAGCCATTAAGCGCAATCATCGCCTGAACATCGTACTGAAGACCGTAATGCCCTAATACTTCGCGCCACGCTTTACGGTGCGTAGGCTCCGTATCCAGGATTGTGCCATCCATATCAAAAATTAAACCTGCATAACGCTCGTACATGGTCTTCTCGCAAGTCGAAAAATATGACGCTACTTTAGCGTAATTGCTTGATTTTGTCGCTGATGGCGAAGGAGAAGAAAATTCAGGAAATGGATAAAGTAGTTATTTAGAAATGAGATATTTTTGAAGGAAATTTTTTGGAGAAGATGGTGCATCCGGGAGGATTCGAACCTCCGACCGCTCGGTTCGTAGCCGAGTACTCTATCCAGCTGAGCTACGGATGCATCGGGAAATTTATTTTACTGCTGATATTGATACCGCTACGAAAGCCATATCAAGTAAGAGATGGTGCATCCGGGAGGATTACTCGCCTTGCGGCTCGCCCTTCGGGCCGTTGCTAAAGCAACGTTATCCTTCCTGGTGCCTGCGGTTAGTACCGCTACTTTTTCCATACCTTCATAGCTGAAAGTTACGGAGAATATGGTGCATCCGGGAGGATTCGAACCTCCGACCGCTCGGTTCGTAGCCGAGTACTCTATCCAGCTGAGCTACGGATGCATCAGGGAATTTATTTTACTGCTGATATTGATATCGCTACTAAAGCCATATCAAGTAAGAGATGGTGCATCCGGGAGGATTCGAACCTCCGACCGCTCGGTTCGTAGCCGAGTACTCTATCCAGCTGAGCTACGGATGCATCGGGAAACTTACTTTACTGCAGATTTTTTGATACCGCTACTAAAGCCGTATCAAGTAAGAGATGGTGCATCCGGGAGGATTCGAACCTCCGACCGCTCGGTTCGTAGCCGAGTACTCTATCCAGCTGAGCTACGGATGCAAATGGCGGTGAGGCGGGGATTCGAACCCCGGATGCAGCTTTTGACCGCATACTCCCTTAGCAGGGGAGCGCCTTCAGCCTCTCGGCCACCTCACCACACGCCTCTTACGAGTGCTTCGAAGAACTTGTTTATCGCTCATCGTCGCTGCGTGGCGCACATATTACTTTCTGAGACTTATAAGTCAAACAATTTTTCCCACACTTTTATCGTTTGCACACTTCGCGCTCAATTAGTCTGTAAAAACGTCAAAAAGAGTGTTTTATCAACAGAAAAACAGGCCTCTGACAGGTAGCAGTGATAGAGAAAAATGAAGGCAAAAGTTAAATGAACGGGAGTAACGCGAAAAAAAATGAAGTGAAAGAGAAATTTTGAGGGTGCGTCTCACCGTTAAAGATGAGACGCGGAAAGATTAGTAACTGGACTGCTGGGATTTTTCAGCCTGGATACGCTGGTAGATCTCTTCACGGTGAACAGAAACTTCCTTCGGGGCGTTTACGCCAATACGTACTTGGTTGCCCTTTACCCCTAAAACTGTCACGGTGACCTCATCCCCAATCATGAGGGTCTCACCAACTCGACGAGTCAGAATCAGCATTCTTTGCTCCTTGAAAGATTAAAAGAGTCGGGTCTCTCTGTATCCCGGCATTATCCATCATATAACGCCAAAAAGTAAGCAATGACAAACACATTACATCTAAGCAGTCATGGCATTACATTCTGTTAAACCTAAGTTTAGCCGATATACACAACTTCAACCTGACTTTATCATTGTCGATAGCGTCGATGCGAATGCCGTGAAGCAAGTCCACGGCATTGCCTGACACTTATATTATTGCAATTTCGCGCTGACCCAGCCTTTCACACTGGCTAACGCTGCAGGTAAGGCCGCAGCATCCGTACCACCGGCTTGCGCCATGTCAGGACGTCCACCACCCTTGCCGCCCACCTGCTGAGCGACCATACCAATCAGTTCCCCTGCTTTCACGCGATCTGTGACGTCCTTAGATACGCCTGCAATCAGAGAAACCTTACCTTCGGCTACCGTTGCCAGCACGATAATTGTCGACCCCAGCTGATTTTTTAAATCGTCAACCATGGTGCGCAACATTTTCGGCTCAACACCGCTAAGCTCACTAACCAACAGCTTAACACCATTAACATCAATTGCCTTACTGGAAAGATTTGCGCTCTCCTGTGCGGCAGCCTGTTCTTTAAGCTGTTGTAACTCTTTTTCCAGCTGACGCGTACGTTCCAGTACTGAGCGCACTTTATCAGCCAGATTATTGCTATCGCCTTTCAGCAGATGCGCGACTTCGCTTAAGCGATCGCTGTCTGCATGAACGGTGGCGATAGCACCTTCTCCGGTTACCGCTTCGATACGACGAACGCCTGCAGCAGTACCCGATTCAGAAATGATACGGAACAGACCAATATCACCGGTGCGGCTGGCGTGAGTACCACCACACAGCTCGGTGGAGAAATCGCCCATGCTCAGCACACGTACACGTTCATCATACTTCTCGCCGAACAGCGCCATCGCACCTTTCGCTTTCGCCGCTTCGAGATCCATGATGTTGGTTTCGATAGGCAAGTTACGACGAATCTGCGCGTTCACCAGATCTTCGACAGCACGAATCTCTTCTGGTTTCATCGCTTCGTTATGCGAGAAGTCAAAACGCAGCACCTTGTCATTAACCAGCGAACCTTTCTGGGAGACATGAGTACCCAGAACCTGACGCAGCGCAGCGTGCATCAGGTGCGTTGCGGAGTGATTCAGACGAATACGAGCGCGACGAGCTTCATCTACATCTGCCTGTACCGCGTCGCCCACTTTCAGAGAACCCGCAGCAAGTTTACCGATGTGACCAATCGCCTGGCCATATTTCTGCGTATCTTCCACCGCAAAGGAGAAGTTAGCGCCTTTCAGTTCGCCTTTATCGCCAACCTGACCGCCGGATTCTGCATAGAATGGCGTTTGATCCAGCACGACCACAGCTTCCTGGCCTGCATTGATGGCATCAACCGCTTTACCATCAACAAACAGCGCGGTCACTTTGCCGTTCAGTTCCAGATGGTCATAGCCTTTAAATTCAGATGCACTATCAACACGGATCATTGCGTTGTAATCGGCACCAAAGCCGCTGGCTTCGCGCGCACGACGACGCTGCTCTTCCATTGCTGCTTCAAAACCAGCTTCGTCAACTTTGATGTTGCGCTCACGGCAAACGTCAGCCGTCAGGTCAACCGGGAAGCCGTAGGTGTCGTACAGGCGGAAAGCTGTTTCACCATCCAGCGTATCACCAGAAAGTTTTGCCAGCTCTTCATCCAGCAGTGCCAGACCGCGCTCCAGAGTACGGGCAAACTGCTCTTCTTCAGTCTTCAGCACCTGCTCAACCTGCGCCTGCTGGCGTTTCAGGTCTTCACCCGCAGAGCCCATAACGTCGATCAGCGGACCAACCAGTTTGTAGAAGAAGGTTTCTTTCGCGCCCAGCATATTGCCGTGACGCACTGCGCGACGAATGATACGACGCAGCACATAACCACGGTTTTCGTTGGACGGCATTACGCCATCCGCGATCAGGAACGCACAAGAACGAATGTGGTCAGCGATAACGCGCAGCGATTTATTGCTCAGATCGGTCGCGCCAGTCACCTTAGCCACCGCCTGAATCAGCGTACGGAACAGGTCGATATCATAGTTGGAGTTTACGTGTTGCAGCACGGCGGCAATACGCTCCAGCCCCATACCGGTATCTACAGACGGCTTCGGCAGCGGTTCCATCGTGCCATCTGCCTGGCGGTTGAACTGCATGAAGACGATGTTCCAGATCTCAATGTAGCGGTCACCGTCTTCTTCCGGGCTTCCCGGAGGGCCACCCCAAATGTGGTCGCCGTGATCGTAGAAGATTTCGGTGCACGGGCCGCACGGACCAGTGTCACCCATCTGCCAGAAGTTGTCAGATGCGTATGGCGCACCTTTGTTATCGCCGATGCGAATAATACGTTCGCGCGGGATCCCTACTTCTTTTTCCCAGATTTCGTAGGCTTCGTCGTCGCTTTCATAGACGGTAACCCACAGACGCTCTTTCGGCAGGGCAAACCATTTTTCGCTGGTCAGCAGTTCCCATGCAAACTGAATGGCATCGTGTTTGAAATAGTCGCCGAAGCTGAAGTTGCCCAGCATTTCGAAGAAGGTATGGTGACGCGCGGTGTAACCGACGTTTTCCAGGTCGTTGTGTTTACCACCCGCACGCACGCAGCGTTGGGAAGTGGTAGCGCGGGAATAATTACGCTTGTCGAGCCCAAGGAAGACATCCTTGAACTGGTTCATCCCGGCGTTGGTAAACAACAAAGTTGGGTCGTTATGGGGTACCAGGGAGCTGCTGGCAACTACCTGATGTCCCTTACTATGGAAAAAGTCGAGAAACGCCTGACGGATCTCAGCGGTGCTCTTGCTCATAATTATCCTGAAATCAAGCTAACGAAATATCGCCACCAGCTACAGCGTGTCTTAACCGCCGGGCTGGTAACTGAAAAGTGGGAATAAGATAAGTTTTCTTGACTGGGAAGTAAAATACCGTATGCGTTCAGTCGGCAAAATTTCGCCAAATCTCCTGGATATCTTCCATCAGATAGCCACGATAGAGCAGAAAACGCTGGATCTTAACTTTTTCTGAAAAGACAGTTGGCAAAGGTTCGCCATATTTTCGCGTCGCCTGATCACGCGCCAGCGCGCACCAGTCAATGTCACATTCACGCATCGCTTTTTCTGTCGCTTCGCGGGAAATACCTTTCTGATTCAGTTCCTGACGAATACGCGCCGGACCATAGCCTTTGCGGCTACGGCTGGCAATAAAGCGCGCAACAAATCGGCTGTCATCGAGATAGCCATGTTCATGGCACCAGGCAATAACGCGCGCGTAATCTTCTGCCGTAGCATCAATCTCTTCCGGGCCATTTTTGCCCATAATCGGTGCCGCGAGTTTACGTCGCAATTCTTGCTCACTGTGATCGCGTACCGCCAGAATGCGTACTGCTCGATCCAACAGACGAGCATATGCCGGGCGACGGGATGTTGAGTCTGTCATGGCATATCCTTAAAACTTAAAAAGCAAAAGGGCCGCAGATGCGACCCAGATTTTGCTGACAAAGTGCGCGTTGTTCATGCCGGATGCGGCGTGAGCGCCTTATCCGTCCTACAAACCGTGCAACTTCAATACATTGCAGGGAACATGTAGGCCTGATAAGCGTAGCGCATCAGGCAATTTTGCGTTTGTCATCTGTCTCAGAGTCGCAGATGCGCCCCTTGTGTATCAAACAAGACGATTAAAAATCTTCGTTAGTTTCTGCTACGCCTTCGCTGTCATCTACAGAGAAATCCGGCGTTGAGTTCGGGTTGCTCAGCAGCAACTCACGTACTTTCTTCTCGATCTCTTTCGCGGTTTCCGGGTTATCTTTCAGCCAGGCAGTCGCATTCGCTTTACCCTGACCGATCTTCTCACCTTTGTAGCTGTACCACGCGCCAGCTTTCTCGATCAGCTTCTCTTTCACGCCTAGGTCAACCAACTCGCCGTAGAAGTTGATGCCTTCACCGTAGAGGATCTGGAATTCAGCCTGTTTAAACGGCGCTGCAATTTTGTTCTTAACCACTTTCACGCGGGTTTCGCTACCCACTACGTTTTCGCCCTCTTTCACCGCGCCGATACGACGGATGTCGAGACGAACAGAGGCGTAGAATTTCAGCGCGTTACCACCGGTAGTGGTTTCCGGGTTACCGAACATCACACCAATTTTCATACGGATCTGGTTGATGAAGATCAGCAGCGTGTTGGACTGCTTCAGGTTACCCGCCAGCTTACGCATCGCCTGACTCATCATACGTGCTGCAAGGCCCATGTGAGAGTCGCCGATTTCGCCTTCGATTTCCGCTTTCGGCGTCAGTGCCGCCACGGAGTCAACGACGATAACGTCTACTGCGCCAGAACGCGCCAGAGCGTCACAGATTTCCAGTGCCTGCTCGCCGGTGTCCGGCTGGGAGCATAGCAGGTTGTCGATATCGACACCCAATTTACGTGCATAGACTGGGTCCAGCGCGTGTTCAGCATCGATAAACGCACAGGTTTTACCTTCGCGCTGGGCAGCGGCAATCACCTGCAGCGTCAGCGTGGTTTTACCGGAAGATTCCGGTCCGTAGATTTCGACGATACGGCCCATCGGCAGACCACCTGCTCCGAGCGCGATATCCAGTGAAAGCGAACCAGTAGAGATGGTTTCCACATCCATGGAACGGTCTTCACCCAGGCGCATGATGGAGCCTTTACCAAATTGTTTCTCAATCTGGCCCAGTGCTGCCGCCAACGCTTTCTGTTTGTTTTCGTCGATAGCCATTTTTACTCCTGTCATGCCGGGTAATACCGGATAGTCAATATGTTCTGTTGAAGCAATTATACTGTATAGTCATACAGTATCAAGTGTTTTGTAGAAATTGTTGCCGCAGCGTATTTAAGGCATAAGCCGTCGCCTTACGACGCACGGCATCGCGGTCGCCGCTAAAGCATTCCCGGCAGGTAATGCCTTCGCCGCGGGCTGTGGCAAAAGCAAACCAGACGGTGCCGACAGGCTTCTCTTCGCTGCCGCCATCCGGTCCGGCGATGCCACTGATAGCAACCGCATAATCAGCACGAGCCGCTTTCAGTGCGCCTATCGCCATTTCCACCACAACAGGTTCACTCACCGCGCCATGCTGCGCCAGCGTCTCTTCGCGTACGCCGATCATCTGCGCTTTGGCTTCGTTACTGTAGGTGACAAATCCGCGTTCAAACCAGGCGGAACTGCCGGCAATATCGGTAATCACTTTCGCTACCCAACCGCCAGTACAGGATTCAGCGGTTGTTACGGTTGCGCCACGGGATTTCAGCGCCAGCCCTACCTGCTCGCTTAACTGCATCAGTTCACTGTCAGTCATCACAACCTCTGTCAGTCAAAAATTTATGCCGGACAAGATAGCACTTTCCCGCAGAAGATGGGGACCAGCGATTCATTTTACGAGTCGCATTCCGAAATAAGACTGTTGCGGCCAACCGGTAAAGAAAAACGCTACCATGCAGCGTTCATATTGCCAGGTATTCACAAGGAGAGAAAAATAATGACAACAAAGAAAACGGATAACCCCCCCCAAAACGTGCTTAAACAGACCACGCAAATGCGTATGTGGGTCATCATTGGTGGCATCAGCGCACTGGTTTCAGTGATATGTAAGATTTTATCTTCTGGCTATCTTGAACCTTTCGACTTCGGTCAGGCTGCGTTAGGCGTTGTCGGCCTGGGATATGCGATATCGCTGTCGAAAAAAATCAAGCAATTACGTCATTCGAATAAACAGTAAGAAAGCAGAGGGAAGTTTAACCTCCCTCTTGCAGATAGTTACTGTACGCGCGCCAGCGCCACGGCTTGTCCTAACTGCCAGACCGCCATTGCGTAATGGGTGCTGTGGTTATAACGGGTAATGGTGTAGAAGTTCGGCAGACCGTACCAGTACTGATAACCTGTTCCAACATCCAAACGCAGCAGGCTGGCCTGTTGATGGTTGCCCAGCGACTGCTGTGGCGTTAAACCTGCCGCGGCAAGCTGCGAAATGCTGTACTTGGTTTTGAAGCCATTTGGCAAGCCTGGAGCCTGACCGTTTGCCATTACCGCGACCTGATCGCCTTTTACCCAGCCGTGCGCTTTGAAATAGTTCGCCACGCTACCGATCGCATCAACCGGATCCCACAGGTTGATATGCCCGTCGCCGCTGAAATCTACCGCATATTGTTTGTAAGACGACGGCATAAACTGTCCGTAGCCCATCGCCCCAGCAAAGGAACCTTTCAGATTGAGCGGATCGTCCTGCTCATCGCGCGCCATCAGCAGGAAGGTTTCCAGCTCGCCAGAGAAATACTCCGCGCGGCGTGGGTAGTTAAATGACAGCGTTGCCAGCGCATCGAGGATGCGGGTTTTCCCCATCACGCGCCCCCAGCGGGTTTCGACGCCGATAATCCCGACGATAATTTCCGGCGGTACGCCATACACCTGCCACGCGCGATTCAGCGCATCTTCATACTGATTCCAGAAAACCACGCCGTTCTGCACGTTATCCGGCGTAATAAATTTTTTGCGATAACGCAGCCATGCGCCGTTCGGACCAGATGGCGGTTTCACCGATGTGGTTGGTGCCTGGTTATCCATCAGCCGCAGTACCGAATCCAGACGTTTCGCCTGAGAGAGAATTTCCTGCAATTGCTGACGATCGAAACCATGTTTGTTCACCATTTTTTCGATGAACTGCTGGGCATTGGGGTTATTGGCAAAATCTCCGCCCATCTGCATCACATTGTGCTGCGGCTCAAGCAGGAAGCCGCCGGACGGCGTTCCGGTGGTTGTTTCAGTCTCAGTCGGTTTTGGCTTGCTGCTACAGGCGGCAAGTAACACAAAAAGGGGAAGCAATGTTACATAACGATGCTTGAACATGAGGGGTCCATTTAACAAATTCAACCAGGGGCAAGTATGGTAAAGCATCCCGCCCAGCACAAGGAAGCGGTAGTCTGTTTTCGGCACTCCATTTCTCTTTAGTCTCTTCTTTCAGTTCATATTTTTTCTTAAAGTATGTTGTAACTAAATTCACATATGTTGTTTCCCTTCCCATAGCGCTGGATAATGAGCGCTCATTCCGGCCATCAATCCCTGGCTGGAATAAATAAATGGACCTTAACCGGAGAGAGCAATGAGTGAAGCACTACTGAACGCGGGACGTCAGACGTTAATGCTGGAGTTGCAGGAAGCAAGCCGTTTACCGGAACGTCTGGGCGATGATTTTGTTCGCGCCGCCAATATCATCCTGCACTGCGAAGGCAAAGTGGTAGTTTCGGGAATTGGCAAATCGGGCCACATTGGTAAGAAAATCGCCGCAACACTTGCCAGCACCGGCACACCGGCTTTTTTTGTCCATCCGGCAGAAGCACTGCACGGCGATCTGGGGATGATTGAAAGCCGCGATGTGATGCTGTTTATCTCTTACTCCGGTGGAGCGAAGGAACTGGATCTGATTATTCCGCGTCTGGAAGACAAATCTATCGCGCTGCTGGCGATGACCGGCAAACCGACGTCACCGCTGGGACTCGCGGCGAAAGCGGTGCTGGATATCTCCGTAGAACGCGAAGCCTGTCCGATGCACCTTGCTCCGACCTCCAGCACCGTCAATACCCTGATGATGGGTGATGCGCTGGCGATGGCGGTCATGCAGGCACGCGGATTTAATGAAGAAGATTTTGCCCGCTCCCACCCAGCTGGGGCACTGGGCGCTCGCTTGCTGAATAAAGTGCATCATCTGATGCGCCGTGATGACGCTATCCCACAGGTAGCGTTAACCGCAAGCGTGATGGATGCGATGCTGGAACTCAGCCGCACCGGTCTGGGGCTGGTGGCGGTATGTGACGCTCAACAACAGGTACAAGGCGTCTTTACCGACGGTGATTTACGTCGCTGGCTGGTTGGCGGCGGCGCACTCACCACGCCAGTTAATGAAGCGATGACGACAGGCGGCACGACATTACAGGCACAAAGTCGCGCCATCGACGCCAAAGAAGTTCTGATGAAGCGCAAAATCACTGCCGCACCGGTGGTGGATGAAAACGGCAAACTCACCGGCGCAATTAACCTGCAGGATTTCTATCAGGCCGGGATTATTTAATCCTTCAATCCCAGACGTTTCGCCAGCCGATGCAGGTTGGCGACGTCGGTTTCCAGCATCCGCGCGCAGGCAGCCCAGTTGTGATGATTTTGTGCCAGTGCCTGGCGAATGGTTTCACGCTGGAACGCTTCTGTCGCTTCACGCAGATTTTGCTTAACGACGGGCGTTGTCATCACTTCTGGCAGCGGCAACGCCTCCTCAGGAAAAGCAAAATGTTGCGCCTCAAGAATCACTTCATCGCCGCTGCGAGTGGCTCTCGCCAGCACTACCGCCCGATGAATAGCATGTTCCAGTTCGCGCACGTTCCCCGGAAAACTGTAGTGTTGCAGTAATTTTCGCGCCCCGGCACTTAATACCACGCGGGAGAGCCCCAGCCGCAAACGACACTGCTCACAGAAATACCCTGCCAGCAGAATGACGTCATCGCCCCGCTCACGCAGCGGCGGCACCGAAAGTGGAAACACGCTCAGGCGATGAAACAAGTCGGCGCGAAATCGCCCTGCCAGCACCTCTTCGCGTAAGTCGCGGTTAGTCGCAGCCAGCACGCGCACATCGACCCGCAAACTGCGGTCATCGCCAACGCGCTGAATATCGCCATACTGCAACACCCTCAGCAGCTTGGCCTGCAATGCCAACGACAACTCGCCGATCTCATCCAGAAACAGCGTGCCGTTATCCGCCATTTCAAACTTCCCGCTGCGGTTACTGATAGCGCCAGTAAACGCTCCTTTCACATGCCCGAACAACTCACTTTCCGCCACACTTTCCGGCAGTGCGGCACAGTTGAGATAGACCAGCGGATTCACCGCCCTTGGCGAGGCTTCATGAATCGCTTTCGCCACCAGCTCCTTACCGGTTCCCGTCTCACCGCTGATCAGGACGTTGAGATCGGACGCCGCCACAATCTCAATCTCTTTTTTCAATTGCGTCATACCTGGCGACAGACCGATCATCTGCGTCTGTTTCACCGCTTCAAACGGCGCGGCATCGCTTGGCAGCATATTCTGGCTTTCCAGTTGTTCAATCAGCAACGCATTACTTAACGCTCCCGCCGCCAGCGCAGCAATCAGCCGTAACTCTTCGTCGCTGAAAACATCGAACTGATCGGGCTGCATCCCGTCGAGCGTCAGTGCGCCGATCAAGTTTTGTCCGGCAAACAACGGCAGGCCAACGCAGGCGTGAACCTTCAGACTCTCCTGCCCGGGAATCAAACCGTCATAGGGATCGGGCAATTCGCTGTCTGCGGGAAAACGCACCACGTCCCCGGCGCGGGCAATCGCTTCCAGCCGCGGATGACCTTCCAGCGCAAAGCGTCTACCGAGTACATCCTTCGCCAGCCCGTCGATGGCAAGCGGAATAAACTGCCGCGAGTCGTAACGTAGCAACGCAGACGCATCGCACTCCAGCACCTGACGCAGCGTGGTGATCAGGCGCTGAAAACGATCCTGATGTCCAATCCCACGCTGCAATTCGATGGCGATATTCGCCAGCACATCAACGGAAAAACTCATCTTTGCCTCACTGTCAATTTGACTATAGATATTGTCATATCGACCATTTTATTAATAGTCATTTTGACTACTCATTAATGAGCATGATTTTATTTATATTTTAAAAACAATTAGATAAAAAACTGGCACGCAATCTGCAATTAGCAAGACATCTTTTTAGAACACGCTGAATAAATTGAGGTTGCTATGTCTATTGTGGTGAAAAATAACATTCATTGGGTTGGTCAACGTGACTGGGAAGTGCGTGATTTTCACGGTACAGAATATAAAACGCTGCGCGGCAGCAGCTACAACAGCTACCTCATCCGCGAAGAAAAAAACGTGCTGATCGACACCGTCGACCATAAATTCAGCCGCGAATTTGTGCAGAACCTGCGTAATGAAATCGATCTGGCGGATATCGACTACATCGTTATTAACCATGCAGAAGAGGACCACGCCGGGGCGCTGACCGAACTGATGGCGCAAATTCCCGATACGCCGATTTACTGTACTGCCAACGCTATCGACTCGATAAATGGTCATCACCATCATCCGGAGTGGAATTTTAATGTGGTGAAAACTGGCGACACGCTGGATATCGGCAACGGCAAACAGCTCATTTTTGTCGAAACGCCAATGCTGCACTGGCCGGACAGCATGATGACTTACCTGACAGGCGACGCGGTGCTGTTCAGTAACGATGCTTTCGGTCAGCACTACTGCGACGAGCATCTGTTCAACGATGAAGTGGATCAGACCGAGCTTTTCGAGCAGTGCCAGCGTTACTACGCCAATATCCTGACGCCGTTCAGCCGCCTGGTAACGCCGAAAATTACCGAGATCCTGGGCTTTAACTTGCCAGTCGATATGATAGCGACCTCTCACGGCGTGGTATGGCGCGATAACCCGACGCAAATTGTCGAGCTGTACCTGAAATGGGCGGCGGATTATCAGGAAGACAGAATCACCATTTTCTACGACACCATGTCGAATAATACCCGCATGATGGCTGACGCTATCGCCCAGGGGATCGCGGAAACCGACCCGCGCGTAGCGGTGAAAATTTTCAACGTCGCCCGAAGCGATAAAAACGAAATCCTGACCAATGTCTTTCGCTCAAAAGGCGTGCTGGTCGGCACTTCGACGATGAATAACGTGATGATGCCGAAAATCGCCGGGCTGGTGGAGGAGATGACCGGATTGCGCTTTCGTAATAAACGCGCCAGTGCTTTCGGCTCTCACGGCTGGAGCGGCGGTGCGGTGGATCGTCTTTCCACTCGCCTGCAGGATGCAGGTTTCGAAATGTCGCTTAGCCTGAAAGCCAAATGGCGACCGGATCAGGACGCTCTGGAGTTATGCCGTGAACACGGTCGTGAAATTGCCCGTCAATGGGCGCTTTCGCCGCTGCCGCAGAACACGGTGAATACGGTGGTTAAAGAAGAAACCTGTGCCACCACGACGGCTGATCTCGGTCCGCGGATGCAGTGCAGCGTCTGCCAGTGGATTTACGATCCGGCAAAAGGCGAGCCAATGCAGGACGTTGCACCGGGAACGCCGTGGAGTGAAGTTCCGGATAACTTCCTCTGCCCGGAATGTTCCCTCGGCAAAGATGTCTTCGACGAACTGGCATCGGAGGCAAAATGAGTTACGGCATTGTGATCATTGGTTCGGGCTTCGCCGCCCGCCAACTGGTGAAAAATATCCGCAAACAGGACGCTACTATTCCATTAACCCTGATTGCCGCCGACAGCATGGATGAGTACAACAAACCTGACCTCAGCCATGTTATCAGCCAGGGGCAACGTGCCGACGACCTTACCCGCCAGACGGCAGGTGAATTTGCCGAGCAGTTTAATCTGCGCCTGTTTCCGCACACCTGGGTGACGGATATCGATGCCGAAGCCCATGTGGTGAAAAGTCAGAATAATCAGTGGCAATACGACAAGTTAGTGCTGGCAACCGGTGCCAGCGCCTTTGTCCCGCCAGTGCCCGGTCGTGAGTTAATGCTGACGTTAAATAGTCAGCAAGAGTATCGCGCCTGTGAAACACAACTGCAGGATGCCCAACGCGTGTTGATTGTCGGCGGTGGTTTGATTGGTAGCGAACTGGCGATGGATTTTTGTCGGGCAAGCAAAGCGGTCACGCTGATTGATAACGCCGCCAGCATTCTGGCGTCGTTAATGCCGCCGGAAGTAAGCAGCCGCTTGCAGCATCGGTTGACGGAGATGGGCGTTCATCTGCTGTTAAAATCTCAGTTGCAGGGGCTGGAAAAAACGGATTCTGGCATTCTGGCAACGCTGGACCGCCAGCGTAGCATCGAAGTGGATGCGGTAATTGCCGCCACCGGACTGCGCCCGGAAACCGCCCTGGCACGACGCGCCGGGCTGACGATTAATCGCGGCGTTTGCGTCGACAGTTATCTGCAAACCAGTAATGCCGATATTTATGCGCTGGGCGATTGCGCGGAAATTAACGGTCAGGTATTGCCGTTCCTCCAGCCGATTCAACTTAGCGCGATGGTGCTGGCAAAAAATCTTCTCGGCAATAACACGCCGCTGAAACTACCGGCGATGCTGGTGAAAATCAAAACGCCGGAATTACCGCTGCATCTGGCAGGCGAAACCCAGCGTCAGGATTTACGCTGGCAGATTAATACCGAACGCCAGGGAATGGTGGCGCGCGGCGTTGACGATGCAGACCAGCTTCGCGCCTTTGTGGTCAGTGAGGATCGGATGAAAGAGGCATTTGGATTGTTGAAAACGTTGCCGATGTAGGCGGGCTACTGTACCCAAAATGTCGGATGCGACGCTCGCGCGTCTTATCCGACCTACGGGGAGCGCATCCGGCAATGGTGTCCAAATGCAACACGTTTTATCCGTTCTGGACTTCACCCGCTAACCAACGAGCCGCAGCAATAACCCCCTGCCCCAGAGACAAGCCGCCATCACCCGCCGGTAAACTCTGCGGAAAGAGCAACGTGAAATCAGCGAGATAATGCGCCAGACGCGCACGCAGCAAACGGTTATGAATAACCCCACCGCTAAATACCAGCGTAGTGATACCGCGCATCGTGGCCTGCTCACGCATCAACGCGGCAAAACCCTGCGCCAGCGCATCATGAAACGCCCACGCGCGTTGATTAACCGGTGCCTGCCAGTTCAGCCACTGCTGCCAGAAAGTGGCGAGATCCAGTTGATTGTCCACCAGCGGCATCGTCACCGGATGCGTCACTCCGTGGCACGAAGCTGCGAGTGCCTCCAGGGCACAAGCCGCTTCACCTTCATAACTTAACGTGGCTGGCGCACAGCCCAGTGCCGCCGCTACGGCATCGAACAAACGCCCACACGATGACGCCAGCGGCGCGTTAATTCCACGCTCAATGGCCCGCGCCAGCACGCTCCAGTTTTGCTGTTGCACACTTGCTGTTTCAGGGTAATTCTGCCACTCCGGCACAAAGCGCAGGCACTGCGCCAGCAGGTTTCGCCACGGCTGCTTCGCCGCCAAATCGCCACCCGGAAGCGCCACTGCAGGCAAGCCGCCCAAGTGCTCACATTCGCGATAGTTCACCCGCAGGCACTCGCCGCCCCACAAAGCGCCGTTCTCCCCCATACCGATACCGTCGAGCGTCAAAGCAATGACATCACCGCCATCCAGCGGCCAGTGATGTTCTGCCAGACACGCCGCCGCGTGAGCATGATGATGCAGCACCGTTTGCGTCGGCAGATTCATTTCGCTCGCCCACTGGCTGGAGACATAGCCCGGATGCACGTCATGCACAACGTATTGCGGGGTAAAATCGTAGATGTTTTGCATCAGGCGTAACGCTTCGCGCCACTGCATCTGGATGCCATCGTCACTTAAATCGCCCAGATGCTGACTCAACACCGCTTGTTCACCGCGCACCAGGCAGAAGGTATTTTTCAGATCCGCGCCGAGACACAGCACAGGCGGAACATTTTTAAAGCCCGGAGGCAAAGCCAGCGCATCCGGCACATACCCCCGCGAACGGCGCAGCATTTCGCCGCTTTCGCGCACCACTGAATCATCCATCCGCTGCACGATGTCGCGGTTATGTATCAAGAATCCGTCGGCAATGCCCTGCAAATCCGCCAGCGCCTGTGCGTTGCTGATAGCCGGTGGTTTACCGCTCAGGTTGCCGGAGGTCATCACCAGCGGGCATTGCAGTTCCTGTAACAGCAAATGCTGGAGCGGATTCGCAGGCAACATCACCCCGACTTCGTTAAGGCCAGGGGCGATATCATCACAAAGCTCAGGAACGTATTTTTTATCCACCAGCACAATCGGCGCGGCGGGCGTGGTGAGCAACTGGCGGGCAGCGTCTGGTAAACCGTCTGCCACTGGCAACATGACCGCCAGCGGTTTCGCCGGGCGATTTTTGCGCGCCCGAAGTGTCGCCACCGCGTTACTGTTACGTGCATCGCAGGCGAGATGAAATCCGCCAATCCCTTTGATGGCGACAATGTTGCCCATTTTTAACTGTGCGATAGCTGCCTGTAATGCCGCATCTTGTTCCTCATGTTCACCATGACTTACCCATTCAAGATGCGGGCCACACTCCGGGCAGGCCACCGGCTGGGCGTGGAAGCGACGATCGAGCGGGTCACGGTATTCTTTGTCACAAGCCGAACACAGCGGAAACGCCGCCATCACGGTAAACGGGCGGTCGTAAGGCATCGCGCGAATAATGGTGAAACGCGGGCCGCAGTGGGTACAGTTGATAAACGGATAACGATAACGCCGTTCGCCTGGGGTATTCATTTCGGCAAGACAGGCAGGGCAAGTAGCGGCATCGGGAACAATTTGCGTATTCATGACGCCGCCCGCGCTCTGGCGGATAGTGAACTCAGTGGGCAGTTGTGACCAGATAAACGGCTCACGCTCGACGCTATCAATACGCGCCAGCGGCGGACAGTGCTGATGTAATTGAACAAGAAACGTTTCCGGGTCTTCCAGCAGCCGGACTTCTACGCCATCGCCGTCATTACAGACATCGCCGTGAAGATTTAATTGCTGTGCCAGCTGCCAGACAAACGGACGAAAACCGACGCCCTGCACTTTGCCACGAATACGCAGTTGGACACCGCAAGATGTGTTTTTTGCCATTGAGTTATTCCCGCCATCATGAATTGCGTAACCCGCCCAGCCGGACACGACAGCGTCGCATCCGGCAGCCACAGGTCGGCGATACCGCCCGCACCGTATTCTACGAATATTTCCGGGAATTCCTTTGATGCCAGAACAGTTCTGTAAGATTTTTAGAACATCAGCGCCGTGCGGCGGCGTTTTTCTGCGCTCAGTTGTTCAAGTTTATTACGATCGACACAAATCAGCGCATGGGTCGGGCAAGCCGCCATACACGCCGGGCCGTCTTCACGATGGTTGCACAGGTCGCATTTATTGGCTTCAGCTTTGTCAGCACGTACATTCAGCCCCGCGCCGCTGTTGCGAATCACCGGACGTACCACCACTTCCATCGCGCCATACGGGCAAGCCACAACGCAGGTTTTGCAACCAATGCAACGTTCCTGCATCACATGAACAAACCCTTTATCACGGCTGATAGCACCATTCGGGCAGACGTTAGCGCACGGTGCATCTTCACACTGACGGCAGACTGTTGCCGTGGAAATGTTCACACCTTTAATGACATGGATTCGCGGTAAAAAAGTTTCCGGGGTCAGCGATGCACAGTCCTGATTTTCCTGATGAGAAACCACGCACGCCACTTCACAGGTACGGCAACCAATACATTTACTCGCGTCAGCAATGATGAAACGGTTCATCAAATTCTCCAGCAATGACAGTTAATGCGCCGATACATTCACAAATCATGCCAGTTTTTAATTTGCTGTTATTTAAGGAAATTAATTTCTGTGATGCAGGAAAAACGATGTCATCGACACTAGTGACGATGACATGTGATGACAGTGTTTATTGCGAAAGAGCAATGAGTGAGTCGCGGCGGATCAGTTTTCCGCTGAAGGTTTTCGGCGGTGAGAAATCCCCGCCATCGAGCATAAAAATCAGCCGTCCAATAATTTCCTGAATCATCTCAGTCACCGGAATTTTTACGCTGGAGAGCGCCGGAACGGTGTAGGGGTCAATTGCGATGTCATCAAATCCAATCACCGATACCTGCTCTGGCACCGCTACGCCGCGCTCGTGTAACGCTTTCATCGCACCTATCGCCATATCGTCGTTACTGGCAACTAACGCGCTAAATTTAGCCCCACGTTCGAGCAACGTTTCTACCCCTTCGGCCCCGCTGGCGGGCGTCCATTTACCGTTAGCGATAAGTTTTTCATTGAGAGCAATACCATGCTGCGACAGCGCGTCTTTATACCCGGCAAGACGTTCAATGCTGGTGGGGGAATCCATCGAGCCGGTAAGGAAAGCAATCTCCTGATGTCCGGCGTTTATCAACTCTGCCACGGCATTAAAGCTGGTCTGTTTATGATCGCACCAGACGCTATGGCTGCTGTTTTTGCGCAGGCGGCGATTAAGCACCATTATCGGCTGACTGTGCGCGTCAATGATGTCATCGATCTCATCCACGCTTAAAAAACGCGGGTAAATCATGATGGCATCGCAGCGCAGATCCAGCAGATACTGAATCGCCTGGCGCTCTTCTTCGGCGCTATGTTTGCCATCTGCCAATAGCAACTGTCGCCCTTTCTCTTCCGCCATTCGCGCGGCATGAAACAGTAATTCACTAAAATAAATGCCGTGGTAAAGCGTGTTGGTCACTACCAGCCCCAGCGTCTGAGTACTCTTCGCCGACAGATTGCGCGCCAGCAAGTTTGGACGGTAACCGCTCTCTTCTACCGCCTGAAACACGCGATCTTTAGTCTCCTGGCTGACGTAGCCATTACCTGAAAGCACGCGGGAAACGGTCGCTTTTGAAACCCCGGCGCGCTTCGCCACTTCCAGCATCGTCGTCATCATTTTCATCCCTTTACACGCAATCAACGCAGTGTACTGCACCGTTTGCCGATTGTCCTTGCGCAATCGGCGGGAAAAATATTCAGGTGACCGGTTTCACAAATATAAAAAATGAACAATTAACTCTCTTGCTTATTTTTTGACAACTATTCATGATTTTGTGAAACCGGTTTCTTAATTCCGTTTCAGCATCGGCATTTTTCCGTCCCGTCGACTGATAACAACTACATCTACCCTACTGATAACAGGATAAAATCCGATGGCCAAAAATTATGCGGCGCTGGCACGCTCGGTGATAGCGGCACTGGGCGGCGTTGATAACATCTCGGCAGTCACGCACTGTATGACGCGTTTGCGCTTTGTTATCAAAGATGACCAGCTTATCGACAGCCCGACGTTAAAAACCATCCCCGGCGTGCTCGGCGTGGTACGTAGTGACAACCAGTGTCAGGTAATTATCGGCAATACCGTTTCGCAAGCCTTTCAGGAAGTCGTCAGTCTGCTGCCGGGAGATATGCAGCCCGCACAGCCCGTGGGTAAACCTAAACTCACGCTACGTCGCATTGGTGCGGGGATCCTTGATGCGCTGATCGGCACCATGTCACCGCTGATCCCGGCGATTATCGGCGGATCGATGGTCAAACTACTGGCGATGATCCTCGAGATGAGCGGCGTGTTGACAAAAGGATCGCCGACCTTAACCATTCTGAATGTGATTGGTGACGGTGCTTTCTTCTTCCTGCCGCTAATGGTCGCGGCATCTGCCGCCATCAAATTTAAAACCAATATGTCGCTGGCGATTGCCATCGCGGGTGTGCTGGTACATCCGAGTTTTATTGAACTGATGGCGAAAGCGGCCCAGGGTGAACATGTCGAATTTGCCCTGATTCCGGTCACCGCGGTGAAATATACCTACACGGTGATCCCGGCGCTGGTGATGACCTGGTGCCTGTCATATATCGAACGATGGGTGGACAGCATTACACCGGCGGTAACCAAAAACTTCCTCAAGCCGATGCTGATTGTGTTGATTGCCGCACCACTGGCAATCCTGCTAATTGGCCCGATTGGTATCTGGATCGGTAGCGCCATTTCGGCGCTGGTTTACACCATTCATGGTTATCTGGGCTGGCTTTCAGTCGCCATTATGGGCGCGCTGTGGCCTCTGCTGGTAATGACCGGGATGCACCGCGTCTTTACGCCAACCATCATTCAGACCATTGCCGAAACCGGCAAAGAAGGGATGGTCATGCCGTCCGAGATCGGCGCTAACCTGTCGCTGGGCGGTTCATCGCTGGCGGTGGCGTGGAAAACGAAAAACCCGGAACTGCGCCAGACGGCGCTGGCTGCGGCGGCATCAGCCATTATGGCGGGGATTTCCGAACCGGCGTTATACGGCGTGGCGATCCGCCTGAAACGTCCGCTTATCGCCAGTCTTATCAGCGGTTTTATTTGCGGGGCGGTTGCCGGTATGGCGGGGCTTGCCAGCCACTCAATGGCAGCGCCGGGGTTATTTACCAGCGTGCAGTTCTTCGATCCGGCGAATCCAATGAGCATCGTCTGGGTGTTCGCCGTCATGGCGCTGGCGGTTGTGCTGTCGTTTATCCTCACACTGTTGCTCGGCTTTGAGGATATTCCTGTTGAGGAAGCGGCTGCCGAGGCGCGAAAGCATCAGAGCGTACAACCGACCGTCGCCAAAGAAGTAAGTCTTAATTGAGGATGAAAATGTCAGTATTTCCAGAAGGTTTTTTATGGGGCGGCGCGCTTGCCGCCAACCAGTCTGAAGGTGCGTTCCGTGAAGGTGGCAAAGGACTGACCACGGTCGATATGATCCCACACGGCGAGCATCGAATGGCGGTGAAACTGGGGCTGGAAAAACGTTTTCAGTTGCGCGATGACGAGTTTTATCCCAGCCATGAGGCGACGGATTTTTATCATCGTTATAAAGAAGATATCGCCCTGATGGCAGAGATGGGATTCAAGGTTTTCCGTACCTCAATTGCCTGGAGCCGTCTCTTTCCGCAGGGCGATGAAATCACGCCCAATCAGCAGGGCATTGCTTTTTATCGTTCTGTCTTTGAAGAGTGTAAAAAGTACGGTATCGAACCGCTGGTCACGTTGTGCCACTTCGATGTGCCGATGCATCTGGTCACCGAATACGGCTCCTGGCGTAACCGCAAGCTGGTGGAGTTTTTCAGCCGCTACGCCAGAACCTGCTTTGAAGCCTTTGATGGCCTGGTGAAATACTGGCTCACCTTCAATGAAATCAACATTATGTTGCATAGCCCGTTCTCCGGCGCGGGTCTGGTGTTTGAAGAAGGTGAAAATCAGGATCAGGTGAAATATCAGGCCGCGCATCACCAGCTGGTTGCCAGTGCGCTAGCCACCAAAATCGCCCATGAGGTTAACCCGCAAAATCAGGTGGGCTGTATGCTGGCGGGCGGCAACTTCTACCCTTACAGTTGCAAGCCGGAAGATGTCTGGGCGGCGCTGGAGAAAGATCGGGAAAACCTGTTTTTTATCGATGTGCAGGCGCGGGGCGCGTATCCGGCTTACTCTGCCCGCGTATTTCGCGAAAAAGGGGTAACCATAGATAAAGCGCTGGGCGATGATGAGATCCTGAAAAACACCGTCGATTTTGTCTCTTTCAGCTATTACGCCTCGCGCTGCGCCTCGGCGGAGATGAACGCCAACAACAGCAGTGCGGCGAACGTGGTGAAATCGCTGCGTAACCCGTATCTGCAAGTGAGCGACTGGGGCTGGGGAATTGATCCACTCGGTCTGCGTATCACCATGAACATGATGTACGACCGCTATCAGAAGCCGCTGTTTCTGGTGGAAAACGGCCTCGGCGCAAAAGATGAACTTGCTGCCAATGGCGAGATTAACGATGACTATCGCATCAGCTATTTACGCGAACATATCCGCGCAATGGGCGAAGCGATTGCAGATGGCATTCCGCTGATGGGCTACACCACCTGGGGCTGTATTGATTTGGTTTCCGCCTCAACGGGTGAAATGAGCAAGCGCTACGGTTTTGTCTACGTAGACCGTGACGACGCAGGCAACGGCACGCTGGCGCGCACACGTAAGAAATCGTTCTGGTGGTATAAAAAAGTGATTGCCAGTAATGGTGAAGATTTAGAGTAAGTAACAGTGCCGGATGCGGCGTGAACGCCTTATCCGGCCTACGTGTCGCACGAACCAGGAAGGCCCGATAAGCACAGCGCATCGGGCAATCTGGCGTTTGCTATCAGTTCTGATTCCCTCATCAAAAACATCCCTGTCCTGATTCCTTACTGAAAAACTACTCTTCTTCCACCGCTAACTGCGTAAATCCGCCGTTCCCTTCCCAGCCTTCCAGTCGTTGATAAACGGTTTCAACCGCATCTTTAATCGGTTGGGTCATCGGGTAGTAAAAGCCGACGATATCCGGCTGGATGCCGAGGAAAATCACTTCGCCAATGTCTTCTTTCAACTGGTCGATAAGATAGTTCAGCGGCATATTATGGGTCGTCATCATAAACATCTCGGCGATGTCATCCGGGTCGATGATGCGGATCTCGCCGGGGTTTAGTCCCATATCAGTGGCGTCGACAATCAGCAGTCGTGTCGGGCGCAGTTCGCGGATGGCGACAATGTCGTTTTCCGGTGCGCTACCGCCATCAATCACCACCCAGTTACCTTTCGGCGCGGCGGCGCACTTTTCCGCCAGCAGCGGACCTGCGCCATCATCGCCCATCATGCTATTGCCAACACAGAGTAAAACGTCAGTCACGCAATCTCCTCACCATCAAATAGATGGCGTTTTCCTGATGAATATCGTGCAGCATACTTAACAGCATTGTACTCCATTCCTTCTGCTGCGAAGTTTGCGCTGCCCGGGCTTTATCGAATGCGTTGGCCAGCATCGGCACATGGTTAATGTCGATGACGATCTCACCATATTTCGGCACGCCTTCCATTTTGCGGCGGGCTTCGCTGCCCGCTTCCAGAGTAGCAATCCATGCCAGATATTCATCCCACGGGCAGGTGAGCGCCGCTTCCAGGCAATCGATAACCCCAAGGTGGTGACCAATCGCCAGGCTGTAATAGACCACCTGCTGCGCCTCGGCGGGCGTGGCATCGTTCTCATCAATAAATTTACGGCTCAGTTGACTGAACACCACCTTTTCACTCATCGGATACGCGCCTCTTCAACAACATGATTCAGATGGCTGACAATCTCGTTCAGACGCGGATCGTTTTCCGCTTCCAGCCAGCGTGCAACCTGCTCTTCGCCCTGCCCTAACTGTGTCAGGAAATCATCGGCAATCTGGCGACCGTAACGGTAACCTGCCAGGCGGCGTGCTTCGCGATCCACTTTCACGCGCAGCGGCTGCACCATATCGCCATGCAGGATCTCCGCCGGCTGTTCATCCAGTTCACCCGGCCCACGAGCGTGAATTTTCTGCTCCAGCAGGCCGAGTGCCATTGCAAAGCCGTACAGCGTGGCGGCTGGTGTTGGCGGGCAGCCAGGGATATAAACATCCACCGGGACGATTTTATCCGTACCGCCCCACACGCAGTAAAGATCGTGGAAGATCCCGCCGCTGTTACCGCAGGCACCGTAGGAGATACAGATTTTCGGGTCCGGCGCGGACTGCCACGCACGTAGCGCAGGGGATCGCATTGCACGGGTGACCGCGCCGGTAAACAGTAAAATATCCGCATGACGCGGTGACGGAACGACTTTAATGCCGAAGCGTTCTGCATCGAAAAGTGGCGAAAGCGTGGCGAAAATTTCGATTTCGCAGCCGTTGCAGCCGCCGCAGTCCACGCGGTAAACGTAGGCAGAACGTTTGATTTTTTTCAGTAACGACGCCTTCATGCTGGCGATGGACTCATCCACCGTCATCGGGACCGGAATGCCGTTGGCGTCACGGGGGCCTAATAAATTGCTCATCAGATGGCCTCTTTCATATGGCGAGTCAGTTCAATACGGTCGGACGGCACCAGGCATTTCTGGCGCTTACATTCCGGGCAAGTCTCAAAGCTTTCGCGGTGGTTTTCCGCGCGGCTGTCGCCGTTGTGCTTAAGCAGCGCAATGGCGTAGTCGATCTCTTTCTGAACGGCGAAAGGACGATTGCAGACGCGGCAGTTGCACAGCGCAAAGCGGGACTGTTGCAGGAAATCTTCTTTCTTCCACACCGCCAGTTCGTACTCTTGCGACAGTTTGATCGCCGCCGTCGGGCAGACTTCTTCGCAGCGTCCACAGAAGATGCAGCGGCCAAGATTGAACTCCCAGGCCAGCTCACCGGTGGCGAGGTCAGTTTCAACCGTTAAGGCGTTTGACGGGCAGGCATTGACGCAGGCCGCGCAGCCGATGCACTGCTGCGGGTTCTGCTCTGGCTTACCACGGAAGTTTTTATCAACCGCAATCGGCTCCAGCGGATAAGACGAGGTCGCCGTGCCGGTTTTGATAACTTTTTTGATAAAGGTAAACATGGCGATTCCTTATTTCAGCGGCGAGTTTTTACGCTCAATGCTGTAGCGCTCGAGTTCTTTATACGGCACCACTTTGCTCTTCTTCTTACGCACATCGACCACGGTCATGCGGTCGGTACAGGAGTAGCAAGGGTCCAGGCTACCGATAATCAGCGGCGCATCGGAAACGGTGTTGCCGCGCAGCATGTAACGCAGGGTCGGCCAGTTCGCGTAGGTCGCGGCACGGCAGCGCCAGCGGTACAGCTTCTGGTTGTCACCGGTCATGCTCCAGTGGATATCATCGCCGCGCGGCGCTTCGGCAAAGCCCAGCGCAAAGCGGTGCGGAATGTAGGTAAAGCCTTCCACCATCAGTGGGCCACCCGGCAGGTTATCCAGACCGTAGTCGATCATGTTCAGCGCGGTATAGACTTCGTTGATACGCACTTTCAGACGGGAAATAACGTCGCAGCCCTGCTCGCTGTGGACTTCCATTGGCAGCAGGCCATAGCCGACAAATGGGTGATCGGCGCGGGTATCGCGGGCGTGACCGCTGGCGCGGACCATCGGGCCAACGTTACTGAAGTCGCGAGCGATTTCCGGGTCCAGACGACCAATGCCGACAGTGCGCTGTTCCATGTTCGGCGTACTCAGCAGCACATCCACCAGCTCCTGCACTTCACGACGCATCTGTTGCGCCAGCTGGCGGGTCTGGATCATGTCATCTTTCAGCAGATCGCGACGAATCCCGCCGATCAGGTTCAGGCCGTAAGTTTTACGCGCACCGGTAAGGATCTCTGCCATTTTCATTGAGGTTTCACGCACGCGGAAGAACTGCATAAAACCGGAGTCAAAGCCAGTGAAGTGGCAGGCCAGGCCGAGGTTCAGCAGGTGCGAGTGCAGGCGTTCCACCTCCAGCAGAATGGCGCGGATCATCTGCGCACGTTCTGGCACCTGAATACCCATCGCGTTTTCCACTGACGTGGTGTAGGCGGTGCTGTGGGCGAAGCCGCAGATCCCGCACACACGGTCAGAGAGGAAGGTCACTTCGTTGTAACCCATGCGGGTTTCCGCCAGTTTTTCCATGCCGCGATGGACATAGAACAGACGGTAGTCGGCGTCGATAATGTTTTCGCCATCAACGAACAGACGGAAGTGGCCCGGTTCGTCGGAAGTGACGTGCAGCGGACCAATCGGCACGACGTTGTTTTTCTTGTCGCCCAGTTCGTTGATGAACTCGTAGGTTTCAGCATCGGTGGTCGGTGCCGGACGTTGACGATAATCCATGCTGTCTTTACGCAGCGGATAAAGTTCATCCGGCCAGTCATCCGGCAGCACCAGACGACGTTCATCCGGCAAACCAACCGGAATCAAACCGTACATATCGCGCACTTCGCGCTCGCCCCACACCGCCGCCGGAACGCGTGGCGTCACGGACGGATACTCCGGTTTGTTGGCGTCAACTTCAACACGCACGGTTACCCAACATTTGGTGCCCTTCTCCATCGACAGCACGTAGTAAACGGCGTAATGACCGTTCAGTTTGCGTTCGTCGTTACCAAACAGCACCGACAGCCAGCCGCCCTGTTTGTAGTAGAGGAACTCCACCACTTCCGGCAGATAGTTCACCTTCACGGTGACAGTCAGCTGATCTTTGGTCTGCCAGGCGTGGTCCAGCACGACGCCCGGAAATGCCTCATTCAGCGCGGCGAGATAATGTTGACCTAATTTTTCTTCAGACATGCTCAAACTCTCTTTAATCACGCCGCCAGCAAGGAGACGAACGCTAAAAATGCAAAACCAAAACCAGCCCAGGTAATGCGCGGAGTAATATCAAGACGCAGACGGGCCATGCTGTTTTCGAATAGCGCGATAACCAGTACGCCGACCACCAGTTTGACGATGGCAATCACCAGCGCCAGCAGCAGCCCACCAGCGGTGAAGGTTTCCATTTGTCCCCACGGAATAAACACCCCGACGAACATCTGCAACACCACCAGCTGTTTCAGGCTGATACCCCATTTCATTACGCCAAAACCGCTACCGCTGTATTCAGAGAGCGGGCCTTCCTGCAACTCCTGCTCGGCTTCCGCCAGGTCGAACGGCAGTTTGCCCATTTCGATAAAGGTGGCGAATGCACAGGCACAAAGCGCCAGCACCAGCGGGATGCTCTGGCTCAGCGGCCAGTGATAAACGGTGTCGGTGATGTTGCTGATATTGGTGGAACCAGCAACCTGCGCGGCGACCCACAGACCAAGCAACAACATCGGTTCGACCAGCACGCCAAGCATCGCTTCACGGCTCGCGCCGATGGCGGTAAACGGGCTGCCGGTATCCAGACCAGAAATGGCAAAGAAGAAACGCGCGATGGCGAAGAGATACAGTAAGGTGATCAAATCAGCCAGTTGCGGCAGCGGAGAACCAACGGTTACTACCGGCAGCGCAGTAGCGATAGTCAGCATGACACCCACCATCACATAAGGCGTCAGGCGGAACACCCAGCCGGAGGCATCCGGGCCAACGCTCTGGCGGCCCAGCAGTTTGATAATGTCGCGATACTCCTGCAACACGCCCGGCCCGCGACGATTATGCAGACGGGCGCGCGCCACGCGGGTTATACCGGAGAGCAGCGGCGCAACGGCAAATAACACCAGCGCCTGAATTAACGGATATAAAACACTCATTCTCAGGCTCCTCGTGAAACAATAATCACCACCAGTACCGCCAGTTCAACCAGCGCCATCCGGCGGAACAGCAACGCACTACCTTCGCACTGCCAGCCCGGCACCAGCGACACCGGATTCAGCCATTTGCGCAGTTTCAGCACTGGCGCAAACGCCTGTTTAACCGGCATGGCAAAACCATGAGCGGTAATCACCATTGATTTTTCGTGGTCGTAGCCGCACACCCAGGCCGCGCCACGGGAACGTGACGGCAGACGGTCGCCTTTGCAAATCGCCATGATGATGAATGGCAGCAGCGGGCAGGCAATCAGCAGCAGTGTGATCATCGGTTGAGAAACGGTGGTGTTGGCGGGTTCCAGCGGCAGAGGTACAGCAGCCGACAGCATCGGCAGCAGCCACGGCGCAGCAACACCGCCAATTACGCAGCAAATCGCCAGTGCCACCACGCTGACGCTCATCAGGAGCGGCGCACAAGTGGCGTTTTCGGCTTCTTTGGTACGCGGCGCACCGAGGAACGTGACGCCATAGACTTTCGCCATACACATCACCGCCAGCGCACCGGTAATTGCCAGCCCCACAGCGAGCAGCGGCCCCAGCAGACGGGCAACAAACGCGCCGCTATTGCTCAATTTGAAGAAGGATTGATAGATAACCCATTCCCCGGTAAAACCGTTCAGCGGCGGCAGCGCAGCCATTGCCATCAGCCCGACTAACATAGCGATGGAGATAACCGGCATTTTCTTGCCAATACCACCGAGTTTTTCGATATCGCGATGACCGGTACGGAACCAGACGCTCCCCGCCCCGAGGAACAGTACGCTTTTGAACAGGCTGTGGTTAAGCAGATGGTACAGACCACCGACCAGGCCAAGAGCAATCAGCGCCGGTTGTTCAAGCGCGATACCCGTTACGCCAGCGCCCAGCCCCAGCAGGATAATGCCGATATTTTCCAGGGTGTGGTAAGCCAGCAGACGCTGGATGTTGTGCTCCATCAACGCATACAGACCGCCGACGAACGCGGTGATCATGCCGAGCACCAGCAGCGCGATCCCCCACCACAGCGGCGCGTTACCACCCAGCAGCGACAGGGTTAAAATGCCCAGCAGGCCAATTTTCATCACCACCGTAGAAAACAGCGCGGCAGCTGGCGCAGAGGCGTTAGCATGTGCCTGCGGCACCCAGCCGTGCAGAGGAATAATCCCGGCCAACAGGCCAAAGCCAATCACACCGAGCAGCCAGATATCGGAACCGAGCGGCAGTTGCTGCACACGCAGATCCAGCAGGCGCAGATCCAGCGTGCCGTAACGCTGCCAGAGCAGCCAGCAGGCAATCGCCAGCAGCAAAGTACCAAGACGCCCCAGCGCAAACCACAGTTTGCCCTCTTTACTGTTGCTGGTGAGGAACACCGCGCACAGGGCCATGATTTCTGCCATCACAACTAACATGCCCAGGTTGCTGGCGATGACGGCACAGACGGCCGCAGCCATCAACATATTGATCTGCAAGCCGTTGCACTTCACCTGCGCGTGGCGATGCCAGTCAATGTTGTAGAGGCTGACAAACAGACCGCACAGGCCGAGCGTAATCAGCCAAATCGCGTTAAGCGGAGAGATTTGCACATCGTAGCTTATCAGTGACAGCGCACCGCTCACGCCAACCGCGCCAGTCAGCACGGTGAAACCTGCCGCTGCGGTGTACAGGCTACCAACCGCGCCGCCAATTCCGGCAATCCAGCCGCTTAGTGCCTTATGAAAAGAAAAGAGAAATGCCAGAACAGCGGCGGCGGCAAACCACGCCACGCCGCTATTGATCAGGGAAATTGCGCTCATTTAGCCTCTCCACTTTGAGCCTGCTGAAACAAGGTGAGATCGCCAAAGTCCGTGTTAAAGGTCAGCTCACGCTTACGTTTGCTAACGCGGGCGATATCGGTGTTATCCACCAGGTGCAGGGCTTTGGTCGGGCACATCCGCACGCAGGCCGGACCTTGTTCATCAAAGCTACAAAGGTCACATTTGACGGCGATCGCGCGAATACCTGGCACCCAGTCAAGCAGCGTGCTGACACGCGCCGGAGCAGGCGGTGCCGGTGGCGCTTTCGGGGTATTGGCATTTGCAGGAATATCCAGCGGACGGCTGCCGGAAAATTCGATTGCGCCGAACGGACAGGCAATGCCGCACAGTTTGCAGCTTACGCACAGGCTTTCATTCAGCTGCACGGCCCCATCAACACGAGTGATAGCATTAACCGGGCAGACCACCGCACAGGGCGCATCTTCACAGTGGTGACAGAGCTGCGGCGCAGATTCTTTTTCATTTAGCATCACTCTCAGGCGCGGCATTGATTGCAGGCCGTGCTGGCGATGCGTCTCTGAACAGGCGGCCTCACAGGTGTGGCAGCCGATACAGAGCGTGGAGTCAGCAATTACAAAACGATTCACCGGGCATTCCTCAGGTGATTGTCATTTTTGACGAAAACATGCCGATGAAATGTCATTTTCGACACTCATCGACACGCCCATCCCCAAACAGGCATGATGCCTGCAAACCGGACAAAGCCTCAGCTCATGCTGCTGAGCTTTGTCCCTTTACCAGTTGGCTTAAATTCACCGGCGTATTGTTCTCAATGGCGGTGTATAAGTTGTCGTAAACACCAGCGATTTTTTCGAGATAGTGTTCCAGAACCTGTTCGCGATTGCGGATGTTGACCTTGCCATCAATCATGCCGTCAATGCTTAACTGAGCCTGTGCAATCAGCTGCTTGTCTTCGCCGTCTTTCGTTTCGACGTAGTACTCGATGGTGTGGCTGTTAAAACCATCCGCCAGGGTGACGTAAATGCGAAAATGTTCAAAAAGTACGAAACAGAGTTCTTTATCTGGCGCGCAACTCATGGCGTGGTGCAGACGCGCTTTTGATAACGTGATCCCCTGAACCAGCGAATTGCAGTAGATATGCCACTGGTCCTGTAGGCGACGATGCCGCTGTGCGATGTAATCGGCTTTCTCGCTTATTTCCCAAATAGTCATTGTCAGGTTACCCGTTTAACAGAGATGCCAGCCTTAAGCATTTTTTGTGCCAATTTTTAATTCATTGTTATTTATATACTTTTCATAATACAGCCGACTTTCGACGCCATGACGACGTGTCATTTCGACATCATCGACATTGTTCACATCAGGGATAATCAACACTGGCATAATTATTGCTTGTCACGGGCAACAGTTAATGGGAGGCGATATGCACGAAATAACCCTCTGCCAGCGGGCACTGGAATTGATCGAACAGCAGGCCATACAGCACGGCGCAAAACGCGTAACTGCGGTCTGGCTCAAAATTGGCGCATTTTCTTGTGTCGAAACCAGCTCTCTTGCCTTTTGTTTTGATCTGGTTTGCCGCGGCAGCGTGGCAGAAGGTTGTAAACTGCACCTCGAAGAACAAGAGGCCGAGTGCTGGTGTGAAACATGCCAGCAGTATGTAACGCTACTGACCCAGCGCGTCCGCCGCTGTCCACAGTGTCATGGCGACATGCTGCGCATTGTGGCAGACGACGGTTTACAGATTCGGCGGATAGAAATAGACCAGGAGTGAGCGATGTGTACAACATGCGGTTGCGGTGAAGGCAACCTGTATATCGAGGGTGATGAACATAACCCTCATTCCGCGTTTCGTAGCGCGCCATTTGCCCCGGCGGCACGGCCGAAGATGAAAATCACCGGCATTAAAGCGCCTGAATTTACCCCGAGCCAGACCGAAGAAGGCGACCTGCATTATGGTCACGGCGAAGCTGGCACTCATGCACCGGGTATGAGCCAGCGTCGGATGCTGGAAGTCGAAATTGATGTGCTGGACAAAAACAACCGTCTGGCTGAACGCAACCGCGCGCGCTTTGCTGCCCGCAATCAGTTGGTACTCAACCTGGTTTCCAGCCCTGGTTCCGGTAAAACCACCCTGCTGACGGAAACTTTAATGCGCCTGAAAGATAGCGTTCCGTGTGCGGTGATTGAAGGCGACCAGCAAACCGTGAACGATGCAGCCCGCATTCGCGCTACCGGCACACCAGCTATTCAGGTGAATACCGGTAAAGGCTGCCATCTCGATGCACAGATGATCGCTGATGCCGCACCGCGCCTGCCACTGGACGATAACGGTATTCTGTTTATCGAAAACGTCGGTAACCTCGTATGCCCGGCGAGCTTCGATCTCGGAGAAAAACACAAAGTCGCGGTACTTTCCGTCACTGAAGGCGAAGACAAACCGCTGAAATATCCACATATGTTTGCCGCCGCCTCACTGATGCTGCTCAACAAAGTTGACTTGCTGCCGTATCTCAACTTTGACGTTGAGAAGTGCATCGCCTGCGCCCGCGAAGTCAATCCAGAAATTGAAATCATCCTTATTTCCGCCACCAGCGGCGAAGGGATGGACCAGTGGCTGAACTGGCTGGAGGCACAGCGATGTGCATAGGCGTTCCTGGCCAGATTCGCACCATTGACGGCAACCTGGCGAAAGTCGACGTCTGCGGCATTCAGCGCGATGTTGATTTAACGCTAGTCGGCAGCTGCGATGAAAACGGTCAGCCACGCGTGGGCCAGTGGGTACTGGTTCACGTTGGCTTTGCCATGAGCGTAATTAATGAAGCCGAAGCGCGTGACACTCTCGACGCCTTACAAAATATGTTTGATGTTGAGCCGGATGTCGGTGCGCTGTTGTATGGCGAGGAAAAATAATGCGTTTTGTTGATGAATATCGCGCGCCGGAACAGGTGATGCAGTTAATTGAGCATCTGCGCGAACGTGCTTCACATCTTTCATACACCGCCGAACGCCCTCTGCGGATTATGGAAGTGTGCGGCGGTCATACCCACGCCATCTTTAAATTCGGCCTCGACCAGTTACTGCCGGAAAACGTTGAGTTTATCCACGGACCTGGTTGTCCGGTGTGCGTTCTGCCGATGGGCAGAATCGACACCTGCGTGGAGATTGCCAGCCATCCGGAAGTCATCTTCTGTACTTTTGGCGACGCCATGCGCGTACCGGGGAAACAGGGGTCGTTGTTGCAGGCAAAAGCACGCGGTGCTGATGTGCGCATCGTCTACTCGCCAATGGATGCGTTGAAACTGGCGCAGGAGAACCCAACTCGTAAAGTGGTGTTCTTCGGCTTAGGGTTTGAAACCACCATGCCGACCACTGCCATCACTCTGCAACAGGCAAAAGCCCGCGATGTGCAGAATTTTTACTTCTTCTGCCAGCACATTACGCTGATCCCCACGCTGCGCAGTTTGCTGGAACAGCCGGACAATGGCATCGACGCGTTCCTCGCGCCGGGCCACGTCAGTATGGTAATTGGCACCGACGCCTATAATTTTATCGCCAGCGATTTTCATCGTCCTCTGGTGGTCGCTGGTTTCGAACCTCTTGATCTACTGCAAGGCGTGGTGATGCTGGTAGAGCAGAAAATAGCGGCCCACAGCAAGGTAGAGAATCAGTACCGGCGAGTGGTGCCAGATGCGGGTAATTTGCTGGCACAACAGGCGATTGCTGACGTCTTCTGCGTCAATGGCGACAGCGAATGGCGCGGCTTAGGCGTAATTGAATCTTCTGGTGTGCACCTGACGCCGGATTATCAACGATTCGATGCCGAAGCACATTTCCGCCCAGCACCGCAGCAGGTTTGCGATGACCCTCGCGCACGTTGTGGTGAAGTATTGACCGGCAAATGTAAGCCGCATCAATGCCCGCTGTTTGGTAACACCTGTAATCCTCAAACCGCGTTCGGCGCACTTATGGTTTCCTCCGAAGGAGCATGTGCCGCATGGTATCAGTATCGTCAGCAGGAGAGTGAAGTGTGAACAATATCCAACTCGCCCACGGCAGCGGCGGCCAGGCGATGCAGCAATTAATCAACAGCCTGTTTATGGAAGCCTTTGCCAATCCGTGGCTGGCAGAACAGGAAGATCAGGCACGTCTTGACCTGGCGCAATTAATGGCAGAAGGCGATCGTCTGGCCTTCTCCACTGACAGCTACGTCATCGACCCGCTGTTCTTCCCTGGCGGTAATATCGGCAAGCTGGCGATTTGCGGCACGGCCAATGACGTTGCGGTCAGCGGCGCTATTCCGCGCTATCTCTCCTGTGGCTTTATCCTCGAAGAAGGATTGCCGATGGAGACGCTGAAAGCCGTGGTTACCAGCATGGCAGAAACCGCCCGCGCGGCAGGCATTGCCATCGTTACTGGCGACACCAAAGTAGTACAGCGCGGCGCGGCTGATAAACTGTTTATCAACACCGCTGGCATGGGCGCAATTCCGGCGAATATTCACTGGGGAGCACAAACTCTCACCGCAGGCGATGTTCTGCTGGTTAGCGGTACGCTCGGCGACCACGGAGCAACTATCCTTAACCTGCGCGAGCAGCTGGGGCTGGACGGCGAACTGGTCAGCGACTGCGCGGTACTGACGCCACTGATTCAGACGCTGCGCGACATTCCCGGCGTGAAAGCGCTGCGCGATGCTACCCGTGGTGGAGTGAACGCGGTAGTTCATGAGTTCGCGGCAGCCTGCGGTTGCGGTATTGAACTTTCAGAAGCAGCGCTGCCGGTTAAACCTGCCGTGCGTGGCGTTTGCGAGCTGCTGGGTCTTGATGCCCTTAACTTTGCCAACGAAGGTAAGCTGGTGATTGCTGTAGAGCGTAACGCGGCAGAGCAAGTGCTGGCGGCGCTGCGTTCCCACCCACTGGGACAAGATGCAGCATTAATTGGCGAAGTGGTTGAGCGTAAAGGTGTTCGTCTCGCTGGACTTTATGGCGTGAAACGAACTCTCGACCTACCACACGCCGAACCGCTACCTCGTATATGCTAATAAAAATCTAGCCCCTGGAATTTGTCATTTACCTTTTGCACCGCTTAGCGGTGCTTTCCTGGAAGAACAACATGTCGTATACACCGATGAGTGATCTCGGGCAACAAGGGTTGTTCGACATCACTCGGACACTATTGCAGCAGCCCGATCTGGCCTCGCTGTGTGAGGCTCTTTCGCAACTGGTAAAGCGTTCTGCGCTCGCCGACAACGCAGCTATTGTGTTGTGGCAAGCGCAGACTCAACGTGCGACTTATTACGCGTCGCGTGACAAAGACAATCCCATTAAATACGAAGACGAAACCATTCTGGCACATGGTCCGGTGCGCAGCATTTTATCGCGCCCTGACACACTGCACTGCAGCTACGAAGAATTTTGTGACACCTGGCCGCAACTGGCTACGAGTGGGCTATACCCCAAATTTGGTCACTATTGCCTGATGCCGCAGGCCGCGGAAGGACATATTTTTGGCGGTTGTGAATTTATTCGTTATGACGATCGCCCGTGGAGCGAAAAAGAGTTCAATCGACTGCAAACATTTACGCAGATTGTTTCTGTTGTCAGCGAGCAAATTCAGAGCCGCGTCATCAACAATGTCGACTACGAACTGCTATGCCGGGAACGGGATAACTTCCGCATCCTGGTTGCCATCACCAACGCGGTACTTTCTCGCCTGGACATGGACGAGCTGGTCAGCGAAGTGGCTAAAGAAATCCACTACTACTTCGATATCGACGATATCAGCATCGTCTTACGTAGCCACCGCAAAAACAAACTCAACGTTTACTCTACTCACTATCTCGATAAACAGCATCCCACTCACGAACAGAGTGAAGTTGATGAGGCCGGAACCCTCACCGAGCGCGTATTTAAGAGCAAAGAGATGCTGCTGCTTAATCTCCACGAGCGAGACAATTTAGCCCCCTACGAACGCATGTTGTTCGACACCTGGGGCAACCAGATCCAGACGCTGTGCTTGCTACCGTTGATGTCTGGCAACACCATGCTGGGCGTGCTGAAACTGGCGCAGTGCGAAGAGAAAACCTTTACCACCACTAACCTGAGTTTGCTGCGCCAGATTGCTGAACGTGTGGCGATTGCCGTAGATAACGCCCTCGCCTATCAGGAAATCCACCGTCTGAAAGAGCGCCTGGTTGACGAAAACCTTGCTCTGACCGAACAGCTCAATAATGTGGATAGTGAATTTGGCGAGATTATTGGTCGCAGCGAAGCCATGTATAGCGTGCTCAAGCAGGTTGAGATGGTAGCGCAAAGCGACAGTACCGTACTCATTCTCGGTGAAACGGGGACGGGTAAGGAACTGATTGCCCGCGCGATCCACAATCTTAGCAACCGCAATGGTCGGCGAATGGTGAAGATGAACTGCGCCGCCATGCCTGCCGGATTACTGGAAAGTGACCTGTTTGGTCATGAGCGTGGTGCCTTTACTGGTGCCAGCGCTCAGCGCATTGGTCGTTTTGAACTAGCGGATAAAAGCTCGCTGTTCCTCGATGAAGTGGGCGATATGCCACTGGAGTTACAGCCGAAGTTGCTGCGCGTATTGCAGGAACAGGAGTTTGAACGCCTCGGGAGCAATAAAATCATTCAGACGGACGTGCGTTTAATCGCCGCGACTAACCGCGATCTGAAAAAAATGGTCGCCGACCGCGAGTTCCGTAGCGATCTCTACTACCGCCTGAACGTCTTCCCGATTCATCTGCCGCCGCTGCGCGAGCGCCCGGAAGATATTCCGCTGCTGGCTAAAGCCTTTACATTTAAAATTGCCCGCCGCCTGGGTCGTAATATTGACAGCATTCCTGCCGAGACTCTGCGCGCATTGAGCAATATGGAATGGCCAGGTAACGTGCGCGAACTGGAAAACGTCATTGAGCGCGCGGTGTTGCTGACTCGCGGTAACGTTCTACAACTCTCTTTACCCGATATCCCTCTGTCAGAACCTGAAACACCACCGGCCGCGACGGTCGTCGCCCAGGAAGGCGAAGATGAATATCAACTGATTGTCCGCGTATTAAAAGAGACTAATGGCGTGGTTGCCGGGCCAAAAGGCGCTGCACAACGTCTGGGGTTAAAACGCACCACTCTGCTGTCACGGATGAAGCGGCTGGGGATAGATAAAGCGGCATTGGTTTAACAGATGTGGTTATACTCGATCAACATTCAATGAAAGGAGGCAGTATGGCAGTTTCAGCAAGAAATCAATTAACCGGAACAGTTAGCGCAGTCGCAATGGGCGCGGTGAATGATGAAGTAGAACTGACGCTGGCAGGTGGTGCAAAACTGGTGGCAATTGTTACACACAGCAGCCAGCAGGCTCTGGGGCTGGCAAAAGGGAAAGAAGCGATTGCCCTGATTAAAGCCCCGTGGGTAACGCTGGCAACGGAAGACTGTGGACTGAAATTCTCTGCTCGCAACCAGTTTGCTGGCAGCGTTTCGAAAATCACCGAAGGCGCAGTGAATGCCACTGTCCATATCAAAACAGATGCGGGTTTTGAAGTTGTGGCAGTGGTAACCAATGAAAGCCAGGATGAAATGAAACTCACCACAGGATCGCGCGTTATTGCATTGATCAAGGCATCAGCAATCCTGATTGCGACCAAAGCGTAAGCGCCGTATTTGCCGGAGAGAATAAATTCCTCCGGCAAATTTATTTCTTCCGGCGATATTTTTCCGGCAGTTCTGGCACTGGACGTTTATCATCAATCAGATGACGCACGGTTAAGATCGGATGACGCCACAGCATTCTCGGCCCCGCCCACCGCATAATCTGCTTCATCTCTTCACGCTTCGCAGGCTGGTAACAGTGCACCGGACACTGTTTACAGGCCGGTTTCTCTTCGCCAAACACACATTTATCCAGCCGCTTTTGCGCGTAAGCAAACAGCGCATCGTAATGCTCCGGCTCCGCTGACGCCTGCGGGCATTTCGCTTGATAAAGATCGATCATTTTTTTAATCGTCAGTTTTTCACGAGAGATACGCTTGCCGGACATGCTGCCTCCATACTCTTAAGGTGCATTTATATTACAACTTAATTCTAAAGGGGACTATGGCTCTGAAGGAGGAGGTTTCTTCAACCGATGTAATTTTGCGATCTTGTTTCATAGTCATCACGCAAAAGCTGCAAAGCAGCATTTTTCGCGGAACCGGCATCAAGAACTGACCTTTCGCGTCTTCCCCTGAAATGATTAACTCCGGTATCATGTGCGCCTTATGTGATTACAACGAAAATAAAAACCATCACACTACATTTAACATCAGGGAACCGGATCTAATTCCATGAGTGTAATAGAAAATTTCGACGCCCATACACCAATGATGCAGCAGTATCTCAAGCTGAAAGCCCAGCATCCGGAGATCCTGCTGTTCTACCGGATGGGTGACTTTTACGAGCTGTTTTATGACGACGCAAAACGGGCGTCGCAGCTGCTGGATATTTCGCTGACCAAACGCGGCGCGTCTGCGGGCGAGCCGATCCCGATGGCGGGTATTCCCTACCATGCAGTGGAAAACTATCTCGCCAAACTGGTGAATCAGGGCGAGTCCGTCGCTATATGCGAACAGATTGGCGATCCTGCAACCAGCAAAGGGCCGGTTGAGCGCAAGGTTGTCCGTATCGTCACGCCGGGGACTATCAGTGATGAAGCCCTGTTGCAAGAGCGCCAGGATAACCTGCTGGCGGCTATCTGGCAGGACAGCAAAGGTTTTGGCTATGCGACGCTGGATATCAGCTCCGGGCGTTTTCGTCTGAGCGAACCGGCTGACCGCGAAACGATGGCGGCAGAGCTGCAACGCACCAATCCGGCAGAGCTGCTGTATGCAGAAGATTTCGCCGAGATGTCGCTGATTGAAGGTCGTCGCGGCCTGCGTCGTCGCCCGCTGTGGGAGTTTGAAATCGACACCGCGCGCCAGCAGTTGAACCTGCAATTTGGCACTCGTGATCTGATTGGTTTCGGCGTCGAGAACGCGCCACGCGGGCTTTGTGCTGCCGGTTGCCTGTTGCAGTATGCGAAAGATACCCAACGTACGACTCTGCCGCATATTCGTTCTATCACCATGGAACGTGAGCAGGACAGCATCATTATGGATGCCGCGACGCGCCGTAATCTGGAAATTACCCAGAACCTGGCAGGCGGTGCGGAAAATACTCTGGCTTCTGTGCTTGATTGCACCGTCACGCCGATGGGTAGCCGTATGCTGAAACGCTGGCTGCATATGCCAGTGCGCGATACCCGCGTGTTACTAGAGCGCCAGCAAACTATTGGCGCATTGCAGGATTTTACCGCTGAGTTACAGCCTGTGCTGCGTCAGGTGGGCGACCTGGAACGTATTCTGGCACGCCTGGCGTTGCGTACTGCTCGCCCGCGCGATCTGGCTCGTATGCGCCACGCCTTCCAGCAACTGCCGGAACTGCGCGCGCAGTTAGAAACTGTCGATAGTGCACCGGTGCAGGCGCTACGTGAGAAGATGGGCGAGTTTGCCGAGCTGCGCGATCTGCTGGAGCGCGCAATCATCGACACGCCGCCGGTCTTGGTACGCGACGGTGGTGTTATCGCACCAGGCTATAACGAAGAACTGGATGAGTGGCGGGCGCTGGCTGACGGCGCGACCGATTATCTGGAGCGTCTGGAAATCCGCGAGCGTGAACGTACCGGCCTGGACACGCTGAAAGTCGGCTTTAACGCGGTTCATGGTTATTACATTCAGATCAGCCGTGGGCAAAGCCATCTGGCGCCAATCAACTATATGCGCCGCCAGACGCTGAAAAACGCTGAACGTTACATTATTCCAGAGCTGAAAGAGTACGAAGACAAAGTCCTCACTTCAAAAGGCAAAGCACTAGCACTGGAAAAACAGCTTTATGAAGAGTTGTTCGACCTGCTGTTGCCGCATCTGGAAGCGCTGCAACAGAGCGCGAGCGCGCTGGCAGAACTCGACGTGCTGGTGAACCTGGCAGAACGGGCCTATACCCTGAACTACACCTGCCCGACCTTTATTGATAAACCTGGCATTCGCATTACCGAAGGCCGCCATCCGGTGGTTGAACAGGTACTGAATGAGCCGTTTATCGCTAACCCGCTGAATCTGTCGCCACAGCGTCGCATGTTAATCATTACTGGCCCGAATATGGGCGGTAAAAGTACCTATATGCGCCAGACCGCACTGATTGCGCTGATGGCCTATATCGGCAGCTATGTACCGGCACAAAAAGTCGAGATTGGCCCGATTGACCGTATCTTTACCCGTGTGGGCGCGGCGGACGATCTGGCATCCGGGCGTTCAACCTTTATGGTGGAGATGACCGAAACCGCTAATATTCTGCATAACGCCACCGAGTACAGTCTGGTGTTGATGGATGAGATTGGACGCGGGACGTCCACTTACGATGGTCTGTCACTAGCATGGGCGTGCGCGGAAAATCTGGCGAATAAGATTAAGGCATTGACGCTGTTTGCCACCCACTACTTCGAGCTGACTCAACTACCGGAGAAAATGGAAGGCGTCGCCAACGTGCACCTCGATGCGCTGGAGCACGGCGACACCATCGCCTTTATGCACAGCGTGCAGGACGGCGCGGCGAGCAAAAGCTACGGCCTGGCGGTTGCTGCGCTAGCAGGCGTGCCGAAAGAGGTGATCAAACGCGCGCGGCAAAAACTGCGCGAGCTGGAAAGCATTTCACCAAATGCCGCCGCTACGCAGGTGGATGGTACGCAAATGTCTTTGCTATCAGTACCAGAAGAAACTTCGCCTGCGGTCGAAGCTCTGGAAAATCTTGATCCAGATTCACTCACCCCGCGTCAGGCGTTAGAGTGGATTTATCGGTTGAAAAGTTTGGTGTAAAAATAATTCCCGATAGTCTTTTGCTATCGGGAATATTAACGACAACTGACAAATCAAATAAAAATACCCTGTATAATAGTAGATATTATTTTACAGGGTAAAACCATGCCATCTACACGCTATCAAAAAATCAATGCCCATCACTATCGCCATATATGGGCCGTTGGTGATATTCATGGGGATTATCAATTATTACAATCCCGTTTACATCAATTATCATTTTGCACTGAAACAGACTTACTTATTTCCGTCGGCGATAACATTGATCGTGGGCCGGAGAGTCTTAATGTGTTGCGCCTGTTAAACCAGCCCTGGTTTAACACCGTAAAAGGCAACCACGAAGCGATGGCGCTTGATGCGTTCGCTACAGGTGATGGTAATATGTGGTTAGCCAGCGGCGGTGACTGGTTTTTCGATTTAAATGATACGGAACAACAAGAGGCAATAAATCTGTTACTGAAATTCCATCAGCTCCCGCATATTATTGAAATCACTAACGACATAATAAAATATGTCATCGCACATGCAGATTATCCGGGAAATGAATATCTCTTTGGCAAAGAAATAGCGGAAAGCGAATTACTCTGGCCTGTTGATCGTGTGCAGAAATCGCTTAATGGCGAGTTAGAAGAAATAAACGGCGCTGACTATTTTATATTTGGACATATGATGTTTGATAACATTCAGACGTTCGCTAACCAGATTTACATTGATACCGGATCGCCGAAAAGCGGACGCCTGTCGTTTTATAAAATTAAATAACGTAGCCGGGTAAAGTAAATCCTCTACCCGGCATTTTTTATTAACGCTTATCTGTCGCCAGCAGCGGCGGAATGCTCGGCACCATCGGCGCGTCATCAATATCTTTTTGCGTCATACGGAACGCCTCCGGATAATGTTCACGGCTGGTGCGGCGAAGCGGTTCGGTATCGCGCCAGGTATAAAGGCAATGCTGGCACTGGTAGACCGTCCAGACATCTTTCACCGGCGATTTCGCCATCACTTCAATCTGTTCATCGGCACAACGTGGACAAATCATCTTGTTCTCCTTATTTACGTGCGGCCAGCATAGCGGTCAGTTTTTCAGCCCAGGCTTTAGTTTCCGGTAAATCCACCACCGGCTGGCTGTAGTGACCACGGTTGTCCGGGGCGACAGGCGTGGTGGCGTCGATAATCAACTTGTCGGTGATCCCCGCCGGACTTGAGCCTGGGTCAAGTTCCAGCACGGACATATTCGGCAACTGCACCAGGTCGCCCGCCGGGTTCACTTTCGACGAGAGCGCCCACATCACCTGCGGCAGGTTGAACGGATCAACGTCTTCATCGACCATAATCACCATCTTCACATAGCCCAGACCGTGCGGCGTGGTCATCGCACGCAGGCCCACCGCGCGGGCAAAGCCGCCGTAGCGTTTTTTGGTGGAGATTATCGCCAGCAGGCCGTGGGTGTACATGGCGTTCACCGCCTGCACTTCCGGGAACTCGGCTTTCAGTTGTTGATACAGCGGTACGCAGGTGGCTGGCCCCATCAGGTAGTCGATTTCGGTCCACGGCATGCCGAGGTACAGCGATTCGAAAATCGGCCTGGTGCGGTAAGAGACTTTATCGATGCGCACCACGGTCATGTTACGCCCGCCGGAGTAGTGTCCGGTAAACTCACCGAACGGCCCTTCGATTTCGCGTTTACGGCTTTCGATGACCCCTTCGAGGATCACTTCTGAACCCCACGGCACATCAAAACCGGTCAGCGGGGCGGTGGCGATCGGGTACGGGCTTTCACGCAGCGCGCCTGCCATTTCATACTCAGACTGATCGTATTTCAGCGGCGTGGCCCCCATCAGCGTGATGATCGGATCGTTACCGAGCGTGATGGCTATCGGCAGATCTTCACCGCGCTCTTCTGCTTTATGTAGATGCAGGGCGATATCGTGCATCGGCACCGGTTGCAGGCCGAGCTTTCGCTTGCCCTTCACTTCCATGCGGTAGATGCCGACGTTCTGCTTGCCGAAGTTATCCGGGTCGAGCGGATCGCGGGAAACCACGCACGCTTTGTCGAGATAGAAACCGCCATCGCCATCGTTTAAACGAAACAGCGGCAGGATATCGAACAGGTTGATCTCGTCGCCATCAACGGTATTCTGCGCCCAGGCTGGATTGGCGCGGCGCTCCGGGGCAATCGGGAAGTTATCCCAGCGGCGGATAAACTCATCAATCTGTTTTTTAACCGGCGTGTTCGGCGGCAGGCCGAGGGAAATCGCGTGGTTCTGCCAGGACCCAATGGTGTTCATCGCCACGCGAGCATCGGTAAAGCCGCGAATATTATCAAACCACAGCGCGGGTGCGCCGTCGCCGATACGCCCGGTGGCGTTGGCAGCAGCGGCCAGATCTGGCTCGGCGTTAACCTCTTCACTGATTTTCAGCAATTGCCCCTGGTCGTCAAGTACCTGTAAAAAGCTGCGTAAATCATCAAAAGCCATTATTCATTCTCCAGAGAAAAACTCCCGGACTGCGGCAATCCTTGCCAGCGCCTGGCTTGAGGATGTTCGAGGCCAAACTGATCCATCACGCGGGCAACCACGTGGTGGACAATGTCATCTACCGTTTCGGGATGGTTATAGAAGGCAGGCATGGGCGGTATCATCGCCACGCCCATACGGGAAAGCGCGAGCATATTTTCAAGGTGGATAGTACTGAGCGGCATTTCACGCGGCACCAGCACCAGCTTGCGCCCTTCTTTGAGAACAACATCAGCTGCGCGCCCCACCAGCCCATCGGCATAGCCAGCACGAATACCAGCCAGCGTCTTCATGCTGCACGGAATAACGATCATGCCATCGGTACGAAAGGAACCTGAGGAGATAGTCGCCGCCTGATCCGCCGGGTTATGGCAATAGTCTGCCAGGGCCGCGACATCGTGGACGCTGTAGGGCGTTTCCAGTTCAATGGTGGTTTTCGCCCACTTCGACATCACAAGATGTGTTTCAACACCGGACATCTTCTTTAGTGCTTGCAGTAATGCCACACCAAGAGGCGCACCTGTAGCCCCAGTCATCCCGACGATCAGTCTCATTTTTTATTCCCTTAATTGTTCGTACACGAACGTTATTATTAACATACCCTTCTATTCACGTAGCGGCAAGTGCGGAAAAGTAACAACATCTTCTTCGTCACTAAAAAACCGCTATGATAACGGCAGAGAATTAGCCCGGAGTTTACATGGCGTTACGAAATAAAGCGTTCCATCAGTTACGACAGCTTTTTCAGCAGCACACGTCTCGCTGGCAGCATGAGTTACCTGATCTGACCAAACCGCAGTATGCGGTGATGCGCGCTATTGCTGAACACCCCGGTATAGAGCAGGTTGCGCTGATAGAAGCAGCTGTCAGCACAAAGGCAACGCTGGCGGAAATGTTGGCAAGAATGGAAAATCGTGGCCTGGTCAGACGAGAGCATGACACCATCGATAAGCGGCGTCGCTTTGTCTGGCTGACTGCCGAAGGAGAAAAGGTACTTGCGGCAGCTATCCCCATTGGTGACGGCGTGGATGAAGAATTTTTGGGGCGTTTGAGTAGAGATGAGCAAGAGCTGTTTATGCAGCTGGTGCGAAAAATGATGAACACATAACGCTGTCGCATCTTATCCAGGCGACAAAACACACCAACTCCCTATACAAAAGAAAAAGGCCAGCCTCATATGAGACTGGCCTTTCTGACAGATGCTTGCTTATTCGCGGAACAGCGCTTCGATATTCAGCCCCTGAGTCTGCAAAATCTCACGCAGACGACGCAGGCCTTCAACCTGAATCTGGCGAACACGTTCACGGGTGAGGCCAATTTCACGACCTACATCTTCCAGTGTTGCCGCTTCGTACCCCAGCAAACCGAATCGACGTGCCAGCACTTCACGCTGCTTGGCGTTCAGTTCGAACAGCCATTTGACGATGCTTTGTTTCATATCGTCATCTTGCGTGGTGTCTTCCGGACCGTTCTCTTTTTCATCGGCCAGGATATCCAGCAACGCTTTTTCGGAATCACCACCCAATGGGGTGTCTACCGAGGTAATGCGCTCGTTAAGACGAAGCATACGGCTGACGTCATCAACTGGCTTATCCAGTTGCTCTGCGATCTCTTCCGCACTCGGTTCGTGGTCCAGCTTATGGGACAACTCACGTGCGGTTCGCAGGTAAACGTTCAGCTCCTTTACTATGTGAATCGGCAAACGAATAGTACGGGTTTGGTTCATGATGGCCCGTTCGATCGTCTGGCGAATCCACCAGGTTGCGTAAGTTGAGAAGCGGAAACCACGTTCCGGGTCAAACTTCTCAACCGCGCGGATCAGCCCCAGGTTACCCTCTTCGATAAGGTCCAGCAGCGCCAGACCACGATTGCCATAACGGCGGGCAATTTTTACCACCAGACGCAAGTTACTCTCGATCATCCGGCGGCGAGAGGCGACATCACCACGCAGTGCGCGACGCGCAAAATAAACTTCTTCTTCGGCCGTTAACAGTGGCGAATAACCAATCTCACCAAGATAAAGCTGAGTCGCGTCCAGCACACGCTGTGTTGCGCCCTGCGATAACAGCTCCTCTTCGGCCAAATCGTTATCACTGGGTTCCTCTTCAACTAAGGCCTTTTCGTCAAAAACCTCAACTCCATTCTCATCAAATTCCGCGTCTTCATTTAAATCATGAACTTTCAGCGTATTCTGACTCATAAGGTGGCTCCTACCCGTGATCCCTTGACGGAACATTCAAGCAAAAGCCTAGTTCCGCCGATTTATCGCTGCGGCAAATAACGCAGCGGGTTTACGGATTTCCCCTTGTAACGAATTTCAAAATGCAAGCGTGTTGAACTGGTTCCGGTGCTACCCATGGTCGCTATTTTTTGCCCCGCCTTAACTTCTTGTTGTTCCCGGACCAGCATTGTGTCGTTATGGGCGTAGGCACTCAGGTAATCATCATTATGTTTGATGATAATCAGATTACCGTAGCCGCGCAGCGCATTACCGGCATAAACAACGCGGCCATCTGCGGTCGCGATAATTGCCTGTCCTTTGCTACCTGCGATATCAATCCCCTTGTTGCCTCCCTCAGAAGCACCAAAGGTTTCAATCACTTTGCCCTCAGTCGGCCAGCGCCAGGTGGAGATCGGCGTACTGGTTGTTGTACTGCTGACAGTTGGCTCGGTTGTGCTTGCTGTTGGTACCGTTACAGGCGCTGTGACCGTGGTCGCAGTTGGCTTGTTGTTCGGCAACATTTTGTTAGCACTCTGTTCACCCGAAGATTCAGAATACGTAATTGTCGGTTGCGACGCAACAGCAACGGTGGAATTTTGTGCAGACTTGATCACAACTCCTTGCTCTGCTGCGTCGGCCTGGGTAATGGCATTTCCGCCAGTGATTGGCGTACCGGAAGCATTCCCCACCTGTAAGGTCTGACCTACGTTCAGAGCGTAAGGCGCCTGAATATTGTTGCGTTGGGCAAGGTCACGGAAGTCGTTACCGGTAATCCAGGCGATATAGAAAAGCGTGTCGCCTTTTTTCACGGTGTAAGTACTGCCGCTATAACTGCCTTTCGGAATATTTCCGTACTGACGGTTATAGACGATGCGTCCGTTTTCCATTTGCACCGGTTGCTGGGCAACAGGCTGTACCGGTTGGATTTGCGGCTGTTGAGCCGATTGAATTTGTGGCTGTTGTACCGGCTGAATTTGCGGTTGCTGCGTTGTAGACGTCGTCCCCATCTTCGGTGGCGGCGTAATCAACATACCAGAATTGGTATTTGCAGGTGCATTGCCATTGACGGAGCTGACAGGTGCCGGTGGATTTGAAGTGTCAGAACAGCCAGCCAACCATAGCGAAACCAGTGACAAAGCCGCAATACGGCGAACGGTGAATTTTGGGCTTCCCGCGCTCATTTATCCCCCAGGAAAAAAATTGGTTAATAACCAGTGACATAATTACCGTGCAAGGCACTCTACTGAACACTGGAAAAGATGTTCACGATACGCTGACCTGCTGCAAAATAACCAGGAAAATTCCAGGTATTTTCCTCACGCGCTAAGCCAGCTCCCCCTTTACTAAGGGAACAAAGCGCACAGCCTCCACGGTGTCGATAATAAATTCGCCTCCCCGACGACGCACCCGCTTTAAATACTGGTGCTCTTCCCCTACGGGTAAGACGAGAATGCCGCCTTCGTCCAGTTGCGTCATTAACGCTGTCGGAATTTCGGGCGGTGCAGCCGTTACAATGATAGCGTCAAACGGCGCACGTGCTTGCCAACCTTGCCATCCATCGCCGTGACGGGTTGAAACATTGTGTAAATCAAGATTTTTCAGACGCCTGCGCGCCTGCCACTGCAACCCTTTAATCCGCTCGACCGAGCATACATGCTGGACAAGATGTGCCAGAATTGCTGTTTGATATCCTGAACCAGTGCCGATCTCCAGCACTCGCGACTGCGGCGTCAGTTCAAGTAATTCAGTCATTCGCGCCACCATATACGGCTGCGAAATTGTCTGCCCCTGACCTATCGGCAATGCGATATTGTCCCAGGCTTTTTGTTCAAACGCTTCATCGATGAATTTTTCACGCGGCACGGCAGCAAGTGCATTAAGCACCTGCTCATCCTGAATACCTTGCGCACGTAATTGATCCAGAAGTGCTTGTACGCGTCTGCTTACCATTGCGTGCCAACTCCCACGCTGTTTAACCAGTCTGAAACCACATCTTGCGCGTTGTGCGCGGTTAAATCCACATGCAGCGGCGTGATGGAGACGTAGCCTTCATCTACCGCAGCAAAATCGGTCCCCGGACCGGCATCACACTTACCGCCCGGCGGGCCAATCCAGTACAGCGTATTACCGCGCGGATCCTGCTGCGGAATCACTTGATCTGCCGGATGTCGTGTACCGCAGCGAGTCACGCGGATACCTTTAATCTGATCCAGCGGTAAATCAGGTACGTTGATATTGAGAATACGTCCGGTACGCAGCGGCTCTTTACACAGTGCACGCAAAATGGAACAGGTGACCGCTGCAGCAGTGTCGTAATGTTTATGCCCGTCAAGTGAAACGGCCAGTGCCGGAAAGCCTAAATGACGGCCTTCCATCGCGGCGGCTACCGTGCCGGAATAAATAACATCATCACCCAGATTCGGCCCGGCGTTAATACCCGAAACCACAATATCCGGGCGCGGACGCATCAGAGCATTCACGCCAAGATAGACACAATCGGTCGGGGTTCCCATTTGCACGGCGATATCACCATTTTCAAAGGTAAACGTGCGCAGGGAGGATTCCAGCGTTAGAGAATTTGAAGCGCCGCTGCGATTACGATCGGGGGCGACCACCTGAACGTCAGCAAACTCACGCAGAGCTTTCGCCAGCGTTTGTATACCGGGTGCATGTACCCCGTCATCATTACTCAGCAATATGCGCATAATCACCTGTTGTGTTGATAAGTTCCCTGACAACGCTGGTTGCAAAGCTTCCTGCCGGAAGCCAGAAACGGATTTCGACGGTGACGTCATCCCACCAGTTCCAGCTTAATTGTTGCGGATATAACAGCATCGCTCTGCGCGCCGCCTCAACTTTTTCGCGCAGCAGTAAGGCTTGTAATTCCGTTTCTCCGGCGACAGCTGCTTGTTCGAATGCCAGCGCCTCACGCTGGGTTCCCCATTCGCCGCTACCCGGCATTGCAGCGGTAATTAACAGCTCTTTATCGTTCACGCGACGCTGTAATTCCGCCAGTTCTTCATTCGTGGCAACAAACCAGCTGCCGCGCCCGGCTAATTGTAGCGCATCACCGTCAACAACCTGATTAACTTCTGCTTTTTTGAGACGCTCAGCAACAATCTGATTAAACAACGCACTACGAGCTGCCGACAACCAAAAACTACGCTTATTGCGATCGCGCACCGGAGTATTGGTTTGCGCCCAGCGCAACGCACCCTGCAAGTTACTACCGCCAATACCAAAACGTTGCGCGCCAAAGTAATTCGGTACACCTTTCACGCAAATATCGATCAGTCGCTGTTCAACGTCATCACGATTGCTCACTTCTCGCAGCACCAGGGTAAAAGCGTTGCCTTTCAGCGCCCCTAAACGCAGTTTGCGCTTGTGGCGTGCATACTCCAGCACCTGGCAGCCTTCCAGTTGAAACGCACTTAGATCAGGCATCTCTTTGCCCGGTACCCGAGCGCATAACCACTGTTCCGTAACGGCGTGTTTGTCTTTCTGCCCGGCGAAACTGACTTCGCGAGCATGAATTTTCAGGAATTTCGCCAGTGCGTCGGCCACAAAACGGGTATTGCAGCCGTTTTTGAGGATCCGCACCAGGATATGCTCACCTTCACCATCAGGCTCAAAGCCTAAATCTTCCACCACTACAAAATCTTCCGGGTTAGCTTTCAGCAGCCCGGTTCCTTGCGGTTTGCCGTGGAGGTAAGTGAGATTATCAAATTCAATCATTTTGTTGCCTTAATGAGTAGCGCCACCGCTTCACAGGCAATCCCTTCCCCACGTCCGGTAAATCCGAGTTTTTCCGTAGTAGTGGCTTTCACGTTAACATCATCCATATGGCAGCCGAGATCTTCGGCAATAAACACGCGCATTTGTGGAATGTGCGGCAGCATCTTCGGTGCCTGAGCGATGATAGTGACATCGACGTTGCCGAGGGTATAGCCCTTCGCCTGAATGCGTCGCCAGGCTTCGCGTAGCAGCTCGCGGCTGTCAGCGCCTTTAAATGCCGGATCGGTATCCGGGAATAGCTTGCCGATATCCCCCAGCGCCGCTGCACCAAGTAATGCATCGGTCAGCGCGTGCAGCGCCACGTCGCCATCAGAATGTGCCAGCAGCCCTTTTTCATAAGGGATGCGCACGCCACCAATGATAATTGGGCCTTCGCCGCCAAAGGCGTGAACATCAAAACCGTGTCCAATTCGCATTATGTATTCTCCTGATGGATGGTTCGGGTGAGGTAAAACTCGGCAAGCGCCAAATCTTCCGGGCGCGTGACTTTAATGTTATCCGCTCGGCCCTCGACAAGCTGCGGATGAAAACCGCAGTATTCCAGCGCTGAGGCTTCGTCAGTAATGGTAGCGCCTTCATTTAAAGCGCGTGTCAGGCAGTCATGTAACAGCTCACGAGGGAAAAATTGTGGCGTAAGCGCGTGCCATAAGCCGTTGCGATCAACGGTGTGAGCAATGGCATTTTTGCCTGGCTCGGCGCGTTTCATCGTATCGCGCACCGGCGCGGCGAGGATCCCTCCCGTGCGGCTGGTTTCACTCAACGCCAACAGGCGCGCGAGGTCATCCTGATGCAGACAAGGGCGAGCGGCGTCATGCACTAACACCCACTGCGCATCGCCAGCGGCATTCAGACCTGCCAGCACGGAATTAGCACGCTCTTCACCACCAGCAACAACGGTGATTTGCGGATGATTCGCCAGAGGAAGTTGAGCAAAGCGGTTATCGCCAGGGCTTATTGCAATGACGACACGCGTCACCCGGGGATGCGCCAGCAGCGCATGCACCGAGTGTTCAAGAATGGTTTTATTACCGATTGAGAGATATTGCTTAGGACATTCCGTTTGCATTCGGCGGCCAAATCCGGCCGCCGGAACCACGGCGCAAACATCCAAATGAGTGGTTGCCATGTTAATTCCTGGGCTGTTTTATCGATTGTTTTGCCCCGCAGACTGCGCGCGCTTCGACGCGTCAGGCACCAGACGATAAAAAGTTTCGCCCGGCCTGGTCATGCTGAGTTCATTACGCGCACGCTCTTCGAGCGCCTCCTGGCCGCCATTGAGATCGTCAATTTCGGCAAAAAGCTGATCGTTTCGCGCTTTAAGTTTCGCGTTTGTAGCTTGCTGTGCCGCCACATCATCATTGACGCGGGTATAGTCATGTATACCGTTCTTACCGAACCACAGCGAATACTGTAGCCAGACCAGAATAGCCAGCAACAGCAGCGTTAGTTTACCCATCCTGCCCCCTGAAAAACGGCATCCTCATCCCATGCATCCGAAGACGACTCTACATCCTCTGTTGGGGATACCGCGACAACGCGGGCAAATGTACCACATTTGTCCACTGTTACGTATACCCAGGGCGCGCAGAACATAATCTCATTATTGGTTACGGTTTGAATTATGGACAGAATGAACAGGAAAGAACAGATTAGCCCAACAACCACATAAACAGTGCACCAAACATAATGCCAACGGTGATAAAAGTGAAAACAATACTGTAGCGTAATTTCCCGTCCATCAAGGAATGCAGCGCAATACCTACCACCACCGCAACAGGCATCAGCGCCAGAAAGAAAGGCCAGGTGTAGATAAATAAAAACAGCGTGTTAGAGCCATAAATCAACATCGGAATCGCCAGTGCACACAGCCAGGACACAAAACCGACCACGGCCCCTGGTAGCGACCATGTGGTTTCTTCATCCTCGGTAAGGCTATCACTATTTGTTAGTGTAATGTTATGGCTATTACGCATATCAGATCCTGTTACTTTGACGAACCGGGCATGAAAACCCGGTGGTGTCTCAGGATCTGATAATATCGTTCTGTCTCAGTAGATCTAATAATTGCTGAACCAAATTTGTTACTAATTGTTCACCATTGAGATGAATTTCTGCCGATTCAGGCGCTTCGTAAACGGAATCTATTCCGGTAAAGTTACGCAGTTCACCAGCGCGTGCTTTTTTATATAAGCCTTTTGGATCGCGAGACTCACAAATCGCCAGCGGCGTATCGACAAACACTTCGATAAACCGCCCTTCTCCTACACGTTCGCGAACCATCTGCCGTTCGGCGCGGTGTGGTGAGATAAACGCCGTCAGCACCACCAGTCCGGCTTCGACCATTAAATTCGCCACCTCACCGACCCGACGGATATTTTCTTTGCGATCGGCATCGCTAAAACCGAGATCGCTGCATAAACCGTGGCGGACATTGTCGCCATCCAGTAAATATGTACTGACGCCAAGTTTATGTAACGCCTCCTCCAGCGCCCCCGCGACCGTTGATTTACCGGAACCAGAGAGGCCGGTAAACCACAGCACAACACCTCGATGACCGTGGTGGTGCTCGCGTTGTTGTGCAGTAACCGGATGGCTATGCCAGACGACGTTTTCGTCATGCAGCGCCATCATTTACCTCCCAGTAAATCGCGCGCTCCCCAGTGCGGGAAGTGGCGGCGTACTAACGCATTCAGCTCCAGCTCGAATGCGCTAAATTCCGACGGCGCAACGGCGGCCTCGTTTTTCGGCTCATGCACCATACCGGCACCAACAGTCACGTTGCTCAGGCGATCGATAAAAATCAGCCCACCCGTCACCGGATTTTGTTGATAACGATCTAACACCAACGGCTCGTCAAAGGTGAGATCCACGAGGCCGATCCCATTCAGTGGCAGGTTTTCAACTTCACGCTGGGTAAGGTTATTAATATCAACCTGATAGTGAATACCATCAACGCGGGCGCGCGTCTTCTTACCGGCGATTTTGATGTCGTAACTCTGCCCAGGGGAAAGCGGTTGCTCCGCCATCCATACCACATCAACTGACGCGCTCTGCACTGCCGGTAACGCTTCATCTGCTGTCAGCAGCAGATCGCCACGGCTGATATCGATCTCGTCCGTCAGCACCAGGGTGATCGCTTCTCCAGCAAAAGCTTCTCCGCGATCGCCATCAAAAGTGACGATCCGCGCGATGCTTGACTCCACACCAGAGGGCAGCACTTTGACACGTTGCCCGACTTGCACGCTGCCGGAAGCCAGCGTTCCGGCGTAGCCACGAAAATCGAGATTAGGGCGGTTAACGTACTGAACCGGGAAGCGCATCGGCTGGGCATCAACCACTCGCTGAATCTCCACGGTTTCCAGCACTTCAAGTAATGTTGGGCCGCTGTACCACGGCATTCTTTCACTTTGCGAAGCTACATTGTCGCCTTCCAGCGCAGAGAGCGGCACAAAGCGAATATCCAGATTGCCCGGCAATTGTTCGGCAAAAGTCAGGTAGTCTTCACGAATGCGGGTGAATGTCTCTTCACTGTAATCCACCAGATCCATTTTGTTGATCGCTACGACCAGATGTTTGATCCCCAACAGCGTGGAGATAAAACTGTGACGACGGGTTTGATTGAGCACGCCTTTACGGGCGTCGATCAATAAGATCGCCAGCTCACACGTTGACGCGCCAGTCGCCATATTGCGGGTGTACTGCTCGTGCCCAGGGGTATCGGCGATAATAAATTTACGCTTCTCGGTGGAGAAATAGCGATAAGCCACATCGATTGTGATGCCCTGTTCGCGTTCCGCTTGCAGGCCGTCCACCAGCAGCGCCAGATCCAGTTTTTCGCCCTGGGTGCCGTGACGTTTACTGTCGTTATGCAGCGATGAGAGCTGATCTTCGTAGATTTGGCGGGTATCGTGCAGCAGGCGACCAATCAGGGTACTTTTGCCGTCATCGACGCTACCACAGGTCAGAAAACGCAGCAGGCTTTTATGTTGTTGCGCAATCATCCAGGCTTCGACGCCGCCTTCATTGGCGATTTGTTGTGCAAGTGCGGTGTTCATCTTAAAAATACCCCTGACGTTTTTTCAGCTCCATAGAGCCTGCCTGGTCGCGGTCAATCACGCGCCCCTGACGTTCACTGGTGGTGGAAACCAGCATCTCTTCGATGATCTCCGGCAGCGTTTGTGCATTCGACTCAACCGCACCGGTCAGCGGCCAGCAGCCCAGCGTGCGGAAGCGCACCATCCGTTTTTTAATCACTTCGCCCGGTTGCAGGTCGATACGGTTGTCATCAATCATCATCAACATACCGTCGCGTTCCAGAACCGGACGTTCAGCGGCGAGATACAGTGGAACAATGTCGATATTTTCCAGCCAGATGTATTGCCAGATATCCTGCTCGGTCCAGTTAGAGAGCGGGAAGACGCGGATGCTTTCGCCTTTGTTGATCTGCCCGTTATAGTTGTGCCACAACTCCGGACGCTGGTTTTTCGGATCCCAGCGATGAAATCGGTCACGGAAAGAGTAGATTCGTTCTTTGGCGCGGGACTTCTCTTCATCGCGGCGCGCACCACCGAAGGCGGCATCAAAACCGTATTTATTCAACGCCTGTTTCAAACCTTCGGTTTTCATAATGTCGGTATGTTTGGCGCTGCCGTGCACGAACGGGTTAATCCCCATCGCCACGCCTTCCGGGTTTTTATGTACCAGCAACTCGCAGCCGTAAGCTTTCGCCGTACGATCGCGGAACTCATACATCTCGCGGAATTTCCAGCCGGTATCGACATGCAGCAGTGGGAACGGCAGCGTACCAGGATAAAACGCCTTGCGCGCCAGATGCAGCATGACGCTGGAATCTTTGCCGATGGAGTAGAGCATCACCGGATTTGAGAATTCTGCCGCCACCTCGCGAATAATGTGGATGCTTTCCGCCTCCAGCTGTCGTAGGTGGGTAAGTCGTTTTTGATCCATAACCGTTCCTTTGCAATACCGCTATTTTCTTGCCATCAGATGTTTCGACTATAGGGAGCGCAGGAGAACGAATGAAATTACCAATTGGAATGAGTAGTTCCTTAACGGAATAACGCTTTGGCAAAGCAAATATCAAAAAGTGCTTAAGCTACCGAATTTCGGGCGTTTAGGAAGATTTGAAATTGTTTTAGCGCAGCGGCAGTTTCATACTATGGCGGTAAAAATTTTGCATGGTATTTAAGGACTCACTATGTTTTCCGCATTGCGCCACCGTACCGCTGCCCTGGCGCTCGGCGTATGCTTTATTCTCCCCGTTTACGCCTCATCACCTAAACTTGGTGATTTTGCCAATACACAGGCGCGACATATTGCCACTTTCTTTCCGGGACGAATGACCGGAACACCCGCAGAAATGTTATCTGCCGATTATATTCGGCAACAGTTTCAGCAAATGGGTTACCGCAGTGATATTCGAACATTTAATAGCCGATATATTTATACCGCACGCGATAACCGCAAAAACTGGCACAACGTGACGGGAAGTACGGTGATTGCCGCTCATGAAGGCAAAGCGCCGCAGCAGATCATCATTATGGCGCATCTGGATACCTATGCCCCGCAGAGCGACGCAGATGCAGATGCCAATCTCGGCGGGCTGACGTTACAAGGAATGGATGATAATGCCGCAGGTTTAGGTGTCATGCTGGAGCTGGCTGAACGCCTGAAAGATATTCCGACTGAGTATGGGATTCGTTTTATTGCCACCAGTGGTGAAGAGGAAGGGAAATTAGGTGCTGAGAATTTACTCAAGCGCATGAGTGATACCGAAAAGAAAAATACTTTATTGGTGATTAACCTCGATAATCTGATTGTTGGCGATAAGCTGTATTTCAACAGTGGCGTAAAAACACCTGAAGCAGTAAGGAAATTAACGCGCGACCGGGCGCTGGCAATTGCCCGCAGTCATGGAATTGCCGCCACCACAAATCCAGGTTTGAATAAAAACTATCCGAAAGGCACTGGGTGTTGTAATGACGCAGAAATATTCGACAAAGCGGGCATTGCTGTACTTTCGGTGGAAGCGACAAACTGGAATCTTGGGAATAAGGATGGTTATCAGCAACGAGCAAAAACAGCCGCATTCCCTGCGGGAAATAGCTGGCATGACGTAAGACTGGATAATCAACAGCATATAGATAAGGCACTTCCTGGAAGAATAGAACGCCGCTGCCGTGATGTTATGCGGATAATGTTACCGTTGGTGAAGGAGCTGGCGAAGGCGTCTTGATGGGGTTGAAAATGGGAGTTGGGAGTTCCCCGCTGGCGCGGGGAACACTTTTGCAGCCCGCGAAATCTTTACTTGCCGCTCGGTTTATCCCTGCTGGCGCGCGGAACACATTAATTTCCAGACTGGATAATATTTCCAGCGCGGTTTATCCCCGCTGGCGCGGGGAACACGGACCTATTCGCCTCATCGGTGCCTTTCTTTACGGTTTATCCCCGCTGGCGCGGGGAACACCGTTTCAATTCGCTGGCGATCGCTAAAAGCAAAGCGGCTATGAAAAAGTGAAAGGCTGGAAGCAGGAATTACACCGCGGGTAAGTAACTGACGATAAACCTTAATAGCGTCATCGACAGAATTCCGAATCCAGGCGATGCATTTCCCCTGACTTACCGCCGATTCGATACGCGCAATACACTCTTGTTCACTATGGAGCCAACCCACGCTCACGCTACGTTCAACGTCTTTGCGCGTCGCTACCCGGTGTGAATTCACATCCGATTTCGTGACATGCGTCAGCCAGGGGTAATCATCCTTTTCCAGGAACGGGGGTTCTTGCTGGCCCTCTGTACCCCGCGCAAAGGCAGCGACGAGTTTGTCACGCTGCTGTTGAGATAACGTGGCAGAAAGCAAAATGACGCTGTTTCCGCCACGCGCCTGCCGCTCAATCAGCCCTTCAAGAATGCACGACATGTAAGCGTCACAGGCGTGGATCTCATCAGCCAGCAGGATTTTGTTACTCAACCCCAGAAGCCGCAGATTATTATGTTTAAACGGCATCACCGCCATCATCGCCTGATCCAGCGTGCCGACACCAATTTCAGCCAGTAGCGCCTTCTTGTTACTGTCGGCAAACCAAGCCGCACATCCCTGACTGAACGCTTGTTCATCCGGTTCTTCTGACCCGACTAAATCACCGGACCAGAGTGATTCATTAAAGCGGTCCATTAATGTGCGGGCACTGTGTGCCAGCACCAGGCTGGGGCGGGATTCAGGCAAATAGAAAGCAAGCCAGGTTTTGACCAGCCGATCGTACATAGCATTGGCCGTTGCCATTGTTGGCAAGCCAAAAAACAAACCCTGAGCTTTCCCCGCAGCCATCAACCTGTGCGCCAGGATAAGCGCCGCTTCTGTTTTACCTGCACCGGTTACATCCTCCAGGATAAATAACTGCGGCCCTGGCTGGCTGATATCCAGATCCAGCACCTTTTGCTGTAACGGTGTCGGGTGCTCAATAAAAGGAAACAGCGTATTAATTCCGGTGAAAGGTGCAGTTTCTGCTTTTGGAGGAAAGACGGTTAATGCGTTTTGAGCCTGAACTAAAATTTTCTGCCAGTAATCTTCAATATCCATAGCACGTGCGACGCGTGGAAAAAACCGCGTTGACGAACCCGTCCAGTCTGCGAGTACGACGGTTGCAGAGATATACCAGGAAAGTTGTTTTAAAAGTTCAACGCCCTCGTCATCATCCCAGAATGCGGGGAGCTCTATTCGCGGAAACAGTGGCTTAATTGCAAGGAGAAAATCTCGCGCGGCAGCTTTGTCTTCAGGAAGAAAATTAGCCAGTTCATCAATGCGGTCAGGTGGGCGACCATGATGCCCCGTGCTCATGGGCATCCACATCGCTATTACCCGTTTAAGTTTGCGGGAAGAGAGTGAAGAGGAAGGAAGCAACTCTTCACATTCAATTAAATAATGATTCCATAACCAATAGCCCAGCGTTGAATGAGAGATCTTTTCGTAATTCTTTCTGGCGCCTTCCGGAACCTTGAGTTGTGGATGCAGGTAAAGTTGCTGAAAAGAGCGGGCAAATTTTCCAGTATCGTGCCAGCACAGCAACCAGGCGAAAAATTGTGCCGCCTGTTCCCTATCTGAAATACCTAATTGACGAAAATAGTCAGCCAGCCCGAAGCAATTGCTTTTGACCATTAAATAGCCCATTGCGGCTACATCAAGCGAATGCCAGCAAAGAAGGTGATAGTCGTCGCCACCCTCTTTCTCGCCACGTCGGGTTTTTCCCCAGAAATCAAAGAAAGTCACAATGTTTTTTATCCTTCAGTAAAACTTAAAGGATATTTACGCATATATTAAAAATTATCTGTGATATATATCGTTCAATAAAATATTTGCATTATGAATAACTCAATGATTTTCATCTGTACTATATATGAATAATAGACACAGGCATAATATTCACATGAAAAATATAAATTAAAAAAGGGTGCAGGAGACCAAACCATCACAATTCAGTACGCGGGGTTTTACCCCCGCGTGGTGGCTACTTCTTCGATTCGTAAGCGAGAACTGCCTTAAACTCCATACCACGTTCTCTGATACTCAACTCACACAACGAGTCGCCTACCATCAGCGTGAATCCCAGTACTGTACAGCACAGTACGATGATTGCCACAAGGGCATATTTTGTCAGCATGTCTTGCCTCCCTGCAAAGAAGAGACTAACATTCGAATTGTTTGGGTTCGAACGTAAGCCTCAGGTTGATAGAAATATCGCCTGGGGCTTTTGTCCATCTGGAACCTCGCGAATGCTTAACGCCAGACAGCCTCAAGCACCCAATGCCATTCTATACCTGTTAATTCTCCCTGCGACGCTCACGTTTAAATGCCGGAATGTTGCTCGCAAAATAAAAACGCCCCCATCATTTCTAACAGAGGCGTTTATTTTATCCGGAAATATTTACCCTTCGTGTAATCCACATTCCCTTTTTAAGCCAAAGAAACGCGTTTCTTCTTCCGCCATGCCAGGTTCCCATTTACGGGTTGTATGGGTATCTCCTACAGATAAATATCCTTCATCCCATAATGGGTGATATTTCAGGCCATGTTTTTGCAGGTACTGATAAATAGTTCGGTTATCCCAGTCGATAATCGGCAGCACTTTAAATACGCCACGCTGAATTGCCAGTACCGGTAAATTGGCGCGGCTTCCGGATTGCTCGCGGCGCAGGCCAGCAAACCAGGTTTGCGCATTCAGTTCTTTCAGCGCCCGGTTCATCGGTTCAACTTTGTTGATGTCATTGTATTTTTCAATGCCTTCAACGCCCTGCTCCCACAGTTTACCGTAGCGCGCTTCCTGCCAGGCGGCGCTTTCGGTAGCACGGTACACTTTCAGGTTGAGCTTGAGTTTGTCCGTTAACTCGTCAATAAAGCGGTAAGTTTCCGGGAACAGATAACCGGTATCGGTGAGGATCACCGGAATGTCCGGGTGAATCTGATTCACCAGATGCAGGCTCACCGCCGCCTGAATGCCGAAGCTGGAAGAAAGCACATATTCACCGGGCAGATTATCCAGTGCCCAGGCAACGCGGCCTTCAGCGTCCAGTTTTTCCAGTTGGGCGTTAGTTTCCGCCAGTGCCAGAATGCGATCTACCTTCGGCAGTTCGTTCAGGGCGTTTAGATCGAGTTTGGACATAGATTCCTCACTGTTTGCCTTGCCTGATGCGACGCTCACGCGTCTTATCAGGCCTACAAGACCGGGCTGATGGTTAATCCCACAAATCGCGCGCCGGGTCGAGCACCGGGCGAATGATGCCCGCACGCACCGTAAAGTCGCCGAAGCCTTCACCCGCTTCACGCTCTTTCGCCCAGCGCCCTATCAGTTCATCAAGCGACGCCAGGATTTTCGGCTCGGTGATGTTTTCTTTATACATTCGTGGGATACGTGTCCCCATGCGGTTGCCGCCAAGATGCAGGTTGTAGCGACCCGGCGCTTTACCCACCAGACCCACTTCCGCCAGCATCGCGCGACCACAACCATTCGGGCAGCCTGTTACACGCATCACGATATGCTCATCGCTAATGCCATGTTTCGCCATTAAATTATCGATGTTATCGATAAACGACGGCAGGAAACGCTCCGCTTCCGCCATCGCCAGCGGGCAAGTCGGGAATGACACGCAAGCCATTGAGTTTTCACGCTGCGGCGTGACGGCATTCATCAACCCGCTCTCTTTGGCGATCTTCTCGATCTTCGCTTTCTCACTTTCCGGTACACCGGCGATGATCAGATTCTGGTTCGCCGTAATGCGGAAATCGCCTTTGTGGATCTTCGCGATCTCCAGCAAGCCGGTTTTCAGCGGACGCCCAGGATAATCAAGGATGCGACCATTTTCGATAAACAGCGTCAGATGCCAGTTATCATCAATGCCCTTAACCCAGCCAATACGATCACCGCGTCCGGTAAACTCATACGGACGGATCGGTTCAAATTTGATCCCCGCGCGACGTTCCACTTCCGCTTTAAACGTCTCAACACCCACGCGCTCCAGCGTGTATTTGGTTTTGGCATTTTTACGATCGGTTCGGTTACCCCAGTCACGCTGAGTTGTCACGACGGCTTCCGCCACCGCCAGCGTATGCTCCAGCGGCAGATAGCCAAACTCGCTCGCCGTGCGGGCGTAGGTTTTCTTGTTACCGTGCTCCATGGAAAGCCCACCGCCCACCAACAGGTTAAAGCCCACCAACTTGCCGTTTTCAGCGATCGCCACGAAGTTCATGTCGTTGGCATGCAGATCGATATCGTTCTGCGGCGGGATCACTACCGTGGTTTTAAACTTACGCGGCAGGTAGGTCTGACCAAGGATCGGCTCTTCATCAGTAGTGGCGACTTTTTCCTGATCGAGCCAGATCTCCGCGTAAGCGCGAGTACGCGGCAGCAGATGTTCAGAGATTTTCTTCGCCCATTCATAGGCTTCCGCATGCAGCTGCGACTCGAACGGGTTCGAGGTGCACAGCACGTTACGGTTCATGTCGTTGGCGGTGGCTAACGCATCCAGACCGACCGAGTGCAGCATCTGGTGCGCAGGTTTGACGTTCTTTTTCAGAATACCGTGGAACTGAAACGTCTGACGGTTGGTCAGGCGGATGCTACCGTAAATGGTGTTTTCCACCGCAAATTTATCGATCGCCTGCCACTGTTTGGTGGTGATAACACCGCCAGGCAAACGGCAGCGCAGCATCATGGCGTGGCGCGGTTCCAGCTTCTGCTCAGCACGTTCAGCGCGGATGTCACGGTCATCCTGCTGATACATACCGTGGAAACGGATCAGCAGGAAGTTATCGCCCTTAAACCCACCGGTCAGGCCGTCATTTAAATCTTCAGCAATCGTGCCGCGCAGATAGTTGCTTTCAAGCTTCATGCGCTCGGCGTCTGCCAGTTTACCTTCGACCACTAAAGGCCCTGGATGTTTTTCGCTCATTAGTAGACATCTCGCTGATAACGGCGCTCTACGCGCAGCTCACTTAAAAATTCATCCGCCGCTTCGGTGTCCATGCCACCAAATTCGGCAATCACTTCCAGAAGTGCCTGTTCAACGTCTTTCGCCATGCGATTAGCGTCGCCGCAGACATAAATGTGGGCACCGTCATTGATCCAGCGCCACAGCTCCGCGCCCTGTTCGCGCAGTTTGTCTTGTACGTAAACTTTTTCTTTTTGATCGCGCGACCAGGCGAGATCGATGCGCGTCAGCACGCCTTCTTTCACGTAACGCTGCCATTCCACCTGGTAGAGGAAATCTTCCGTAAAGTGTGGGTTGCCGAAGAAAAGCCAGTTTTTGCCCGGCGCTTCGTCGGCGGCACGTTGCTGCATAAAGGCGCGGAACGGCGCAATACCAGTACCTGGGCCAATCATAATCACCGGGGTTTCCGGGTTAGCAGGCAGGCGGAAGTTGTCGTTATGTTCGATAAAGACGCGGACTTCGCCCTCTTCTTCCACGCGGTCCGCGAGGAAGCTGGAGGCACCACCGGCACGGGCGCGGCCTTCCACGTCGTAACGCACCACGCCAACGGTGACGTGTACTTCGTTCTCGACTTCCGCCTGCGAGGAGGCGATGGAATAGAGGCGCGGGGTCAGCGGGCGCAGCAGATTAATCAGCGCTTCGGCATCCAGTTGTGCCGGAGAGAAACGCACCATGTCGACAATCGGCGTGGTCGCGGCGTAATGCTGCAACTTCGCTTTATCGCCCACCAGCGGCAGCAGCGTTTCGCTGCGCGTTAAGGTAGCGTAGTTCTCAACGATATTGGCGGTGTTGACGGTCAGTTCGAAGTGCCACTGTAGCGCCTCATTCAACGGCAGGGTTTTGCCCTCAACGGTGACAGGTTCATCGCCTTTCAGCCACAGCAGTTCGACAAGTTCTTTCACCAGTGCCGGATCGTTCTGATACCAGACACCCAGCGCGTCACCCGGCTGATAACGCAGGCCAGAGTCGCCTAAGTCAATTTCGATATGACGAACGTCTTTTTCAGAGTTACGCCCGGTAATTTTCTGGTTAACCGAAAGGCTAGCCACCAGCGGCGCGTCTTTGCTGTACGGGCTGGTGTGGATTTCATTTAGTGCGCCAGTAGCGACGGAATGTGAAGGTGCTGCGACAGGCGCGCGCGATTTAAGCGCATCAACCACGCGGGCGCGCCACTCGCTGGCAGCGGCCTGGTATTCCACATCCGCATCAACGCGATCGAGCAGGCGTTCACCGCCCAGTTCCGCCAGCTTGCTGTCGAAATCTTTCCCGGACTGGCAGAAAAATTCATAAGAGCTATCGCCAAGGCTAAACACGGCAAACGCGGTGTTTTCCAGCTTCGGCGCTTTTTTGGAGAACAGAAACTTATGCAGCGCGACGGCTTCTTCCGGCGGTTCCCCTTCCCCTTGTGTTGACGTCACCACGATAAGCAGTTTTTCGCTGGCGATTTGTTTGAATTTATAGTCGCCCGCGTTCACCAGCTTAACGTTCAGTTTTACCGCTAATAAGTCATCGCGTAACGCTTCGGCGACCCGACGCGCATTGCCGGTTTGCGAAGCGGAGATAATAGTAATACCCGGCATTTCTGCGGCGGGCGCTGGCGTCGCTGCAAGCGTAGCAGGCTGCTGATTGAGCACGCCCCAGAAATAGCCAGAAACCCAGGCAAGCTGGGTGGGCGTTAAATCGGTCGTGGCCGCCTGGAGGCGTGCCAGTTGCTCCGGGTTCAGCGGAAGCAAAGCGGAAGGTGGGACCTGTGTCGTCATGCGTCGTTATGTTCCAGTAAGCAAAGCTGTTTATCGGCCCTGTCAGCGCCCATAAAACAGAAGAGAAGGTAAGGTTAACGGCGCGAAGGGGGTGGATTAAAGACGGGATAGCGATAACTAATAACCAAATCGACTAACCTGTTTTAGCAATAGTCTTTAACAACAAAATAGATTTATTAACTCAATGAAAAATAAATAAATATCGACCGCAATTAAGTTAAATCGGTCATTTTGCGCAACAAACCCGTTTTTAGTAATGCGAAAAAACAGGCTTTCCGGTACTCTACGGCGGTTTTATCGTCCTGTAGAGAAATTATGATGTCCACCACGTTATTTAAAGATTTCACCTTCGAAGCCGCTCACCGTCTGCCGCACGTCCCACAGGGACATAAGTGCGGGCGCTTACACGGGCATTCTTTTATGGTGCGACTGGAAATCACAGGGGAAGTCGATCCACATACGGGCTGGATTATCGATTTCGCTGAACTGAAAGCGGCGTTTAAACCAACCTACGATCGCCTCGACCACTATTACCTCAATGATATACCCGGTCTGGAAAACCCAACTAGCGAAGTTTTAGCAAAATGGATTTGGGATCAAGTTAAACCCGTTGTGCCGCTATTAAGTGCGGTGATGGTGAAAGAAACCTGCACTGCAGGCTGTATCTATCGCGGCGAATGATAAGAGTGTGTCGGCGGTCAATTTCCCTTAAGTAACGCTATGTTAGGGTGTTGCGCTCAGGATATCTGGAGCACACCATGGAAGATGACTGCGACATTATTATCATCGGTGCGGGTATAGCAGGCACCGCTTGTGCTTTACGTTGCGCGCGGGCAGGTTTGTCCGTTCTGTTACTGGAACGCGCTGAAATTCCCGGCAGTAAAAACCTTTCCGGCGGGCGTTTATATACCCATGCGCTCGCTGAACTCCTCCCGCAATTTCATCTGACCGCGCCCCTTGAGCGTCGCATCACCCACGAAAGCCTTTCTTTATTAACACCAGATGGTGCCACGACATTTTCCAGCTTACTGCCCAACGGCGAGTCATGGAGCGTGTTACGCCCGCGATTCGATCCGTGGCTGGTTGCCGAAGCCGAAAAAGAAGGTGTCGAGTGTATCCCTGGTGCGACGGTAGATGCGCTGTATGAAGAAAACGGCAGAGTGTGTGGCGTTATCTGTGGTGACGATATTCTCCGCACCCGTTATGTCGTCCTGGCAGAAGGTGCCAATAGCCTCCTGGCGGAACGCCACGGATTAGTTACCCGCCCTGCTGGCGAATCAATGGCGTTAGGAATCAAAGAAGTGCTGGCGCTGGAACCATCCGCTATTGAAGAACGTTTTCATCTGGAGAATAACGAAGGCGCAGCGTTGCTGTTCAGCGGCGAAATCTGTGATGACTTGCCCGGCGGCGCATTTCTTTATACTAATCAACAAACGCTCTCGTTAGGGATTGTTTGCCCGCTCTCTTCCCTTACGCAAAGTCGTGTTCCGGCAAGCGAGCTGCTGGCCCGCTTTAAAACGCATCCAGCAGTGCGCCCGCTTATCAAAAACACGGAATCGCTGGAGTATGGCGCGCATCTGGTGCCAGAAGGTGGCCTGCACAGTATGCCGGTGCAATACGCCGGTAACGGCTGGCTACTGGTGGGCGATGCGTTACGCAGTTGCGTCAATACCGGAATTTCCGTACGCGGCATGGATATGGCGCTGACTGGCGCACAGGCGGCGGCACAAACGCTGATAAGCGCCTGCCAGCACCGCGAGCCGCAAAATCTGTTTCCGCTTTATCATCAAAACATAGAACGCAGTCAGCTGTGGGATGTTCTACAACGTTATCAGCATGTTCCGGCGCTTTTGCAACGCCCGGGATGGTACCGTGCGTGGCCTGCGTTAATGCAGGATATTTCCCGTGATTTATGGAATCAGGGGGATAAACCTGTTCCGCCGCTGCGCCAGTTACTCTGGCGTCATATACGTCGTCATGGCCTGTGGCATCTGGCGGGCGATGTTATCAGGAGTCTGCGATGTCTGTAGCCCGTAATCTCTGGCGCGTTGCTGATGCGCCGCACATTGTTCCGGCTGACTCCGTTGAGCGTCAGACGGCAGAACGATTGATTAACGCCTGTCCGGCAGGTCTTTTTTCGCTCACGCCGGAAGGGGACTTGCGTGTTGATTATCGCGGTTGCCTTGAGTGCGGAACCTGCCGTTTGCTGTGCGACGAAAAAACACTACAACAGTGGCGCTATCCGCCTTCCGGATTCGGCATCACCTACCGCTTTGGATAAATAATAAGGATAATTTATGTCCCTCCTACACCTGCTCCGCCAGAATCCGGTGATTGCTGCCGTTAAAGATAATGCCAGCCTGCAACTGGCAATCGATTCTGAATGCCAGTTTATTTCCGTGTTGTACGGCAATATCTGCACCATCAGCCATATCGTTAAAAAAATTAAGAACGCCGGGAAATATGCCTTTATTCATGTCGATTTGCTGGAAGGTGCATCGAACAAAGAAGTGGTGATTCAGTTTCTGAAACTGGTGACCGAAGCGGACGGCATTATCAGCACGAAAGCATCGATGCTGAAAGCGGCAAGAGCGGAAGGTTTTTTCTGTATTCATCGCCTGTTTATTGTCGATTCGATTTCGTTTCACAACATTGATAAGCAGGTTGCGCAATCGAACCCAGATTGTATTGAGATCCTCCCAGGCTGCATGCCCAAAGTGCTGGGCTGGGTGACGGAGAAAATCCGCCAACCGCTGATTGCTGGTGGGTTGGTGTGCGATGAAGAAGATGCGCGTAATGCGATTAACGCGGGTGTCGTGGCGCTTTCCACCACGAATACCGGGGTCTGGACGTTAGCGAAAAAATTGCTTTGACGGGATAATCGTAACGAATTGAATTTGTGTGATTTGTAGGCTGCACGCCAAATCCGGCATTCAGCGCCTGATGCGACGCTTGACGCGTCTTATCAGGCCAACAAGTCCCGAGCCTGGCCCCCGTCCACGCCGCATCCGGCTGTACGTTATTGGCAATCTGCGTGAATGTTTGTCACCAGTGCCTCCAGCACGGCTTTCCAGTCATCTACCACACCAACATCTGCCTGCGAAAATACCGCCGCGCTGGCGTCATGATTAATCGCCACCACAAACTTACTATTACGTACGCCCGCCATTAACGCTGCCGCACCGGATGCGCCCGCCACAATGCAAACATCTGGCGCCAACAAATGCCCGGAAATGCCAATGACCTTTTCGGCTTCAAAGCCACCGTTCATCACTCGCGCCCGACTGTAGCCCACTTCTGCCCCCAGCTTTTCAGCCAGTGTAGCGATGTCATGGCTATCTGCCTCGCCGCCCTGCCCCACTACCAGTACTCGTCTGGCCTCAGCTAATGGATCGCGGGTAACATTTTTAAGATCCTCTGTGCTAACCAGCCAGTCGGGAAGCGCCCCGGGAACAATGTTCAGTTGCTGCATACCAGAGGGCAACGTGGCGTTTTTCGCTGCTCCCACCTGACGAGCCAGCGAAAGGCATAGCGGGCGTTTTTCTGTTTGCAACGTCGCCGTTAGCGCATTTCCCCAGTGGGATTTGCGCACGCTTACGGTTGGAATATCTAACGAAGTCACCTGGCAGATGCTTGCACCATGTAAACGCCAGGCCAGCCGGGTCGACAGTTCATCACCAAACGTTCCCGGCGGAAAGAGAACAACGTCCACAGGCGTTCGCTGCCACTGTTCTACCAGCGCATCCAGCACCTGTTCCGCGACCATCGGCTGCGGCTCGATTTGCCAGTGCGTTAGTGTGCTGCCGCTGAAATCCTGCTCCGCCAGCCAGCCCGCTATTGCGGCATGTTCCTGATTTATTGTCACAATTGCGATATTCATGGCTGCATCCTTTGGCGTAAATAGTCCTGCCATAGCTTTTGCGCTTTTTCTGCTACCGTTTGCCCATCAATCAGCGTCGCTCTGCGTCGTTGCTCTGGCCTTGCCAGTTGCAGGCACTGCATCGCTGGCGATTCAGCAGCAACAGTTTTGCGGATAATTTCCGCTTTCCCCGCCGTCATACGCTGGCGCATTCCCGGTACTGGCAAGGCCACTTCGCCACACTGGCGCACAGCAATCACCGCGGGCAAGCGGACACGACAACAGCGCAGCCCATTTTCAGTACGCTGTTCGAGGGTGATAAACGGCGCGTCGAGAGTGAAACGCTCCACCTGGGTGAAACAGGGCCAGCCCAGCATTTCCGCCAGCAAAAATGGCGTTTGCCCATTCTGTCCTTCGCTGCTTTGGCAGCCGGTAATTAGCAGATCCAGCGGATTCTGGCGCTGCCATTCGGCAATATGCCAGGCGACAAATTCCGGCGCAAAGCGCAGATCTGCCGCCGTCTCCAGCAATACAGCTTCCTCAAACCCAAGAGCCATGAGATAGCGCAGCCAGTGCAACACCCGTTCATCGCCTATGCTCAACGCGGTTAAAGTCATCGGCGTGCCATTTTTTCTCTGCGCCAACAACAGCGCGGCTGCGGCCTGTTCATCAGCACCGAGTAAACTTCGCAGTAGCGAAACATCCGGTCCGCTATTACCCTGAGCCGCCGCCAGCCACTCTTTTTCCGCCAGCATCCCGGCATCCGGTTCGGCTTTAAACGCTAACAGTATGTTCATTCGCACCTCATACATTTCCCGCCGCCACCAGCGGGAGGGCTTTAGTTTCTGGTGCCCATAGCCAGGTCACGACAAAACCAACTAACAACACTGCCGCCAGGATCAATAAGGTAACTTGCATCCCCCACTGCGCCAGAATCCACGGCAGCAGACCCGTACTTACCGCCGCGCCAAGTCGACTCATGGCAGTGGCAAAACCGACGCCCAGCGAGCGAATGTCAGTAGGAAAACTTTCCGCAGGCAAAATGCCCACCAGATTACTGACCGCCGAAATGGTGGTACTGAAGAGAACAAAAAGCAGCAGCGTTAATGAACTGCCGGAAGGCAAACAGGCCATCACTACCAGCGTTGCCGCCAGCAGCAAAAAACTTCCCAGCAAAAATTTGCGATGTGCCAGCAAGTGCGTCAGAACTAATCCCAGCAGCGCGCCCACAATTAACAACGCATTAAGCATCAGGCTGGCAGTCAGCGCATCTTCCAGACCAATAGTTTGGGCAATGGTCGGCAGCCAGGTATAAATCACAAACCATGGGATTACGAGGCAGACAAAGAAGACGCTGTTAAACGCCGTGCGCCGCCAGTAGCGCGAAGAGAACAAGGTTTTGATGTGTTTATGGGTCGCCGCTGCCACTTCATCGCCCAATAAAACATGGGGACCAAAATAGCGATGTACGATAGCGTGAGCTTCTGCAAAACGTCCCTGGCGAAGTAGCCAGCGTGGCGATTCTGGCGTTCCCCAGCGTAATAACGTAATCAACAACGCGGGCAGAGCTGCCGATGCCAGCAGCCAGCGCCAGGCTTCCGGGTTTTCGGAAATAAAGTGATGTCCGGCAATACTTGCCAACACATAGCCTACGGTCCACACCACGCTGAACGCGCCCAGCAAAATACCGCGATGGCGGCGCGGGGAAAATTCAGCCAGCAAGGTATGACCTACTGAGTAATCGCCTCCCAGACCAATGCCAATCAAAATGCGCAGTCCAATAAGATGCTCTGGCGTGGTGGCAAAAAATTGTAAAAACGAAGCAAGCGTAATCAGCAAAAAACTGAAGGTGAAGATTTTTTGTCGCCCAATATGGTCGGAGATCCACCCCAAAACCAGGCTGCCGATAAACAGGCCAAGTAACGCCGAGCCGCCAATCATACCCGCCATAAACGGCGTCAGTTGCATGGCTGGAGTAAGCTGAATAATGGCGTAATCAATGACGCCGAGGACATAACCGTCGGTCAGGTGCGCACCGAAAGTGAGCGCAGCAATGCGGCAGTGAAAACGGTTAAGTGGTAAATCATCCATTCGCACCGGTGAAGTGTTCATCTTTACCCCTTCATTGTCCGGTAATAAGAACGGCTTCCCGGTTGAGAAGCCGAAAAGGCAACGCCCCGACATCACGGGACGCTGCCTGACACATTATTTTTCAATCGGATAGATAGTACCCGTATTCATAATGCCGTTAGGATCGAACTGCTTTTTCAGCCCTTCCAGCAACGCCCACGCGCTGCCGTGTTCCAGCTTGCTCCAGTGAACGCGATGTTTACCAATGCCGTGGTGGTGCACCATCGAACCACCGAGGCGAATAGTTTCTTCGCAGATGATTTTGTTGAGCGGATTGTGGTACTTGTCGATTTCCTCTTCCGGCTTACAGTCAACGACGTTGTAGTCGTAGACGAAGTACATGTTGGTGCCGTTCTGGTAGCTATGAGAGGAGTGACCGCCCAGCATGGTGATGTCGTCGGCGTGCGGGAACTCGGTACGAATACGGTTAATAACGCTTTCGTAGATTTCGTGGATGCAGCTCCAGCAGCCGGAGACTTCGGTGGTAAAGCCCATGTTGCCGGTTTTGAGGATCTGCACACGTTCGGCGGCAACTTTATCTAGTCCCCAGTTCAGATTGTTAAACCAGGTTTCAATCAGTTTGCTGTCTACACGCTGGCATTGCGGGTAGCGGGCAACGATTTCCGCAATCCCTTCGCCCGTCGCCTTCGCAATGCGAGGGTTACCTTCAGCCATAAAGATCAGCACGCATTTACCGTCGGCAAAATGGGTGAAGTGTTGGGTGCCATCTTCAGCGTCATACAAACGAGCGATCGACGGACGATACCCTTCCACCATGATTTCACGCAGGATGTTGAAGCCGGTTTTCATGTCTTCCAGGATATAGCCGTAGAAGAGGTTGTTTTCTGGGGTGAATTTAAAGATTTTCACTGTTACTTCAGTGATATAGCACAATGCACCTTCGTTGCCGATGATGATGTGACGAATGTCCGGGCCAGCCGCGCGGCGTGGCACGTTTTTAATGCGTGTCACGGTGCCATCAGCCAATACTGCTTCCAGACCAACGACCATATCTTCGATTGCGCCGTAGAGTGTGGAGAACTGCCCGATACTGCGGGTTGCTACCAGGCCGCCCATCTGCGCCAGCGGTTTTGATTGCGGAGAATGCCCTGTGGTGTAACCTTTTTCACGCAACGCGTTTTCCAGCACCTCCAGCGGAACGCCACATTGCGCCGTGGCCTGCATATTCTCAATATCAATATTAATGATTTGATTCATGGCGGAGCCGTCGAGCACCACCGAGTTTTCCACAACGGTTTCCAGTCCCCCCTCGGTGGCGGAAGCGCCGGTACGCGGCACACCATTAATTTTGTGCGCATTCATAAAATTCAGCACACGGGAGACTTGTTCTGTGGAACCGAGTTTTACGACCGCTGCCGGAATCGGCAAAGTATAAATGCCATGAATATCCGGAAATTTACGAAAACGGTCAATACTGTTCTTCTTTAATACTGTTTCATCGGTAATTACGCGATCTGCACCAACAATTTCCTTTAGCTGGTCGACAATCGCTGCGCGAGATAAAGACATAGTAATTCCTTCCTGGTAATAAAAATGGAATAATCATTAATAAGAGAAAACAGAAACCACCGTTATGGATTAGCGCACTAAATAACCGCCATCAACCACTAATAAATGTCCGTTGACATAATTTGAAGCCGGACTTGCGAGGAATACGGCTGCGCCCATTAAATCCTGAGTGTCGCCCCAACGGTTTGCCGGAATATGATCAAGAACGCGCTGGTTAGTTTCTGGATTACTACGGGTCGCCAGAGTGATATCGGTAGCGTAATATCCCGGAGCAATACCATTCACCTGAATATTATATTGACCTAATTCATCGCAATAGGCTTTGGTGAATCCGGCAAGAGCATGTTTAGTGGCAGAATATGCAGGTGACCATTGTCCACCTAAGTAAGAGAACAATGAACAGATATTAATGATTTTACCGCTTTTCTGCGGGATCATAATTTTTGCCGCTTCATAGCTTAACTCGAATGCGGCGGTCAGGTTCACATCAATCATTGGATCCCAGTCGGCACGACCGAAGTCCAGCACTTTATTCAGCTTACAAATACCGGCATTGTTAACCAGAATATCAACGGTACCGAAGCGCTCACAGCAGGCAGCGATAATCTTCTGCGGTGCGCCTTCTGCGGTGATATCCACCTGCATAAAGTCCACTTCAACACCCTGTTTTTCAATCATTTCCTTTGTTTCGCCGTTATCTTTGACAAAACTTGGAATAAAAATATTTGCGCCAGCTTTGGCCAACGCCATTGCAAATGCCTGACCTAAACCGCTATTCCCGCCGGTAACAATTGCTGTTTTACCTTTCAGGGAGAAAAAATCCATTGAGAACGCATTGAGAGATTCGATTGACATAGTTAGCTCCAATTTCCGTAAGGCAAAAAAAAAGAAAGGTAACTTCCCCCGCGAGAGGGAAGTTACCTTTCTCATTATCTCTGGTAACTGGAGATAATTTTTAGCATAAGGGCATAACTGCTAATGTGATCGTAATCACAGTGTGCTGTTCGTATTATAAAATAGTTTTAAAAAGCAGAAGCGTGATTACTCTCACACAACACCTCTGCTTTCCATGTTATTTCTTATCGCAATTACTAGAGACCTGAGAAAAGTAATCCACCTGAAAGGGCGGCTTACTTTTCTCTTTTTTTGTCTATTACAAATGGGAATACGATATGCAACACAACTCATATCGCCGTTGGATAACCCTCGCGATAATTAGTTTTAGCGGCGGCGTAAGTTTTGATCTGGCTTATTTACGTTATATTTATCAAATTCCCATGGCGAAATTTATGGGATTCAGCAATACCGAGATAGGTTTAATAATGAGTACATTTGGTATTGCGGCCATTATTCTTTATGCCCCCAGCGGCGTTATTGCCGATAAATTTTCACACCGCAAAATGATTACTTCCGCGATGATCATTACCGGGTTGCTGGGCCTGATAATGGCAACCTATCCACCACTCTGGGTAATGCTCTGTATTCAGGTCGCCTTTGCGATAACCACTATTTTAATGCTGTGGTCAGTGTCGATTAAAGCCGCCTCATTACTTGGCGATCATAGCGAGCAAGGGAAGATCATGGGCTGGATGGAAGGGCTGCGCGGCGTCGGTGTAATGTCGCTGGCGGTGTTTACCATGTGGGTCTTTTCTCGCTTTGCACCGGATGACAGCGCCAGCCTGAAAACGGTCATTATTATCTACAGTGTGGTTTACATCTTATTGGGGATTCTGTGCTGGTTTTTTGTTAGCGATAACAACAACCTGCGCAGTGCCAATAACGAAGAAAAACAGTCATTCCAGCTTAGCGACATCCTGGCCGTTTTGCGCATCAGCACCACCTGGTATTGCAGCATGGTGATTTTTGGCGTCTTCACCATCTACGCCATTCTGAGTTACTCCACCAACTATCTGACCGAGATGTACGGCATGTCGCTGGTGGCGGCGAGCTACATGGGGATTGTGATCAACAAAATCTTCCGCGCACTGTGCGGTCCACTTGGCGGCATCATCACCACCTACAGCAAAGTGAAATCCCCTACCCGCGTGATCCAAATCCTTTCCATCATCGGCCTGCTGGCACTGACTGCCCTACTCGTTACCAACTCTAACCCGCAATCGGTCGCGATGGGGATTGGCCTGATTTTACTACTGGGATTCACCTGTTACGCCTCACGCGGGCTGTACTGGGCCTGCCCCGGCGAAGCGAGAACACCGTCTTACATTATGGGTACCACGGTAGGTATTTGTTCGGTGATTGGATTCCTGCCGGATGTCTTCGTTTACCCGATTATCGGTCACTGGCAGGACACCCTGCCCGCTGCAGAAGCCTACCGCAACATGTGGCTGATGGGCATGGCGGCCCTCGGCATGGTGATCGTCTTTACCTTTTTGCTGTTCCAAAAAATTCGTACTGCTGATATCGCCCCCGCAACGGCTAACAGCAAGTAAGCCAGAAAAATTACAGGAGAAAAATCATGTCGAAGAAATACATCATAGGGATTGATGGCGGAAGTCAGAGCACAAAAGTAGTGATGTACGATCTGGAAGGTAATGTAGTTTGCGAAGGTAAAGGCTTATTACAGCCGATGCACACGCCGGATGCCGATACCGCAGAACATCCTGACGACGATTTATGGGCATCATTATGTTTTGCCGGTCACGATTTAATGAGCCAGTTTGCCGGGAATAAAGAAGATATTGTTGGCATCGGCCTGGGATCAATCCGTTGCTGCCGTGCGTTACTAAAAGCCGATGGCACGCCTGCTGCTCCGTTGATTAGCTGGCAGGATGCACGCGTTACACGCCCTTACGAACATACGAATCCTGACGTGGCGTATGTCACCTCTTTTTCGGGTTATCTGACGCACCGTTTAACGGGGGAATTAAAAGATAATATCGCCAACTATTTTGGTCAGTGGCCGGTGGATTATAAGAGCTGGGCATGGAGTGAAGATGCTGCGGTAATGGAGAAGTTTAATATCCCCCGCCAGATGCTTTTTGATGTGCAAATGCCAGGCACTGTTCTTGGGCATATCACACCTCAAGCCGCGCTGGCAACGCATTTCCCGGCTGGGCTGCCCGTAGTTTGTACCACCAGCGATAAACCGGTAGAAGCTCTGGGAGCCGGGTTACTGGATGATGAAACGGCAGTAATTTCTCTTGGCACTTACATCGCATTGATGATGAACGGTAAAGCACTGCCGAAAGATCCGCTGGCGTACTGGCCGATTATGTCTTCTATTCCGCAAACGTTGCTTTATGAAGGTTACGGTATCCGAAAAGGCATGTGGACGGTGAGCTGGCTGCGCGACATGTTAGGCGAGTCGTTAATTCAGGATGCCAAAGCACAAGATCTTTCACCGGAAGATTTGCTCAACAAAAAAGCTTCTTGTGTGCCACCTGGCTGTAATGGTCTGATGACAGTGCTGGACTGGCTGACCAATCCGTGGGAACCCTACAAGCGTGGGATTATGATCGGCTTTGATTCCAGCATGGATTACGCATGGATATATCGCTCGATACTGGAAAGCGTGGCGCTAACGCTGAAGAACAATTACGACAATATGTGTAATGAAATGAATCACTTTGCGAAGCATGTGATCATTACTGGCGGTGGTTCGAACAGCGATCTGTTTATGCAGATTTTTGCCGATGTATTCAATCTTCCGGCGCGCCGTAATGCCATTAACGGTTGTGCAAGCCTGGGGGCGGCGATCAACACGGCTGTAGGGCTTGGTCTGTATCCAGATTACGCAACGGCTGTCGACAAAATGGTTCGCGTGAAAGATGTCTTTATGCCGATTGAGAGCAATGCCAAACGCTACGATGCGATGAATAAAGGTATTTTCAAAGATTTAACCAAACATACTGATGTGATCCTGAAAAAATCGTATGAAGTGATGCATGGTGAGCTGGGGAATGCGGATTCAATCCAGAGCTGGTCGAATGCGTAAATGAGGAAGACCGGGCGGGAAACTGCCCGGCCAGAACATACCTGAATGGTTATCCCCGGCTGACGCGGGGAGCTCATAGTCGAAGTCTTCATGACTTCCTTGATATTCGGTTTATCCCCGCTGGCGCGGGGAACTCTCTAAACATAACCTATTATTAATTAATGATTTTTAAGCCAGTCACAATCTACCAACTTTACAGAATCACACAAACAACATATCCATTATGTTAAAGAGCACTTAATCCATTGATTGAAAAGATAAATATATAAAATAACTCTATACAAACTAAAATCTACCAAACTCCGACGTAATAATTTTCACTCCAGTGAAAAATTAACGCCACAGAATTTGTAGAGAATGACAATGATTAGCCCGGAATGGGCAAAATGGATGAGTGTTCAGAGGCGACAAAAAATATAAATGAGTGGGAGTCTTTACAAACCCCACCCATTTACAACGCTTATAAATGTTTAATCAGGCAATATTTAAATATTTATGTGTTTGCATCGACAAACGCCAGTTACGCGCAATGCAAGTTTCAATGCACAAACGCGTAGCATCTTCCTTCTGGCTAATTGGCTGAAGTGCAATGATTCGCGGTTTATCATCGGTCAGCGTCGCCAGCAATTCATCCAGTGCTTCGATATCCCGTACGCGTCCAACTGGGTGTTTGATTTCGTTAGCTCGCTCCAGGGCTTGCGACAATACTTCATAACCGCCACGCATATTCAGTTTTGGCGACACGGTGACCCAGGTATTCGGCGTACAACGCACTTCATGAGTACCGCTGGTTTCTATCTGGCAACTGAAACCGTTCTTTTCGAGCAGGTCAGTTAGTGGCATCAAGTCATGAATACAAGGTTCACCACCCGTAATCACCACGTGACGCGCGGTGTATCCCTGACGACCGATGACTGCGAGCAAGTCTTCACTGCTTGCTGCTCCCCACTTATCACTCTCTTTCGTTTTCCCCAGAATGCTGAAAAGGGAAACTTCCCGATCCTCAAGCTTTTCCCATGTGTGTTTGGTGTCGCACCAGGCACAGCCGACCGGGCATCCCTGTAAACGAATAAAAATGGCGGGGACGCCGGTAAAGTAACCCTCACCTTGCAGGGTCTGGAACATCTCGTTAATCGGGTACTGCATAGCATTCTCTGAGAAGTGGATAATTGTTAATTATTGCAGATCCTGCCGCAATATTCATGCTTTATTAACATTCTGTTACAGGCGGGTTTAAGGTAAAAAGTGAATCAGATCATTAAGAATAAAATGAAGCGGCGTATTATGTTTTAAGGAATTAAATAAAAGGGATTTAAACATGTTTAGAATATTCATCGTATTTATATTTATTTTCAATTTATCAGGTTGCGGTTATAACGATATTCAAACCTATGATGAACAGGTCAATGCCTCCTGGTCAGAAGTATTGAATCAGTATCAACGCCGTGCAGATCTTATTCCTAATCTTGTCGCCAGCATTAAAGGTTATTCCAGCCATGAAAAAGAGGTACTGGAGGCCGTTACGTTAGCTCGTAGTCAAGCTAATCGTGCCAGCAGCGATCTTCAGCAAGCTCCGGGAGATGAGCAAAAATTACAAGCCTGGCAACAAGCTCAGGCGCAGGTAACTCGCACTCTCGGGCAGTTAACGATTATTAGTGAACGTTATCCAGAATTAAAGGCTCAGGAACTCTATCAAAATTTAATGGTACAACTCGAAGGAAGCGAAAATCGAATTGCTGTCGCGCGAGGAAGATATATTAAAGCCATTGAACAATATAATGTCACTATCCGCAAATTTCCCGCAGTGTTAACCGCAAAGGTCATGGATTACACACCAAAGAAAAATTATTTGCCGGATGATGTCGCCGCAGTAAGCAAAGCCCCAACAATAGATTTTAGCCAGAATGCTAATGCTCATTAGGTGAGTTAATTATATGAAAAATTTTATCTTACTTCTTGTTCTGGTCTGTTCATCTGCGTTTGCAGTGCAAGTTCCAGTACCTGAATTACCTAAATATATGAATGATTTAACAGGGACATTAACCAGAGGGGAAGTAAGTACGCTGACCAGCCAGATTAAAGCCCTGACGCAAAAAGAACAGACGCAGCTTGTGGTATTGGTGGTTGAAACCACAGGCGAAGAAACCATCGAGCAATATGCAACACGTGTGTTCGAGAGTTGGCAGCCCGGCCATAAAGGTCGTGATGACGGTATTTTACTGGTAGTTGCCTGGCAAGATCATACAGTTCATATTGAAATCGGTTACGGGCTTGAGGGTATTCTTACGGATGCACAGTCCGGGCAAATTATTCGCAACAGTATTATTCCAGCGTTTAAAAAAGGCGACCTTACTGGCGGCTTGCAACAGGGTATCAGTGATATTGAAACCCGACTATCAGGAAATGATTTAGTCTATAACACATCGCCCGATCACCCTTTACCCTTTAGCGGTTGGTGGGCTTTGTTAGTCTGGGCGATAGCACTGACGTTTATTTCTGCCAGAGGATATGTCAAAACGCTGGGAGTGATTTGCTTTGCTGCCATAGTACTGGCTTTTGTACTTCCCATCGCTGGATATAGCGGGAGCAGGGGAGTTCCTGCCACATTATTATGTTTCGCCACACCGTTCCTGGCCGTAGCTATCGCTTTCACACCTTTCGGCAGAAAGGTGCGTGATTCAATGCGTAGTGCCAACCGACCGTCACGTTACGAAAGAAGCAACTCGGCCTCCTGGCATTCTTCATCATCGTCGTCATCTTCCTCTTCATCCTCTTTCGACAATGACAATTTCAGCGGTGGTGGCGGTTCGTCTGGTGGCGGTGGCGCTTCCGGGCGCTGGTGATCGTAATGCGCTTAATCTTTATTTTACTCGCTTTGTGGTGCCTTCCGGTGCTTGCCCAGCAAATTGCTGTGCCGGAGTTGCGCCACCAGGTGACCGATATTACTGGTACGTTAAGCTCGTCTGAACAACAATCACTGACACAGCAGCTGCAGGATATTACACAAAAAACACGAGCCCAGGTCGCCGTATTAATTGTGCCATCCACCGGGGACGATACCATTGAACAATATGCAACTCGCGTTTTTGATAGCTGGAAACTGGGGGATGAGCGGCGTGACGATGGTATTCTGATCCTGGTCGTCTGGGAAGATCGTAAAGTTCGCATTGAAGTGGGCTACGGGCTGGAAGGGGTGGTTACCGACCTGCAAGCGGCGAAGATTATCCGTGATATATTAATCCCTGCTTTCAAAAGTGATGACCTTATGGGTGGGTTAACACTGGCAAGCGAAAATATTGGCGCACTTCTGCTGAATGGTGAATTACCGGAAAACAGGGGGAATTACTACAGTATCAATCCCCCTATTCCATTATCGCTTGCTGTAATTATATTACTGGCGGTGCTTTCATATTTTATTGTTTTTACCGATCCGTCAAATCTCCCCTGGATAGCACTCACTGGCGCCATTTACGGGATGGTATTCCTCTATGTTGCAGAGCCAGGACCATGGACGAATTTAATCGTTGCCTGCGGTATGTTAACGCCTTTTGCGATCGTAGTGCTGCTTATCTTTTGGCTTATCGTTAGTAAAAAACTACGCGCCAAATATAAGAAACTCGGTAAAGAAAGAGCTTCAAGAAAAGGTTCTTCTTCATCCTCTTCCGGTGGAGGCTCAAGTGGTGGCGGGTTTAGCGGCGGCGGCGGATTTAGCGGAGGTGGTGGTTCATCTGGAGGCGGTGGTTCCTCAGGCCGCTGGTAACTCGACCATAAAAAATGCCAGCCCGAAGGCTGGCATTTTTAAATCAGATAAAGTCAGACTTATGCCTGGCCTTTGATCTCTTTACGACCGTTGTACGGTGCTTTTTCGCCCAGAGCTTCTTCGATACGAATCAGCTGGTTGTATTTAGCAACACGGTCAGAACGGCTCATAGAACCAGTTTTGATCTGGCCTGCAGCAGTACCAACAGCCAGGTCAGCGATGGTAGCGTCTTCAGTTTCGCCAGAACGGTGAGAGATAACTGCAGTGTAGCCAGCGTCTTTCGCCATCTTGATTGCAGCCAGAGTTTCGGTCAGAGAACCGATCTGGTTGAATTTGATCAGGATGGAGTTAGCGATGCCTTTTTCGATACCTTCTTTCAGGATCTTGGTGTTGGTTACGAACAGGTCGTCACCAACCAGCTGGATTTTGTCGCCCAGAACTTTGGTCTGGTATGCGAAACCGTCCCAGTCAGATTCGTCCAGACCGTCTTCGATAGAAACGATCGGGTACTGTTTGGTCAGTTCTTCCAGGAAGTGAGTGAATTCTTCAGAGGTGAAAGCTTTGTTACCTTCGCCAGCCAGAACGTATTTACCGTCTTTGTAGAATTCAGAAGCTGCGCAGTCCATCGCCAGAGTGATGTCTTTGCCCAGTTCATAGCCAGCAGCTTTAACAGCTTCAGCGATAACAGCCAGAGCTTCAGCGTTGGAACCCAGGTTCGGCGCATAGCCACCTTCGTCACCAACTGCAGTGTTCATGCCTTTCGCTTTCAGAACTTTTGCCAGGTGATGGAAAACTTCAGAACCCATGCGGATGGCTTCTTTCACAGTTTTCGCGCCAACCGGCTGAATCATGAATTCCTGGATATCAACGTTGTTGTCAGCGTGCTCACCACCGTTGATGATGTTCATCATCGGAACCGGCATGGAGTATTTGCCCGGAGTACCGTTCAGTTCAGCGATATGCTCGTACAGCGGCATACCTTTAGCAGCTGCAGCAGCTTTGGCGTTAGCCAGAGATACAGCCAGGATTGCGTTTGCGCCGAAGTTAGATTTGTTTTCGGTGCCGTCCAGGTCGATCATGATCTTGTCAATGCCAGCCTGATCTTTGGCATCTTTGCCAATCAGCGCCTGAGCGATCGGGCCGTTAACCGCAGCAACAGCTTTGGTTACGCCTTTGCCCAGGAAACGGGATTTGTCGCCATCGCGCAGTTCCAGAGCTTCACGGGAACCAGTAGAAGCACCTGATGGAGCAGCTGCCATACCGACGAAACCACCCTCCAGATGTACTTCGGCTTCAACAGTCGGGTTACCACGGGAGTCGATGATTTCACGACCGATGATTTTTACGATTTTGGACATTAGGTTTTCCTCAAGTCACTAGTTAAACTGAAACTCCAGACAAACAACGCGTACCCAGGGTACGCGTTGCCGTTCTAACTTTTTTACTTACTTCGCCTGACGTTTCTGGAACTCGCTGGCGGCTTTTACAAAGCCAGCAAACAGCGGGTGGCCATCACGTGGAGTAGAAGTAAACTCCGGATGGAACTGACAAGCCACGAACCACGGGTGATTCGGAACTTCGATGATCTCGACCAACTGATCATCCCCGGAACGGCCCGCAACGCGCAGACCTGCATCTTCAATCTGTTTCAGCAGCATGTTGTTGACTTCGTAGCGGTGACGATGACGCTCAACAATTGTCGGCGCATTGTACAGCTGGCGAACCAGGCTATTGTCAACCAGCTGGCACTGCTGTGCGCCAAGACGCATGGTGCCACCGAGATCGCTCTTCTCGCTACGAACTTCAACGTTGCCGTTTTCATCGCGCCACTCGGTAATCAGCGCCACAACCGGGTACTTACAGTCTGGCACAAATTCCGTAGAGTTGGCGTTCTCCATGTTGGCAACATGGCGAGCGTAATCAATTAACGCCACCTGCATACCCAGGCAAATGCCCAGATAAGGAATATTGTTCTCACGCGCAAAGCGCGCGGTAGTAATCATGCCTTCTACGCCACGATAGCCGAAACCGCCAGGTACGAGGATCGCGTCCAGACCTTTAAGGATTTCAACACCGCGCGTTTCAACATCTTGTGAATCGATCAGTTTGATGTTGACGCTGACACGATTTTTCAGCCCGCCGTGTTTCAGTGCTTCAATCACTGATTTGTAAGCGTCCGGCAGTTCAATGTACTTACCGACCATACCGATGGTGACTTCACTCACCGGATTCGCTTCTTCGAAGATAACCTGTTCCCATTCGGACAGATTCGCTTCCGGGCAGTTTAAGCTGAATCGTTTACAAATATAATCGTCCAGCCCCTGAGATTTCAACAGGCCCGGAATTTTATAGATGGAATCGACGTCTTTCAGAGAAATAACCGCTTTTTCCGGAACATTACAGAACAATGCAATCTTCGCACGTTCGTTCGCCGGTACAGCGCGATCTGAACGACAAATCAGGATGTCAGGCTGGATACCGATGGAGAGCAGCTCTTTTACAGAGTGCTGGGTCGGTTTGGTTTTGACTTCACCAGACGCTGCCATGTACGGCACCAGCGTCAGGTGCATAAACAGAGTGTGCTCACGGCCAATTTCAACAGCCAACTGGCGAATCGCTTCGAGGAACGGCAGGGATTCGATGTCACCTACGGTACCGCCGATTTCGACCAGAACCACGTCGTGGCCTTCGCCACCTGCAAGAACGCGTTCTTTGATAGCGTTAGTGATGTGTGGAATAACCTGTACGGTTGCGCCGAGGTAGTCACCGCGGCGTTCTTTACGCAGAACGTCTGAGTAGATACGACCCGTGGTGAAGTTGTTGCGGCGGCTCATTTTGGTACGAATGAAACGCTCGTAGTGACCCAGGTCCAGGTCGGTTTCAGCGCCGTCTTCAGTAACGAACACTTCCCCGTGTTGGATTGGGCTCATAGTACCTGGATCGACGTTGATGTACGGATCCAGTTTCATGATAGTCACATTGAGGCCACGGGCTTCAAGAATGGCTGCGAGGGAGGCTGCGGCAATGCCTTTACCCAGAGAGGATACGACCCCGCCGGTCACAAAAATATAGTTCGTTGTCATGCTGAACCTGAGAAGTTAGGTTGAAAAGACGATGGAATAACCAGGACGGGAAAGCAGTATACCCGAACATGACCTGTGCCACAAACTTTCATTATCCCTCCTCTTCGCCAGCGCACCATTGAAATCAGGAGTGAGAAAATAGCCCCTTTGGGGTAAATGTTTTTGACGCAAATCAAGCGCTTGTCATTTAAAAAATGACACAAATGGCGCTTGACCGCGTAATTCCCTTAGAGATCAATTTCCTGCCGTTTTACCTGTTGCCAGACTTCTTCCATTGTTTCGAGGTCAACACCTGTCATTTCCAGTCCACGCGCGGCAACAATACGCTCCACTTCGCGAAAACGACGCTCGAATTTTTCGTTCGCTTTTTGCAATGCGATTTCTGCTTTCGTCCCTAAATGGCGAGCCAGATTAACCGTGGCAAACAGCAGGTCGCCCATTTCCTCCTCCAGTTTAGCCTGGTCGACAACAGCCTGCCGCGCCTCGTACATCACCTCGTCGATCTCTTCGTAGACTTTATCAACCACCGGGCCAAGCGTCGTCCAGTCGAAGCCAACGTTGGCACAACGTTTCTGGATTTTTTGTGCGCGCATTAAAGCCGGCAAACTGCGAGGAATATCGTCCAGCGCCGAATGCTGTGCTTTCTGCGCGCGTTCTTCGGTTTTGATCTGCTCCCAACGGGCGAGAACTTCACTGCTGTTTTCGGCAGAACTATCAGCAAAAACATGCGGATGGCGACGCTCTAATTTATCGCTGATCGCAGCACAAATATCATTAAAGTCAAAGCGCCCTTCTTCCTGGGCCATTTGCGCGTAAAACACCACCTGGAACAACAGATCGCCCAGTTCACCGCGCAGATCGTCAAAGTCTTCGCGGGCAATGGCGTCCAGCACTTCGTAGGTTTCTTCAAGGGTATAAGGCGCAATAGACGCAAATGTCTGCTCCTTATCCCACGGGCAGCCGTTTTCCGGATCGCGCAGGCGCTGCATGATAGTGAGTAAACGGTCGATTTGATTCATTGGAATGTCCTGAAAATTGCGGGTCTGTCAGGTGGAAGCCTGTGACCAGAATAGAAGTGAGTTAGTAACACTTACCCAATCAGCACGTTAATTTTGGCTTTAATGAGTTGTAATTCCTCTGGGGTAACCGTTCCTTTCTTCGTTGCTCCTCTTGCCCGCCAGGCGATTCTTTTTACCTGATCAGCTAACGCTACGCCATCACGTTCCTGACCGGACAAAACAACTTCGAACGGATATCCTTTTGATTGTGTTGTACAAGGAACACACAGACACATACCTGTTTTGTTGTTATACATGAACGGACTCAGGACAACAGCCGGACGATGTCCGGCTTGCTCGCTACCTTTTGTCGGGTCAAAATCAACCCAAATCAGATCGCCCATATCGGGTACGTATCGGCTTACCATTACCAGACTTCCTTATCTTTCGGCTCCCCCCAGTCGATATTCTCGTGGAGGTTTTCCGGCGTGATGTCGTTGACCAGTTCAGCAAGCGTAAATACGGGCTCTTTACGCACTGGCTCAATAATTAATTTGCCATCCACCAGGTCAATCTTCACTTCATCATCAATATTCAGATTGAGCGCCTGCATTAACGTAGCCGGGATCCGCACTGCAGGAGAATTTCCCCAACGCTTTACGCTACTGTGGATCATAACCCTTTCCTCAAACCGCTATCATATGTAGATACAGTATATATCAATCTACATTGTAGATACGAGCAAATTTCGGCCTAACTCCCGTGCAGTCGACGCGCGTCGATAACATCCGGCACCTGATTGAGTTTACCCAGCACGCGGCCCAGCACCTGCAGGTTATAAATCTCAATGGTCATATCGATGGTTGCCAGTTGCTGTTTGGTATCGCTACGGCTGGCAACGCCAAGCACGTTCACCTTCTCGTTGGCGAGAATGGTCGTGATATCACGCAACAACCCACTACGATCATTAGCCAGCACGCGGACCACCAGCGAATATCCGGCGGAGTAGCTCTCGCCCCATACTGCATCAACAATGCGTTCTGGCGCATGGGAGCGTAGCTCCACCAGTTGTTCACAATCGGCGCGGTGCACAGAAATACCGCGTCCCTGAGTAATGAAACCAACAATTTCATCACCAGGAATCGGCTGACAGCAGCGCGCGATGTGGTGCATCAGATTGCCGACACCTTCTACTACCACGCGCCCGTTATCTTTACTGCGGTTTTGCGGGGCATGGCTTTTTTGCTGAAGCTGCTTCAGCGCGGCGGCGTCCTGCTCTTCGGCACTCGGCTTATTAAATTGCGATTGCAGGAAATTCACCATCTGATTGAGCCGGATATCCCCGCCCCCAATCGCCGCCAGCAACTCGTCGACATCATTGAAGTTGTAACGCGGCAGCAGGTGTTTTTCTGCTTCTTTCAGGCTGATTCCCAGATGTTCCAGTTCGTCATCAAGGATTTGTCGTCCAGCCAGAATGTTTTTGTCACGATCCTGTTTACGGAACCAGGCATGAATTTTCGAACGCCCACGGCTGGTTGTGACATAGCCCAGGTTTGGGTTTAACCAGTCACGGCTGGGGTTGGGCTGTTTCTGGGTGATAATTTCAATCTGGTCGCCCATTTGCAGCTGGTAGGTGAACGGCACAATGCGCCCGCCAATTTTTGCCCCGATGCAGCGGTGTCCGACATCACTGTGGATGTGGTAAGCGAAGTCCAGCGGCGTTGATCCCGCAGGCAAATCAACGACATCACCTTTCGGCGTAAAGACGTATACCCGGTCGTCAAAGACCTGGCTGCGTACTTCGTCGAGCATTTCGCCGGAATCAGCCATCTCTTCCTGCCACGCAATCAGTTTACGCAGCCAGGCAATCCGGTCTTCATGTCCCGAACGCGCCCCGCCAGCAGCCGCACCTTCTTTGTATTTCCAGTGCGCAGCGACACCCAGCTCTGCATCTTCATGCATCTGTTTGGTGCGGATTTGGATCTCAACGGTTTTGCCACCCGGCCCCAGTACCACAGTATGAATAGACTGATAGCCGTTTGGTTTCGGATTTGCGACGTAATCATCAAATTCATCCGGCAAGTGGCGATAGTGAGTGTGCACTATCCCCAGCGCGGCGTAGCAGTCTTGTAAACGCTCGGCAACAATACGTACTGCACGGACATCAAACAGCTCATCGAAGGCGAGGTTCTTTTTCTGCATTTTGCGCCAGATGCTGTAGATGTGTTTCGGACGACCATACACCTCAGCTTTAACGCCTTCAGCTTTCATCTCAGCGCGCAGATGACCGACAAACTCTTCGATATAGTGTTCGCGGTCGAGACGGCGTTCATGCAGCAATTTGGCGATGCGCTTGTATTCAGTCGGGTGGAGATAACGGAAGCAGTAATCTTCCAGTTCCCATTTCAGTTGCCCGATCCCGAGACGGTTCGCCAGCGGCGCGTAGATATTGGTGCACTCTTTTGCTGCAAGTACGCGTTCATCTTCTGGCGCATCTTTTACTTCGCGCAGATGAGCAATACGCTCCGCCAGTTTGATGACCACGCAGCGGAAATCATCGACCATCGCCAATAACATCCGGCGAACGTTATCGACCTGTTCGGAGGAAACAGAATCAGTGTGCGTCGCTTTCAGCTGGCGGATTGCCGCCATATCGCGCACACCGTGAATAAGATTAACGACCGACTTACCGACGCTCTCGCGCAGTACGTCTTCGCTGACTACGTTGGCATCGGCCAGAGGGAACAGTAGCGCCGCCCGCAGCGTGTCAATGTCCATACTTAATGTCGAGAGGATCTCCACCATCTCGACACCACGCCACAACAGCAAACTGGCATCCGGATGCCCCTGCGTCTGCTGCAGACAATACGCCCAGGTTTCGGCTAAGCACTCACACGACTTCTGGCTGGCAATCCCCAGACTTGCGATCCATTTGTCCGGATCAAATTCACCAGCCTTATTGATATGTGCACTTCTTACCGCAACCATTGTCCTCTCCTTTAGGGACCTGACCTGCCGAAATCAGCAAATCGTAACTATTTAACGCGCGAAAAAAGCACCATCGATTCCAGATGCCCCGTGTGTGGGAACATATCCAGCATCGCCAGTCGCGCAATGGTATATCCTGCTTTTAATAACGCCTCGCTATCCCGAGCCAGCGTCGCAGGGTTACAGGATACATAAACTATACGAATGGGTTCCAGTTTTATAATTTGCTGCATGACGCCAGCAGCACCTGCTCGCGCCGGGTCCAGCAACACTTTGTCAAAGCCGTTTTTAGCCCACGGCTGCTTTGTGACATCATCTTCAAGATTTTCATGATAAAACGTCACATTTTGTAAACCATTAAGTCGCGCATTTTCCTGACCTTTCTCCACCAGCGCCGCAACACCTTCTACCCCTACCACGCTAGCCGCTCGTGCCGCTAATGGCAGTGTGAAATTGCCCATACCGCAGAACAGATCAAGCACGCTGTCTTCAGCCTGCACATCCAACCACTCCAGCGCGCGTGCCACCATTTTCTGGTTCACACCCGCGTTGACCTGAATAAAATCACGCGGGCTAAAAGTTAAACGCAACCCGTTTGAGTCATACCAGGGCATCTCGCCAGAGACGGTTTCGAGTATCTCACTATCGGGGGCGAGAAACAGATCCAGGCCTTCAGAATGCGAAAAGCGTTCCAGTTTTTCACGATCAGCCGAACTTAGCGGTGCGGTATGGCGTAAAATCATCAGCGTGCCGCTGGTTGCCTGCACCAGTTCAACGTGACCAAGATGGCGCATGGCTTGTAAGCTGGTCAGGCATGCCCTGACTTTGGGCAGCAATGCTTCAAGTTGGGGCGCTAAAATGGGGCATTGCTTAACATCGACAATGTCACTGGAACCCGCTTTGCGAAATCCCATCTGTAATTGTTGTGTTTTCGGCTGATAGTTCAGGCTTAAGCGCGCGCGGCGACGGTACCCCCAGGGAACATCGGCGATCACTTCAGAGACGTCGTGCTTCATTAACCGGGCGAGCGCCGCACTTTTGCTTCGCTGCTGTAGTTCGATGCTGGCGTGTTGTTGCTGACAGCCACCGCATACGCCAAAATGAGGGCAGCGTGGCGTTTCGCGTTCCGGGCTGTCGCTTAGCCTGCGCACGACTTTAGCGCGGGAATACTGTTTTTTATCTTCAGTAACAGTAACTTCCGCGTCTTCCTGCGGCAATAGCCCGGGGATAAATAACGCTTTTCCGTTATGTCGTGCCACGCCCTGACCAAAAGAGTCGAGGTCGTTGACTGAAACGGTTATGATCTGACGCGTCGTCACGCGTCGTTTTGCAGAGTAGAATTGCGCCATTGGCGAGACTTTCTCAATTTAACAGTGTGACCTTAATTGTCCCATAACGGAACTCCATGACCAACTACAGCCTGCGCGCACGCATGATGATTCTGATCCTGGCGCCGACCGTCCTTATTGGTTTATTGCTCAGTATCTTTTTCGTCGTGCATCGCTATAACGACTTGCAGCGTCAACTGGAAGATGCCGGTGCCAGCATTATTGAGCCGCTTGCAGTTTCTACTGAATATGGCATGAGCCTGCAAAATCGCGAATCTATCGGTCAGTTGATAAGCGTTTTGCATCGTCGCCATTCTGATATTGTTCGCGCCATTTCAGTTTACGATGAAAATAACCGACTCTTTGTCACCTCCAATTTTCATCTCGACCCTTCAGCAATGCAGCTCGGTAGTAACGTGCCATTTCCGCGCCAGCTCACTGTCACACGTGATGGCGATATTATGATTTTGCGTACGCCGATTATCTCCGAGAGTTATTCTCCCGACGAATCGCCCATTAGCGATGCCAAAAATAGTCAGAATATGCTGGGGTATATTGCTCTTGAGCTGGACCTTAAATCGGTGCGCTTACAGCAATATAAAGAGATTTTTATTTCCAGCGTGATGATGCTGTTCTGTATTGGTATTGCGCTTATTTTTGGCTGGCGACTCATGCGCGATGTAACCGGCCCGATTCGCAACATGGTGAATACTGTCGACCGCATCCGCCGAGGACAACTCGACAGCCGGGTGGAAGGATTTATGCTCGGCGAGTTGGATATGCTGAAAAACGGCATCAACTCGATGGCAATGTCTCTGGCGGCTTATCACGAAGAGATGCAGCACAATATCGACCAGGCGACGTCCGATCTGCGTGAAACGCTGGAGCAGATGGAAATTCAGAACGTTGAGTTGGACCTGGCGAAAAAGCGCGCCCAGGAAGCGGCGCGTATTAAGTCCGAGTTTCTGGCGAACATGTCACATGAGCTGCGTACACCGCTGAATGGGGTTATTGGCTTTACCCGCCTGACGCTGAAAACAGAATTAACGCCAACGCAGCGCGATCACCTGAACACGATTGAACGCTCGGCAAATAATTTGCTGGCAATTATTAATGATGTTCTCGACTTCTCGAAACTGGAAGCGGGCAAGCTGATTCTGGAAAGTATTCCGTTCCCGCTGCGCAGCACGCTGGATGAAGTGGTTACTCTTCTGGCGCATTCTTCTCACGATAAAGGGCTGGAATTGACGCTCAATATTAAGAGCGACGTGCCAGATAACGTGATAGGCGATCCGCTGCGTTTACAGCAAATCATCACTAACCTGGTAGGGAATGCGATTAAATTCACCGAGAATGGCAACATCGATATTCTGGTGGAAAAACGAGCGCTGAGTAATACCAAAGTTCAGATTGAAGTGCAGATCCGCGATACCGGTATTGGTATTCCTGAACGCGATCAATCGCGCCTGTTCCAGGCTTTCAGGCAGGCAGATGCCAGTATTTCACGCCGTCATGGCGGCACCGGGCTGGGGCTGGTAATTACGCAAAAACTGGTTAATGAGATGGGCGGAGATATCTCGTTCCATAGCCAGCCGAATCGTGGCTCAACCTTCTGGTTCCATATTAATCTCGATCTGAACCCGAATATTATTATTGAAGGACCATCCACCCAATGCCTCACAGGCAAACGCCTGGCTTATGTCGAACCGAACTCGGCAGCCGCGCAGTGCACGCTGGATATTTTAAGCGAAACACCGCTTGAGGTGGTCTACAGCCCAAGCTTCTCGGCACTCCCTCCCGCGCATTACGACATGATGTTGTTAGGGATTGCGGTGACTTTCCGCGAACCGCTAACGATGCAACATGAGCGGTTAGCGAAAGCGGTGTCGATGACCGATTTTCTGATGCTCGCCCTTCCGTGCCATGCACAGGTCAATGCCGAAAAACTCAAGCAAGATGGTATCGGCGCGTGTCTGCTGAAACCCCTGACGCCTACACGTCTGTTACCTGTACTGACCGAGTTTTGCCATCAAACACAAAATACGCTGTTGCCTGTCACCGACGAAAGTAAGCTGGTAATGACGGTTATGGCTGTTGATGATAATCCCGCCAACCTGAAACTTATCGGCGCATTGCTGGAGGACATGGTTCAGCATGTGGAGTTGTGCGATAGCGGACATCAGGCGGTTGAACGAGCAAAACAGATGCCGTTCGATTTAATCTTAATGGATATTCAAATGCCGGACATGGACGGCATTCGTGCATGCGAACTTATCCACCAGCTTCCGCACCAGCAACAAACGCCAGTCATCGCGGTGACTGCACATGCGATGGCTGGGCAAAAAGAGAAATTACTTGGCGCGGGGATGAGCGATTATCTGGCGAAACCGATAGAAGAAGAGCGATTGCATAATTTGCTGCTGCGCTACAAACCCGGCAGCGGCATTTCTTCCCGCGTTGTGACGCCAGAAGTGAACGAAATTGTGGTGAACCAGAATGCGACTCTGGACTGGCAACTGGCGCTACGCCAGGCCGCTGGCAAAACCGATCTGGCGCGCGATATGCTGCAAATGTTGCTCGATTTCCTGCCAGAAGTTCGTAACAAAGTTGAGGAACAACTGGTTGGGGAAAACCCGGAAGGCCTGGTTGATTTGATTCATAAACTGCATGGCAGTTGCGGCTATAGCGGTGTGCCGCGTATGAAGAATCTCTGTCAACTTATCGAACAACAGCTACGAAGCGGTACTAAAGAAGAAGATTTGGAGCCGGAGCTACTGGAATTGTTGGACGAGATGGATAATGTGGCACGCGAAGCCAGTAAAATTCTTGGGTAATAAATATTTTATCGAGTAAAAATCGGCTTCTTATGAAGCCGATTTCAGACTGGTGACAAGGTGCCTGTGTTTATGCCGGATGCGGCGAAAACGCCTTACCGGCCTACGAAACCATTCAAATTCAATGAATTAAAAAAGCATGTGGGCCTGATAAGCGTAGCGCATCAGGCAATTTTGTGTTTGGCATCAGTCTCAAACCGGCTCCTGACAGAGCCGGTTTTTGTTTTCTGTCTTAACGCACCATGCACGGACGCTTGTTATCGAACGTCCAGCCAGGAATCAGGTACTGCATCCCCATCGCATCATCACGCGCGCCAAGCCCGTATTTCTGATACAGCTCGTGGGCTTTCATCACCTGATCCATATCGATTTCTACACCCAGACCCGGTTTTTCCGGCACTTGTACCAAACCGCCTTTGATCTCAAAAGGCTCTTTAGTCAGGCGCTGATTACCTTCCTGCCAGATCCAGTGCGTATCAATCGCGGTGATTTTACCCGGTGCAGCTGCGGCAACATGGGTAAACATCGCCAGGGAAATATCGAAGTGGTTGTTAGAGTGTGAACCCCAGGTCAGGCCAAATTCATGGCACATTTGCGCCACACGTACCGAACCCTGCATCGTCCAGAAATGCGGGTCCGCCAGCGGGATATCAACAGATTGCAGGGAGAGCGTATGGCCCATCTGCCGCCAATCGGTGGCGATCATATTGGTTGCAGTCGGCAGACCAGTCGCGCGACGGAACTCTGCCATCACCTCACGCCCGGAGAAACCTTGCTCCGCACCACACGGATCTTCTGCATAAGCCAGCGAACCTTTCAGGTATTTACCAATTTTAATCGCTTCGTTCAGCGACCAGGCACCGTTAGGATCGAGCGTAATACGTGCCTGCGGGAAGCGTTGCGTCAGTGCCACAATAGATTCGGCTTCATCTTCCCCGGCCAGTACACCGCCCTTCAGTTTGAAATCGTTGAAGCCATATTTTTCATACGCCGCTTCCGCCAGGCGCACCACCGCATCCGGCGTCATCGCTTCTTCGTGACGAAGACGATACCAGTCGCATTTGTCATCCGGCTGGCTTTGATACGGTAACGGTGTGGCTTTGCGATTGCCGACAAAGAACAGATAACCCAGCATTTCGACTTCGCTACGCTGTTGACCATCGCCCAGCAAGGATGCCACGTTAACTCCAAGGTGTTGCCCAAGCAGATCCAGCATTGCCGCTTCTATCCCGGTAACTACATGGATAGTGGTACGCAGGTCAAAAGTCTGTAAACCGCGCCCGCCAGAATCACGATCGGCAAAAGTATTACGCACCAGCGTCAGAACGTTTTTGTATTCACCCAGCGTTTTACCTACCACCAGCGGAATCGCATCTTCCAGCGTCTTACGGATTTTCTCGCCGCCGGGAATTTCCCCTACGCCGGTGTGACCAGAATTATCTTTGATGATCACAATATTACGCGTGAAGAACGGTGCGTGTGCGCCACTCAGATTCATCAGCATACTGTCATGACCCGCCACCGGGATGACCTGCATTTCAGTAACAACAGGCGTCGTAAATTGAGAATTCATATTTATATCCTTATTCAAAATCAATGACGGCCGAAAACGGGACGTTTACGGTCAAAGGTCCAGCCGGGGATCAGGTACTGCATCGGACCCGCGTCGTTACGCGCGCCGCCAGGCAGACGTTTATAGGCTTCGTGCGCCTTTTGTACCTGTTCCCAGTCCAGTTCCACGCCCAGGCCGGGCGCATCAGGAACGGCAATTTTTCCGTTTTTAATCTCCAGCGGATTTTTGGTCAGGCGACAATCGCCCTCCTGCCAAATCCAGTGGGTATCGATAGCGGTGGGATTACCCGGTGCCGCCGCGCCCACATGGGTAAACATCGCCAGAGAGATATCGAAGTGGTTGTTGGAATGACAGCCCCAGGTTAGTCCCCATTCATCACACAGTTGCGCGACACGCACCGCGCCAGAGAGAGTCCAGAAGTGCGGATCGGCAAGTGGAATATCTACCGCATTGAGCATCACCGCATGACCCATTTCACGCCAGTTGGTGGCGATCATGTTGGTCGCGACGGGCAAGCCGGTCGCCCGCCGAAACTCCGCCATCACTTCACGACCGGAGAACCCCTGCTCAGCGCCGCACGGGTCTTCCGCATAGGTCAGCACATCATTCAGGCCTTTACACAAAGAAATGGCTTCATCAAGCAGCCAGGCACCGTTGGGATCAACGGTAATCCGCGCATCAGGGAAGCGTTTCTTCAATGCACGAACGGTGTCGATTTCTTGCTCGCCAGGTAATACGCCACCTTTGAGTTTGAAATCTTTAAAGCCATAGCGATCCTGTGAAGCCTCCGCCAGACGCACAACGGCTTCGCTGTTAATCGCTTTCTGGTGACGCAACTGATACCACTCATGGTTACCTGGTGTACTTTCCAGATAAGCAAGATCGGTTTTAGTCCGATCACCGATATAAAACAGATAACCGAGGACGGTAATAGCATCGCGTTGCTTACCTGGGCCAAGCAGTTCACAGACCGGAACATTCAGCGCCTTACCTAACAGGTCAAGCAAAGCGGCTTCCAGCGCCGCCACGGCGTTAACGCGCAATTCAAAGGTCCAGGCACCTTTGCCGAAGGTATCAAAATCGGCGGCCTGATTACCTTTATGCACCTGCTGGACCACTTTATTCAGTCGCGCGACTTCCTGGCCCAGAACCATCGGAATAGCATCGACAAGCGTTTGATAAATCACCTCTCCGCCCGGTGCTTCACCAATGCCGGTATGTCCGGCATTATCGGTGAGTACCACAATGTTGCGGGTGAAATATGCGTTATGTGCACCACCAATATTGAGCAACATGCTGTCATGTCCGGCGACCGGAATGACTTTCATATCAGTAATGACTGGACTGGATTGTGTCGTCATCTTATTGCCCCGCGACAGGTTTCAGCTCAATACGTTTAATATCGCCCACCAGCACCAGGTAGCTCAGCACCGCAATTAAGGCATGAACCCCGACATAAATCAGCGCCCCATTAAAGGAGCCAGTCGTGCCAACGATATAACCAATTGCGATTGGCGTGACGATACCGGAAATGTTACCGAACATATTGAACAGGCCGCCGGAAAGACCGCTGATCTCTTTTGGCGCAGTATCTGCCATTACCGCCCAACCCAGCGCCCCGATGCCTTTACCGAAGAAGGCCAACGCCATGAAACCGATGATCATCCACTCAACATCGACGTAGTTACAGAACACCATCACCATCGACAGCAACATGCCCATCACGATCGGTGTTTTACGCGCAATGTTCAGCGAGCCCGTGCGGCGCATCAGCCAGTCGGAAATAATCCCCCCCAGCACGCCGCCGATAAAACCGCAAACAGCAGGAACGGAAGCCACAAAGCCCGCTTTCAGAATCGACATCCCGCGCGCCTGCACCAGATAAACCGGGAACCAGGTAATAAAGAAGTAAGTCAGGGCGTTGATACAATACTGACCGATATAAACACCGATCATCATCCGCGAACCGAGCAGCTGTTTGATCTGCCCCCACTTCACGCTGAACGGCACTTTAACTTTGGTGTTTTGCTGATCCATATTGATCAGCGCGCCGCCAGCGGCGATGTACTCCAGCTCTTTCTGATTTACGCCCGGATGTTGATTTGGCTCGTGGATGACTTTCAGCCAGAAAAAACTGATGACAATGCCCAGACCGCCCATAAAGAAGAAGACGTGTGACCAACCCACTTCATGAGTCAGCCAGCCCATAATCGGCGCGAAGATCACCGTTGCAAAGTATTGGGCGGAGTTAAAAATCGACACCGCCGTTCCCCTTTCCTGCGCCGGGAACCAGGCTGCCACGATTCGGCTGTTGCCGGGAAAAGAAGGTGCTTCGGCAAGCCCTACCAGGAAGCGGAGAGTAAACAAGGCAACGATAATGCCGAATCCACTAAAGATATCGACGAAACCTTGCAGCAAGGTGAACATCGACCAGATAAAGATTGACCAGAAGTAGACGCGTTTTGAACCAAAGCGATCCAGCAACCAGCCGCCAGGGATCTGCCCAATAACATAAGCCCATGAGAAAGCAGAGAACACATAGCCCATACCCACTGGATCAAGACCGATATATTTGGCCATTTCCGAACCGGCGATCGAGAGCGTAGCGCGATCGCCGTAGTTGAAAGATGTGACGATAAACAGCATCACCACTATCCAGTAACGAGCATTCGTGCGTTTTTCCACACTGCTCGCAGCCTGACTTAAAGAACTCATTGTTGCACTCCTGAAAATTCGCGTTAGCCACGCTCACTCTGGACTGCGACATCGCCAGGAAATCAGAGGTGACGTAGGGTGTTTTTGCCGTTTTTATAGGTCGTTCGCCGAATGCGGCGCGTGTTTTATATCTGGCAATAGCAGTATAAAAAGCGCGCCATAGCGGCTCACCGTGCAACAACACAACATTAATGCGTTCAATGAGGCTCGATTTTGGCATTAGCCCTGGACGGTGGAATCCACTTCACGGAAATGAAAACAAGAACAAGAAAGGAAGGGTTAAATCGGAGAAATAAAGAAGAGTATGAAATGGATCGCTTGACTCCAGGCAAACGCCAGTAAAAATCCGCGCTAAGAAGCAGTTTTTACAGGCATTTGCCTGAAAAGACTCGATTCAGCACCGCTAAAACGGTATTTTGCCGATCGCTGAACAAATCAGGGCAACAGCGTCCCCCACTGCTCAACCCACGGATTGGATTCCGTTTCTGGTTCCGGGGTTTCACTGGCATCGATCAGCAGCATTTCCCCTACCCGCTGCGCGCTCTGTTCCTGTAACAAAGCATCAAACTGTTTGCCACCGTTGCAGAAATTCACATAACTACTGTCGCCGAGCGCAATCACGCCGTAACGCAGGTTCGGCTGGAAACCGAGGTTATCCTTTATGCCCAGAAAGAGTGGCACAATGCTGTCAGGAAGGTCGCCCTGCCCGGTGGTGGACGTAACTACCAGAACATACTTGTCCTGATAGGGTAACCAGTCGCTTAATTCTGGGTCTTCAAACACCGTTGCTTTGTGGCCCTGTGCGGTCAGAATCGCTTCCGCTTCTTCGGCCACTAGCAGTGAATTCCCGTACATGGTGCCTACAAAAATACCAATTTCCGCCATACCGTTTTCTCCCTGGATTAGGAACTTAACTCATCATCCTGACCCGATGGCGCGCTGAACTCAACCCTTTCATTTTCAGGAAGCAGACCGCGCCAGCCAAATTGTGATAATGCCCGCATCCAGGTGTCGTCCAGACCGGCGTGGATAGTCAGCGGCTCGCCAGTAAAAGGATGCGTCAGTGACAACTTACTGGCGTGCAACATTAACCGCTGGAGGCCAAAATGTTCAGCCGCGCTGCGATTCTGGCGCAAATCGCCATGTTTGCTGTCGCCAATAATCGGATGGCGCAAATGGGCAAGATGGCGACGAAGCTGATGTTTGCGTCCGGTTTTCGGCTCCAGTTCCACCAGACCGTAGCGTGTCGTCGGGTAACGCCCGGTCGCAACTGGCATTTCAACCGTCGCCAGACCGCGATAATGCGTCACTGCTGGCTGCGGGTCTTTATCTTCGCGGGCATACTTATCGGCGATTTTATCCAGTTCTTCCACCAGCGGATAATCCAGCACCGCTTCTTCCATCAGCCAGCCACGCACAATCGCATGGTAACATTTCTGGATTTGGTGCTGTTCAAACTGTTGCGCTAACAGCCGTCCGGCCTCGCTGGATAATCCCATCAGCAATACGCCGGAAGTCGGTCGGTCCAGCCGATGCGCGGTAAACACGTGCTGACCAATCTGGTCACGTACGGTTTGCATGACCACCACTTTTTCGTCACGATCCAGCCAGCTGCGGTGAACCAGCCAGCCAGACGGTTTGTTAACCGCAACCAGCCATTCATCCTGGTAGAGTATTTCCAGCATCAGTTTGTATCATCCGCAAAAAGCGCATCCAGTTTTTCCAGCTCCGCCAGAATAAGCGCGCGCTGGGGGTGGTCCGTCGCCAGCGCCATTTCATAATACGGCGCCACGGCGAAAGCCCCTGGCAATGGCTGATTATTATCTAAGAGATCGTGCATTCGCGGGATCAGTACCCATTGCAACCATTCCAGTGGCTCCATCGTATCCATAAAGAAAGGTTGGGTACTGTTGAATTGATGCGGCTGCGGTTCATCGCTCCGCCAGTGCTGATGTTCACGCAGTAATGTTTCAAGCGCCTGCAACTGAAGACGAACGCGGTCATGAGTGGTCATAAAACAACCTCAAGAAGAAAAAACTGCCGCGAAGGATAGCAGGAATAAAAAAAGGGAGCACTGTATTAACAGTGCTCCCGGTTCGTTTCGCAGCATTCCAGCTACTTTTGTTGCTCCCTGCTCATCCTTGACAACTTTTCCTGTGGTCTTGCGACCAATCGTTCATCCTGAACTAATGCTTCCTGCTCACACCACCCCGATGTGATACTTCATCCTGAAGTGTCCCTGGCCATCCTGACCCACCGAATCATCCTGACCGGTTCTCATTCTCCGTCCTGGAGGTGTCCTTTAACGCATCCAGCGTTTTCCTCTTCGCTTCATCCAGAAGCCTTTCCCTGAAGCACCATCCTGGCGTGTCCTTTAGAAGTGTCATCATCCTGATGTTCACTTCGTTGTCTGACTCCCTGTCGACGAAGATAGAATCGTCTTTTTCGCTGAGTCTTACAAGGCGCTTACAGACAATGCCTTAAGGAAAATTTCATATGAAAGTTAAGGATCTTTCTTCAATACATTGATTTAAAATAGAAATATCGATTCTTATCTTTTTAAGTATTCACTTACTTCCTGGCGATCTCCTACAGGGTCTGTAAGAGATCTCTCACAACCAGACGGGGTATTTGGATTACAGAAGAGGCTTAAGCTGCATAAGGAATTCCGCAAGATTTGAGGCTAAATGCATACGATTCCGCGTCCCCAGCGTCTCTTTGCATACTTCGCCAGAGAGATTACATACCGAAATCACTTCCAGCTCCTCTTCCAGTGTGGCGATAAATAACGTGGGGGGCAGTTTCAGACGTTTCTGGGTAACCAGATGTCCAATCAGGTTTTCCTGCACCCGGCGGAAGTCATCTTCGCTCCAGGTTTGCAGTAATGTCAGTTTGATATCGCCAAACTGCGCATGCATATCCCCGGCAAACTGGGTCGTATAGAAGGTATGAATTGCGGGTTGTATCACAATATCAAACGCACGCTCAACCGCGTTTACATTTTGCTCACCGCTAAACGGCTGCGGTTGCCAGAACACAGCATCATTAGTGGTTGAAATAATGCACGGTGAAGGAACGCCATACAGCTCCTCGCTTAACGGCCAACTATTGTGCTGTTCGTGCCATGCATCACAGTAACGCGTGGTAAAATCTCTCAAGGCTTGTGCGGTCAATTCGTCCACTAATTTCTCTCTTCACTTAAACCAGATACACTTGTCGTTTAGTTTATCTGGTTTATGACGGTGAAACATGTCTTCTTATGCAAACCATCAGGCACTTGCGGGCCTGACTCTTGGAAAATCAACCGATTACCGGGATACCTATGACGCCAGCCTGCTACAAGGCGTTCCACGTAGTTTGAATCGCGATCCGCTGGGCCTGAAAGCAGATAATCTGCCTTTTCACGGTACGGATATCTGGACGCTATATGAACTTTCCTGGCTGAATGCGAAAGGTTTGCCGCAGGTTGCCGTGGGTCATGTTGAACTTGATTACACCAGCGTAAATCTCATTGAGTCGAAGAGTTTTAAGCTCTATCTCAACAGCTTTAACCAGACACGCTTTAACAATTGGGATGAAGTGCGCCAGACGCTGGAGCGCGACTTAAGCACTTGCGCCCAGGGTAACGTTAGCGTGGCGTTATATCGTCTTGATGAACTGGAAGGTCAGCCGGTGGGGCATTTCAATGGCACCTGCATTGATGACCAGGATATCGCTATCGATAACTATGAATTCACCACTGACTATCTTGAGAATGCCATCAGCGGCGAGAAAGTGGTGGAAGAAACACTCGTTAGCCACCTGCTGAAATCAAACTGCCTGATTACTCATCAACCAGACTGGGGATCTATCCAGATTCAGTATCGTGGACGCAAGATTGACAGGGAAAAACTGCTGCGTTATCTGGTTTCTTTCCGTCATCATAACGAGTTCCATGAACAGTGCGTAGAGCGCATTTTTAATGACCTGTTACGCTTCTGCCAGCCAGAGAAATTAAGCGTTTACGCACGTTATACCCGTCGTGGCGGTCTGGACATTAACCCATGGCGCAGTAACTGTAATTTTGTCCCATCGACAACCCGTCTGGCACGGCAATAAAATTTTTCTCAATTTTGCGGGCTGGATTCACGCATAAGGTTGTGAAAGGTCATCAGGCAGGGCTATTGTAATCAAAGGGAATGACGATAATCGTCCCATAAGGAGTTTTTCTTGATTACACATATTAGCCCTCTTGGCTCCATGGATATGTTGTCGCAGTTGGAAGTGGACATGCTTAAACGCACCGCCAGCAGCGACCTCTATCAATTATTTCGCAACTGTTCACTCGCTGTTCTGAACTCCGGTAGCCTCACCGATAACAGCAAAGAATTGCTGTCCCGTTTTGAGAATTTCGACATTAACGTGCTACGCCGTGAACGCGGCGTTAAGTTAGAACTGATCAATCCCCCGGAAGAAGCTTTTGTCGATGGGCGTATCATTCGCTCCTTGCAGGCCAACTTGTTTGCCGTTCTGCGCGACATTCTCTTCGTCTATGGGCAAATCCATAACACCGTTCGTTTTCCAAATCTGAATCTCGACAACTCTGTTCATATTACCAACCTGGTCTTTTCTATCTTGCGCAATGCTCGCGCGCTGCACGTGGGCGAAGCGCCCAATATGGTGGTGTGCTGGGGCGGTCACTCCATCAACGAAAACGAGTATTTGTATGCCCGTCGCGTTGGTAATCAGTTGGGGCTGCGTGAGTTAAATATTTGCACTGGCTGTGGTCCAGGCGCGATGGAAGCGCCGATGAAAGGCGCAGCGGTTGGACACGCCCAACAGCGTTACAAAGACAGCCGTTTTATTGGTATGACTGAACCATCAATTATCGCCGCTGAACCGCCTAACCCGCTGGTTAACGAACTGATCATCATGCCGGATATCGAAAAACGTCTGGAAGCGTTTGTCCGTATCGCCCACGGCATCATTATCTTCCCTGGCGGTGTGGGTACAGCGGAAGAGCTACTGTATTTGCTGGGAATTTTAATGAATCCGGCCAACAAAGATCAGGTCTTGCCATTGATCCTCACCGGCCCGAAAGAGAGTGCTGATTACTTCCGCGTACTGGACGAGTTTGTCGTGCATACGTTGGGAGAAAACGCGCGCCGCCATTATCGCATCATCATTGATGACGCTGCAGAAGTAGCCCGTCAGATGAAAAAAGCGATGGCGCAGGTGAAAGAAAACCGTCGCGATACGGGCGATGCCTACAGCTTTAACTGGTCAATGCGTATTACGCCAGATTTGCAAATGCCGTTTGAGCCGTCTCACGAGAATATGGCTAATCTGAAGCTTTACCCGGACCAGCCAGTTGAAGTGCTGGCTGCCGACCTGCGTCGTGCGTTTTCTGGCATTGTGGCGGGGAACGTAAAAGAAGTCGGCATTCGCGCCATTGAAGAGTTTGGGCCATACAAAATCAACGGTGATAAAGAGATCATGCGCCGTATGGACGACCTGCTTCAGGGGTTTGTTGCCCAACATCGTATGAAGTTACCAGGCTCTGCCTACATCCCTTGCTACGAAATCTGCACCTAATCCTCCCTTCCCCGGTAACGTTTGTTGCCGGGTTTTTCTCTTTTTTGGTCGCTCACTAATCAATCTATTTCATTTGTTATATGAATGTTTAAGCGCGTCATCATGTCATTAATATCACCACCTGTAATATGTCATACAATTTATGTTGCAACGCAAACGTTTCCCTTCATTTGAAGACCGCATTTTATCTCCGCAAAAAAGAAAATCTTGTAATCATTAACTAAAAGTATTGATTTTTGCAGTTCAACCTACATATATTGCGCGCCCCGGAAGAGGCCAGATGTCGTTAATCTGCCAAATATTGCCCTTAAATTCTCTTTTACTTTTGATTTACAGAGTAAAGCATTGGGATTATCTATCTTCCAAGTAGATTATTGTATTTGAGATCAAGATCACTGATAGATACATAACTTGTGTGTATCTTTCCGCCCTCAAATTATTACGGCGGAAAATGATTAAGCCATCGCCGATAGACAGATTTCATTTTTACGGCCAGGCACCTTCCCGGGCTGAACTGGCTAAAAGCTGAATTATTTGCATTCCTCCAGGAGAAATAGATGGAAACGACTCAAACCAGCACGATTGCGTCGAAAGACTCTCGCAGTGCCTGGCGCAAGACAGATACCATGTGGATGCTGGGCCTTTACGGCACGGCGATCGGCGCGGGCGTGCTGTTCCTGCCAATCAACGCCGGTGTTGGCGGTATGATCCCGCTGATCATCATGGCTATCCTTGCGTTCCCGATGACGTACTTTGCGCATCGTGGCCTGACTCGCTTCGTGCTGTCTGGTAAAAACCCAGGCGAAGACATCACCGAGGTAGTAGAAGAACACTTTGGTATTGGCGCAGGTAAACTGATTACCCTGCTTTACTTCTTCGCTATCTACCCGATTCTGCTGGTTTACAGCGTGGCAATCACCAACACGGTTGAAAGCTTCATGTCTCACCAGCTGGGTATGACGCCGCCGCCGCGTGCGATTCTGTCACTGATCCTGATCGTGGGTATGATGACCATCGTTCGCTTCGGTGAGCAAATGATCGTTAAGGCGATGAGTATTCTGGTATTCCCGTTTGTTGGCGTACTGATGCTGCTGGCTCTGTACCTGATCCCGCAGTGGAACGGCGCAGCACTGGAAACTCTGTCTCTGGACACAGCATCTGCAACCGGAAACGGTCTGTGGATGACCCTGTGGCTGGCAATTCCGGTAATGGTGTTCTCGTTCAACCACTCTCCGATCATCTCTTCTTTCGCCGTTGCGAAGCGTGAAGAGTACGGCGATATGGCAGAACAGAAATGCTCGAAGATCCTGGCATTCGCTCACATCATGATGGTGCTGACCGTAATGTTCTTCGTATTCAGCTGCGTACTGAGCCTGACTCCGGCAGACCTGGCTGCGGCTAAAGAGCAGAACATCTCGATTCTGTCTTACCTGGCTAACCACTTTAACGCGCCGATCATCGCGTGGATGGCTCCGATTATCGCGATTATCGCTATCACCAAATCCTTCCTGGGCCACTACCTGGGCGCACGTGAAGGTTTCAACGGTATGGTGATCAAATCACTGCGTGGTAAAGGTAAGTCTATCGAAATCAACAAGCTGAACCGTATCACTGCGCTGTTCATGCTGGTAACGACCTGGATTGTTGCCACCCTGAACCCGAGCATCCTGGGTATGATTGAAACCCTGGGCGGCCCAATCATCGCGATGATCCTGTTCCTGATGCCGATGTACGCCATTCAGAAAGTACCGGCAATGCGTAAATACAGCGGTCACATCAGCAACGTATTCGTTGTCGTGATGGGTCTGATTGCAATCTCCGCAATCTTCTACTCTCTGTTCAGCTAAGTCCTTTCGCGCCGCTTTCGGGCGGCGCTTCCTCCGTTTTAACGCGATGTATTTCCTATGATTAGCGTATTCGATATTTTCAAAATCGGCATTGGCCCTTCCAGTTCTCATACCGTTGGACCAATGAAAGCGGGTAAACAATTTACCGACGATCTGATTGCCCGTAACCTGCTTAAAGACGTGACCCGCGTGGTGGTTGACGTCTATGGTTCGCTCTCTCTGACCGGCAAAGGGCACCACACTGATATCGCCATTATTATGGGCCTGGCAGGGAATCTGCCGGATACCGTGGATATCGATTCCATCCCTGGTTTTATTCAGGATGTGAATACTCACGGTCGCCTGATGCTGGCAAACGGTCAGCACGAAGTCGAGTTTCCGGTTGATGAATGCATGAACTTCCATGCCGATAACCTTTCTCTGCATGAGAACGGCATGCGCATTACCGCGCTGGCGGGCGATAAAGTTGTTTACAGCCAGACGTATTACTCCATCGGCGGCGGCTTTATCGTTGATGAAGAGCATTTTGGCCAGCAGGATAGCGCACCGGTTGAAGTTCCATATCCTTACAGTTCAGCAGCCGACCTGCAAAAACATTGCCAGGAAACCGGGCTGTCACTCTCTGGTCTGATGATGAAAAACGAGCTGGCGCTGCACAGCAAAGAAGAGCTGGAACAGCACCTGGCGAACGTCTGGGAAGTGATGCGTGGCGGTATTGAACGCGGTATTTCCACCGAAGGTGTGCTGCCGGGCAAACTGCGTGTTCCACGTCGCGCCGCGGCACTGCGCCGGATGCTGGTCAGCCAGGATAAAACCACCACTGACCCGATGGCGGTTGTTGACTGGATCAACATGTTCGCACTGGCAGTGAACGAAGAGAACGCTGCGGGCGGTCGTGTGGTGACTGCGCCGACTAACGGTGCATGCGGGATTATCCCGGCAGTGCTGGCGTACTACGACAAGTTTATCCGTGAAGTGAACGCTAACTCACTGGCTCGTTACCTGCTGGTAGCCAGCGCCATTGGTTCTCTTTATAAGATGAACGCGTCGATTTCTGGTGCCGAAGTGGGTTGCCAGGGTGAAGTTGGCGTGGCGTGCTCAATGGCGGCGGCGGGTCTGGCAGAACTGTTAGGCGCAAGCCCGGCGCAGGTGTGCATCGCGGCGGAAATCGCTATGGAGCATAACCTCGGCCTGACGTGTGACCCGGTTGCTGGACAGGTTCAGGTACCGTGCATTGAGCGTAACGCCATTGCGGCAGTGAAAGCGGTGAACGCCGCGCGTATGGCACTGCGCCGTACCAGCGAACCGCGCGTCTGCCTCGATAAAGTTATCGAAACCATGTACGAAACAGGTAAAGACATGAACGCCAAGTACCGCGAAACCTCTCGCGGCGGCCTGGCAATGAAGATCGTTGCCTGCGATTAATCGCTCTCCAGAGGCCTCGTTTTGCGAGGCCTCACATTGTTGAGAATGTACCTGTTGTTTATGTCGGATGCGGCGCAAACACCTTATCAGACCTATAAAACAGCGCAAATTCAATAGATTGCGATTCTTTTGTAGGCATGATAAGCGCAGCGCATCAGGCAATTTGGCGTTGTCATCAATATCAGATCTCGTTTTGCGAGCCCTCTTCCTGTTTTCTCATCCAGCCATAGCCTGTTCCGGCATCGAATGTTACCCTTATCGCCTGATCTTTAAGGGGGTTATCGTGGCTGTTCATTTGCTTATTGTCGATGCACTGAATCTTATTCGTCGCATTCATGCCGTGCAGGGTTCACCCTGCGTGGAAACCTGTCAGCACGCCCTTGATCAACTTATTATGCACAGCCAGCCGACCCACGCCGTCGCCGTTTTTGATGATGAAAACCGCAGTAGCGGCTGGCGTCATCAGCGCCTGCCTGATTATAAAGCGGGTCGCCCGCCAATGCCGGAAGAGTTGCACAACGAGATGCCCGCGTTACGTGCAGCCTTTGAGCAACGCGGTGTCCCGTGCTGGTCAGCCAGCGGCAACGAAGCCGATGACTTAGCCGCCACGCTGGCGGTCAAAGTGACCCAGGCGGGGCATCAGGCAACCATCGTTTCGACAGATAAAGGCTACTGTCAGCTACTTTCACCTACATTACGTATTCGCGATTACTTCCAGAAACGCTGGCTGGATGCACCGTTTATCGATAAAGAATTTGGCGTTCAACCGCAGCAATTGCCCGATTACTGGGGGCTGGCGGGGATCAGTAGTTCAAAGGTGCCAGGCGTTGCGGGAATTGGGCCCAAAAGCGCCACGCAGTTGCTGGTCGAGTTTCAGAGTCTGGAAGGGATCTATGAGAATCTGGAAGTGGTTGCCGAAAAGTGGCGCAAGAAATTAGAAGCCCATAAAGAGATGGCGTTCCTGTGCCGTGATATCGCCCGCTTACAGACTGATTTGCATATCGACGGCAATTTACAGCAGCTAAGACTTAAACGCTGATAAACCAATGCCGGGAGCAGACAGTTATAGCTTCCGGCACACGGAGTCAGCGATTAGCGCTCGTCGCGACGACCACCTACCGCAGCCCAGATGCGACGGACATGCACCGTCACTTCTTCGCGATCGTGATACAACTGACGCGCCTGAATCTGGGCGTTAATGCCATGTTCATCAAGCTGTGCCTGAATGTACGCCAGATTGTGTGATACTTCTTCGTAGCGTTTTTTCATCGGCAATTTAAGGTTGAAGATAGTTTCACGACACCAGCCATTAACCAGCCACTGCGCCATCAAAGCCGCGACCTTCGCCGGTTTTTCCACCATGTCACACACCATCCACGAGATATTGCTACGTGTCGGGCGGAATTTAAAACCATCTTCCCGCAGCCACGTTACTTGTCCGGTATCCATCAGACTTTGCGCCATCGGGCCGTTGTCGACGGAATAAACCCACATGTTGCGCTTCACCAGTTGGTAGGTCCAGCCGCCCGGGCAAGCGCCCAAATCCACCGCCCACATCTCGTTCGCCAGGCGTTCATCCCATTCATCCGCAGGAATAAACACATGAAATGCCTCTTCCAGCTTGAGCGTGGAACGACTTGGCGCATCTGCCGGAAACTTCAGGCGCGGAATGCCCATATAGAACGGCGAGTTATTATTGCTGTAGGAGTAGCCGGTATAACAGCAGCCTGGCGCGATAAAGAACACATGCACCACTGGACGCTTCGGCGTTTCATAGCTCGCCAGGACGCCCGCATCACGCAAGGCAGCCCGTAACGGTACAGTAAATTTGCGGCAGAATTTCAGTAACTCTTTACTTTCGTTGGTGTCCGCGACTTCAACACGCAGTTCGCCGCCCTTCTCTACCACCCCCTGCAACATGCCAACTATTGGCGTAATGCGGTCTTCCTGCGGCAAATGCTGGAGCAGTTCCCCCACCACAAACCACTGGCGGGCAAAAATTAATGAACTAAATGGCAGTTCACGGATTAACTTATCGCCATCTTCCGCTTGATAACATTCATAAATCACATAACCCGCATTCTCTTTTACACGGGCAAAACCGAATATTTCCCGCTGCCCGGCTTTATCGGTAATTTCTGCGGCGCACTCTTTTTCAAAGCCCGGACGGCACAACAATACAATTTTATTCATGACTTACGCCCTTGCGCTTTAAACGGATAGCACCAACTAACATTAACGCCCAGCCCGCGAGAAAACTCACACCGCCGACCGGAGTGACAAACGCCCACAAACGCAGATGAGACAGCGCCAGGCAATAAAGGCTGCCGCTGAACAGCACCGTACCTAGCGCCAGAAAGACACTACTCCAGTAAAACCAGATACTGATGCGACGTTGCATTGCCACCGCCAGACCTAAAATTGCCAGCGTATGAAATGCCTGGTATTCGAGGCCGGTCTGGATCCAGCCCATTTCAACGGCGCCCATGGTTTTACTTAAAACATGCGCACCAAAAGCACCCAGAGCGACAAAAATGAAGCCGCTAATGGCGGCGAAAATCAGCATAAAACGGCTGGTCATGGTCGTACCCTACATAAATTATTGTTCATAACGAAAGCGGAATTTTTCTTGTTCAGCAGCGGCTTTCGCCAGGATCCATTGGCGAAAGGCGGCTATTTTACCCAGTTCTGCCTGGCTGTCATGACATACCAGATAAAAAGCATTTTTACTGACCAATACGTCATTAAACGGGCAAACAAGGCGTCCGGCCTCGATTTCAGATTGCGCCATCACGTTATTTGCCAGCGCCACCCCCTGCCCGTGAATGGCGGCTTGTAGCACCATGGCGCTATGGCTGAAGATAGGCCCTTGCTGAACGTTAATATGAGTCAGCCCCAACTGGCGGGTATATGTCTGCCAGTCTCGCCGGGATGCATCGTGTAATAACGTATGTTTAGCCAGATCTTCCGGCGTCTTCAAGGATTTCTCACCGGTTAATAGTAAAGGCGAACACACTGGCAACAGGTATTCGGCGTAAAGCTTTTCCACCCGCAGCCCCGGCCAGTTGCCTCGGCCATAAAATATCGCCACATCGACATCATCCGCCAGTTTATCTTCCTGTCGGTCGACCGCCTGGATTCGAACATCAATTCCCGGATAAGCTGAATTAAAGCTGGAAAGTCGCGGTACCAGCCAGTGGATGGCAAAACTGGGGAGTAAGCTAACCGTCAATGCCCCTTTGGCGCTACGGGCCTGGAGTTTACGCGTCGCTTCGGTTAATTGCGAAAATATCTCTTTGATATCGAGAAAATAGCTTTGCCCTTCCTCGGTCAATAGAAGTGAACGATTACGGCGGCGGAACAGTTTTAGCCCCAAAAAATCCTCAAGGGACTTGATTTGATGACTTACTGCGGCCTGGGTCACAAAAAGCTCTTCTGCTGCACGCGTGAAGCTTAAATGGCGGGCTGCGGCATCAAAAACTCGTAAGGCATTTAGCGGTGGTAATCGTTTAGACATGGCTTTTAAACTTTGATGTTAAATGAATTTAACAATTAGATCACACTGTGTAACCTATTAGTTTTTTTAATCTGAGCCATTATAAATTGTCCGTTGAGCTTCTACCAGCAAATACCTATAGTGGCGGCACTTCCTGAGCCGGAACGAAAAGTTTTATCGGAATGCGTGTTCTGGTGAACTTTTGGCTTACGGTTGTGATGTTGTGTTGTTGTGTTTGCAATTGGTCTGCGATTCAGACCATGGTAGCAAAGCTACCTTTTTTCACTTCCTGTACATTTACCCTGTCTGTCCATAGTGATTAATGTAGCACCGCCTAATTGCGGTGCTTTTTTTTACCTTGCGATCGCGAATTACTGATCCAGTTCGACCATCTCTTTCACGTCGGTACGGTTGATCTGCTGTTTGTTGCCATTAGCGTCTTTATAAGAAATCATACCGGTTTCATCATCCGTCATCGGTTTACCATCAGATACAATGGTACGTCCGTCGTTGGTGTGCATCACATAGTTCGAACCGGAGCAGGCGCTAAGGGCAAAAGTTAGCATACAGGCAGAGATAATGGCGGCAGTCTTTTTCATCTTCTTCTCCTTAAAGCGATTACTAAATCTTAATAATATTGATTAACAGGCTAAAATTAACGCCTAACACTATTCAGCATATGTTACTGACGCGGCTTCGACAGGATATCCAGACGATTCCGATGGTTAGCACTCACCTTGTTTCAAAGTGAATTTTGCGTCACGATCGGCGAATCAAGCCGAGGAGTCTCATGAACGTTTTTAATCCCGCGCAATTTCGCGCCCAGTTTCCCGCGCTACAGGATGCGGGCGTTTATCTCGATAGTGCAGCGACCGCACTCAAACCCGAAGCTGTGGTTGAAGCAACCCGGCAGTTCTATAGCCTGAGCGCCGGAAACGTCCATCGCAGCCAGTTTGCCGAAGCCCAACGCCTGACCGCACGTTATGAAGCTGCACGGGAAAAAGTAGCGCAATTGCTAAATGCACCGGATGATAAAACTATCGTCTGGACGCGCGGCACCACCGAATCCATCAACATGGTGGCACAATGCTATGCCCGTCCGCGTCTGCAACCGGGCGATGAGATTATTGTCAGCGTGGCAGAGCATCACGCTAACCTCGTTCCCTGGCTAATGGTTGCCCAACAAACCGGAGCCAAAATAGTGAAACTGCCGCTTAATGCGCAGCGGTTGCCGGATGTCGATTTATTGCCGGAGTTAATTACTCCCCGTAGTCGAATTCTGGCGTTGGGCCAGATGTCGAACGTCACTGGCGGTTGCCCGGATCTGGCGCGAGCGATTACCTTTGCTCATTCTGCCGGGATGGTGGTGATGGTTGATGGTGCACAGGGCGCAGTGCATTTCCCTGCCGATGTTCAGCAACTGGATATCGATTTCTATGCTTTCTCTGGTCACAAACTGTATGGCCCGACGGGTATCGGCGTGCTTTACGGCAAACCAGAACTGCTGGAAGCGATGTCGCCCTGGCTGGGCGGCGGCAAAATGATTCACGAAGTGAGTTTTGACGGCTTCACTACTCAATCCGCGCCGTGGAAACTGGAAGCCGGAACGCCAAATGTCGCTGGTGTCATAGGATTAAGCGCGGCGCTGGAATGGCTGGCCGATTATGATATCGACCAGGCAGAAAGCTGGAGCCGTAGCCTGGCGACGCTTGCAGAAGACGCTCTGGCAAAACGTCCAGGCTTTCGTTCATTCCGCTGTCAGGACTCCAGCCTGCTGGCCTTTGATTTCGCGGGTGTTCATCACAGCGATATGGTGACGCTACTGGCGGAATATGGTATTGCCCTGCGCGCCGGGCAACACTGTGCTCAACCGCTGTTGGCAGAATTAGGCGTAACCGGCACCCTGCGCGCCTCTTTTGCGCCATATAATACAAAGAGTGATGTGGATGCGCTGGTGAATGCCGTTGACCGCGCGCTGGAATTATTGGTGGATTAATGACGAACCCGCAATTCGCCGGACATCCGTTCGGCACAACCGTTACCGTAGAGACGTTACGCGATACTTTCGCGCCATTGACGCAATGGGAAGACAAATATCGCCAGCTGATTATGTTGGGGAAACAGCTTCCTGCGTTGCCAGACGAATTAAAAGCACAGGCCAAAGAAATTGCCGGATGTGAAAACCGCGTCTGGCTTGGATTTAACGTCGCAGAAAACGGCAGGATGCATTTCTTTGGTGATAGCGAAGGGCGCATTGTGCGCGGTCTGCTGGCCGTATTGCTGACTGCCGTTGAGGGCAAAACTGCCGCCGAGTTACAAGCACTGTCGCCGCTGGCATTGTTTGATGAGCTGGGATTGCGTGCGCAACTTAGCGCCTCTCGCAGTCAGGGGTTGAATGCGTTAAGCGAGGCAATTCTCGCTGCGGCGAAGCAAGCTTGATGTTACACAGATCCTGGTCGGATAAGACACACCAGACGTCGCATCCGACCTAATGTTTACCCCTGGCGCGCCGCTTTCGCCATCATCTTCTTCAGCGCATGAGAAACCGCAACAAACCCAAAGGTGGCGGTTACCATCGTCGCGGCGCCAAATCCAGATGCGCAATCCATCCGCTTTGGCCCTTCCGCCGTGGCTTTCATTGCACAAACCGTGCCGTCTGACTGCGGGTACACCAGTGCTTCGGTAGAGAACACGCAATCCACGCCGAGCTTACCTTTACTGTTTTTCACCACGCCGAAATCGCTTTTCAGGCGCTCGCGCAGCTTCGCCGCCAGCGGATCCTGAATCGTCTTCGCCAGATCGGTAACCTGAATCTGCGTCGGATCAATCTGCCCACCAGCGCCACCGGTCGTGACTAGCGGAATTTTATTGCGCCGACAATAAGCAATCAGCGCCGCTTTGGGTCGCACGCTATCAATGGCATCAATTACATACGAATAACCTGCACTCATGTATTGCGCTACGTTATCCGGCGTCACGAAGTCATCTACTACTGTTACACGGCACTCAGGGTTAATCTGGCGAATGCGCTCCGCCATCACTTCCGCTTTTGCCAGCCCGACGTTATCGCGCAGCGCATGAATTTGCCGATTGGTATTAGTGACGCACACATCATCCATATCAATAAGCGTGATTGCGCCAATCCCCGTGCGCGCCAGCGCTTCCGCAGCCCAGGAACCGACACCACCGATACCCACCACACAAATATGCGCATCAGCGAACAGTTGCAACGCTTTTTCACCATACAGACGCGCTGTGCCACCAAAACGCTGACGCCATGCATCACTAATTACAACAGACATAGCACCTCAGAATTAAAAAGGGCGAGGTTATCCCTCACCCTAAACGCATAAATGCCTGATGCGCTACGCTTATCAGGCCTACATAACTCCTGCAATATATTGAATTTGCATGATTTGTAGGCCGGATAAGGCGTTCACGCCGCATCCGGCATGAACAACGCGCACTTAGTCAACAATCAGGATGTGAGGTTATTCCTCACCCTGCCTTATCCGTAAAAACGGCATAAAGAATAACACATCAACCACTAAAGACGTTACCTGCGCCCGGGGCGGTTTTCAGCACCCAGACACGTCCATAGTGGTTGTACCAACCTGCGCGGTGTCCGGCTTCAGGTCCAATCCCCTGGTAGATATCGAAGTGTTGGCCTTTGATTGCACCACCGACATCTAACGCCACCATCAAACGCAGTTCGTACTGACCGTTAAATTTGCCGTTATTATCCAGCAGCGGCACTTCTGCCAGCAAGGTTGTACCTGCCGGGATAATGGAACGATCGGAGGCAACTGAAGCGCGACCAACCAGCGGCACCGCACTTGCCCCTTTCACCGGTGCAAAAGACTGCGGTTTAAAGAAGACGAAAGACGGGTTCTGTTCCAGCAGCTCGCGAACTTCGGCTTCACTGTGTGTTTCACCCCAGTGACGAATCGCCTGCATCGACATATCTTCTTTTTTCACTTCGCCACGATCGATCAACACCTTGCCAATACTGCGATAGGCATGACCATTCTTTCCGGCATAGCTGAAGAAGTTAAGCGGACTGCCATCACCAAAGTCGATATACCCACTACCCTGCACATCCATAATGAAGTTATCCATCAGTGAGTTGCTGTAAGCGAGGATGTATTTATCGCTCAATGCTCCCGCGTAGATCTCCGCGCGAGACGGCAAACGCCCACGTTTTGGCGGCATTCGATAAATAGGATACTGGAACTCGCCCTGACGAGTATGGCGCGCCTGAATCACCGGCGTGTAATAGCCCGTAAACTGTACGTTACCGTAATTATCCGTACCTTCCATCTGCCAGGCGTCAATGCCGAACTGGCGCATATTGCGGGTATCACCGCCTGCACGCAGCCACTCCTGCACGGCGTTATAAACGCTACTCTGGTTGCCATACAGACGCGGCGACGCGTTGCGGATATGGTTAATTTGTTCGGCAAAATCACCGGCGTTAATCGGCGCGCCAACAGCATCTGGTTGGTTCACCAGAGAGAAAGGCTGGTTAAATTTCCCGTCTTTATATTGCTGTCCGCGATCGGTTGGTTTGGAGGAGCAGGCGGCCAGTATCGTCACAACCGCGCCCATAAGAAGGTACTTTACCCAACGTCCTTTCATTGTTCTCTTCTTCAGGTTAAAAAATAAGGCGTTAATGAAGATAACAAACCGTCGCCTTTAATGAAATCCGTAGTATTCCCTGATGCAAATTTTGTACAAAAAATAGACTTCAATGCTTTGTTTTTGTTCAAAATCATGCCAAATACGTGATCAGAGTAAAAAAAAGGTTGCATGAAAACGCGAGCGGAGTATAGTGCGCATCCACGGACGCGGGGTGGAGCAGCCTGGTAGCTCGTCGGGCTCATAACCCGAAGGTCGTCGGTTCAAATCCGGCCCCCGCAACCAATTAAAATTTGATGAAGTAAAGCAGTACGGTGACGCGGGGTGGAGCAGCCTGGTAGCTCGTCGGGCTCATAACCCGAAGGTCGTCGGTTCAAATCCGGCCCCCGCAACCAATCAAAATTTGATGAAGTAATAGCAGTACGGTGACGCGGGGTGGAGCAGCCTGGTAGCTCGTCGGGCTCATAACCCGAAGGTCGTCGGTTCAAATCCGGCCCCCGCAACCAATTATTGAACACCCTAACGGGTGTTTTTTTGTTTCTATTCTCCCATAAAAAAAGCGCCATTCAGCGCCTTTTTATCATCCTCTTCTCGCCAGCGTCGCCCCATCGGCAAAATACGCTTTAATTCCCGCAAGAATAGACTCCGCAACTTCCTGCTGGAAAGTCGCCGTTTTCAATTTGCGTTCTTCCTCAACGTTACTGATAAACGCCGTTTCGACCAGAATGGAAGGAATATCTGGCGCTTTCAGCACAGCAAACCCGGCCTGCTCAACCTGATTCTTATGCAGTTTGTTGATTTTCCCCAGCTTATTTAGCACGGCCTTACCAAACTTCAGGCTGTCGGCAATGGTCAACGACTGCACCATATCGAACATGGTGTGGTCGACATAGCGGTCGCCGCTTTTGCTCACACCACCAATCAAGTCCGAGGCGTTCTGGGTTTGTGCCAGATATTTTGCCGCAGTACTGGTTGCGCCTTTGGTAGAGAGCGCAAACACCGAGGAACCGCTCGGCTGGCGACTGGTAAAGGCGTCGGCATGAATAGAGACAAACAAATCAGCACGCTGTTTCTGTGCTTTTGCTACGCGCACTTGCAACGGAATGAAGATGTCTTCATTACGCGTCATGTAAACCTTCATATTGCCCTCTTTCTCGATCAGAGAGCGCAGACGGCGAGCTATTTGCAATACCACGTCTTTTTCGCGCGTTTTGTATTTCCCCACCGCGCCGGAGTCTTCGCCGCCGTGGCCAGGGTCGAGCATAATGACAATCGGACGATCGCGCCCGGCCTTGCCTGGCTGTGGGCCACTCTGCGCTGGCGGCACCTGCTTTTCGAGGTCGCCTTTGTTGTAATCTTCCAGCAGCGCCAGCAATGGGTCTTGCATGTCCTGAGCATTGGCCGGATAAAGGTCCATCACCAGACGTTCTTTAAACCCGGCGACCGGCGCGAGGGCAAACATCTGCGGTTTTACATTTTGCTTTAACTCAAAAACCATCCGCACGGTTTGCGGATCAAATTGGCCGACGCGTGCCGACTTGATGAACGGGTCGTCAGCGCGGATTTGCGCAGCCATCCCCTTGAGCACCGAGTTCAGGTTTACATCTTCGATATCCACCACCACGCGTTCAGGGTTACTCAACGCGAACTGCTTATATTTCAGCTGACGATTTGATTCTACCGTCACGCGGGTGTAGCTGGACGCAGGCCAGACGCGCACCGCCACGACCTGGCTGACCGCAGCCAGACTCACCTGGCTTACGCTCAATAGCCACATGGCGCCCGCGCCTTGCAGTAAACGACGACGGCTGATTGCAGTGTTGGATCCTGACATGCCTCTCCCGAGCAAAAGAAATCTAAGCTGTGTAACAAGTAAACGACCAATTTGACCGGAAACTTTAGCGAAAGACGCATAATCTGTCATCTATAAAACGGTAAACATTCTATTTATATTCACGGTATTACTGATAAAAAAGTCGCACTCGCATAAAATTTGCACTTGCGCACGGCGAAAAAACAGAATAAAAATACAATAATTTCGAATAATAATGCAAAGAGGTTTGCCGTGGTAAAGGAACGTAAAACCGAGCTGGTCGAGGGATTCCGCCATTCGGTTCCCTATATCAATACCCACCGGGGAAAAACGTTTGTCATCATGCTCGGCGGAGAAGCCATTGAGCATGAAAATTTCTCCAGTATTGTCAATGATATTGGGTTGTTGCACAGCCTCGGCATCCGTCTGGTGGTGGTTTATGGCGCACGTCCCCAGATCGACGCAAATCTTGCAGCGCATCACCACGAGCCGCTATATCACAAGAATACGCGCGTGACCGACGCCAAAACGCTGGAGCTGGTGAAGCAGGCTGCGGGTACGTTACAACTGGATATTACCGCTCGCCTGTCAATGAGCCTCAACAACACGCCGTTGCAAGGCGCGCATATCAACGTCGTCAGCGGCAATTTTATTATTGCCCAGCCGCTGGGCGTGGATGATGGTGTGGATTACTGCCATAGCGGGCGCATCCGGCGGATTGATGAAGAAGCGATTCATCGCCAACTGGACAGCGGTGCGATTGTGCTGATGGGGCCGGTGGCGGTTTCGGTCACTGGCGAGAGCTTTAACCTGACCTCGGAAGAGATTGCCACTCAACTGGCCATCAAACTGAAAGCTGAGAAGATGATTGGTTTTTGCTCTTCACAGGGTGTCACTAATGACGACGGTGATATTGTCTCCGAACTTTTCCCTAACGAAGCGCAAGCGCGGGTAGAAGTCCAGGAAGAGAAAGGCGATTACAACTCCGGTACGGTGCGCTTTTTGCGTGGCGCAGTGAAAGCCTGCCGCAGCGGCGTGCGTCGCTGTCATTTAATCAGTTATCAGGAAGATGGCGCGCTGTTGCAAGAGTTGTTCTCACGCGACGGTATCGGTACGCAGATTGTGATGGAAAGCGCCGAACAGATTCGTCGCGCAACAATCAACGATATTGGCGGTATTCTGGAGTTGATTCGCCCGCTGGAGCAGCAAGGTATTCTGGTGCGTCGCTCTCGCGAGCAACTGGAGATGGAAATCGACAAATTCACTATTATTCAGCGCGATAACACGACTATTGCCTGCGCCGCGCTCTATCCATTCCCGGAAGAGAAGATAGGTGAAATGGCCTGTGTGGCAGTTCACCCGGATTACCGCAGTTCATCAAGGGGCGAGGTTTTGCTGGAACGCATTGCAGCCCAGGCGAAGCAGAGCGGCTTAAGCAAATTGTTTGTACTGACTACGCGCAGTATTCACTGGTTCCAGGAACGCGGATTTACCCCGGTGGATATTGATTTGCTGCCGGAGAGCAAAAAGCAGTTGTACAACTACCAGCGTAAATCAAAGGTGTTGATGGCGGATTTAGGGTAAGCGATGGAAATCGCCGGATGCGATATGCGTAACACTCGTAGGCATGATAAGACGCACATGCGTCGCATCAGACATCGGCACTCATCGTCGGATGCGGCGTGAACGCCTTATCCGACCTACGGAAAATCAAAGGTGTTGATGGCGGACTTAGGGTAAGCGATGGAAATCGCCGGATGCGATATGCGCAATGCCCCCAGACATGACAAGACGCGCATGCGTCGCATCAGGCATCGGCACTCATCGTCGGATGCGGCGTGAACGCCTTATCCGACCGACGGAAAATCAAAGTGTTGATGGCGGATTTAGGGTAAGCGATGGAAATCGCCAGATGCGACATGCGTAACACTCGTAGGCATGATAAGACGCACATGCGTCGCATCAGGCAATCACATTTATCCCCGCGAACCAAACAACGCTGCCAGCCCGCTACGCCGCTCGGTGCGCGTAGCGATTGCCGCACTTAAAATGCGTTCATCGGCATACAATGACAAACGCCGACGCGCGCGGGTCACCGCGGTGTAAACCAGCTCTCGCGTTACTACCGGCGTGCGTTGGCTCGGTAAAATCAACGCCGCATGGTCGAACTCCGATCCCTGCGATTTATGTACTGTCATCGCCCACGTGGTTTCGTGCTCCGGCAGGCGACTCGGTTGCACCGACTTGATATTGCCATCCGGCATTGCAAACCAGACGCGCGTCCCCTGCCCGCGATCCAGAGCGACACCGATATCACCATTAAACAACCCAAGCACACTGTCATTACGGGCAATCATCACCGGCCGGCCTTCGTACCAACGCGAGTGCGGATGACGATGAATTTTGCGCTTCTGTTGCATAAACTGTTCAATTCGCTCATTCAGTCCTGCCACGCCAAACGGCCCTTCCCGCAGGGCGCACAAAAGCTGATACTCATTGAACGCCTGAATGATTAAATCCGGCTCGGCACGTGCCTGAAGCAGATCCAGGTAGCGTCCGTAACCCGCAAGAGCTTCCTCAAGCATCGCAATATAATCTTCGCCGCTCTGTAAAAGCCGTTTTTCGATATCAGTAAAATCCTGCTGAAAAACTGTTTTCACTGCCGTCTTATCGCCACGATTAATAGCCGCCGCAAGCTGACCAATGCCAGAGTTGCTGCCGAAACGGTAACTCTTTTGCAGCAGGCAGAGACTATCGCGCAATGATGCCGCTTCTGTGCCGCTTCCCGCCGGAACGTGGCTTCCCGTCAGGCGGCTCAACTGCCCGGCACGCTCTGCGGTAAAGCCCGCATTGGCATAAGCACAGATATCGCCCAGCACAGCTCCAGCCTCAACGGAGGCCAGTTGATCGCGATCGCCGAGGAAGATCACTCGCGCATGATCGGGCAAGGCATCGATCAGCCGAGACATCATAGGCAGATCAATCATTGACGCTTCATCCACCACCAGCACATCAAGATGCAGCGGGTTACCCGCATGATGGCGTAAACGCTGGCTACCTGGCTGCGCGCCCAGGAGGCGGTGCAAGGTGCTGGCGTCTTCTGGTATGCGTTTCTTTTGTTCATCGGTCAGCGGTAACTGGCGCAGAGCCTTGCCGAGAGATTCTGTTAAGCGTGCGGCAGCTTTCCCCGTTGGCGCAGCCAGGCGGATACGACAGCGTTCACCGTCGGCCATCTGAATTAACGCAGCCAACAACTTCGCCACGGTCGTCGTTTTACCTGTGCCGGGGCCGCCGGAAATTACCGAAATGCGCCGCGTCAGTGCCACTGCTGCCGCCACTTTTTGCCAGTTAACTTCATCACCAGGCGGAAAGAGTTTATCTAGCGTTTGCGCCAGCAACGCTTCATCCACCTCGATCGCATGATTCACCTCATTGAAGAAGCGCGCCACCGTACGCTCGTTACACCACATGCGATTCAGATAAAGGCGATCGCCACAGAGGATCATCGGCGTTGGTTCATCTCCCCGGCTGACCGCTTGTGAAGCCAGCAAGCATTCTTCCCAATTTTGTAGCTCACCGATTTCACTGACACAGGTCGCCAACAGCGGATGCGACGCCTCGTTATTTTCCAGTCGTGAAAGCGGCAAACAGACGTGTCCCTCTCCGGCATCATAACTTAACAGTGCCGCCGCGAGGGTGACGGCAGGATGTTCATCTCCCGCCACGGTCAGGGCAAATTGCACATCCAGCGGGCGTAGCTGTTTGTGCTCCACAGCTTCCAGTAATTGCTTTTGCAATTTCATTACGCCTCCTCCAGGGTCATACCGGCAAACATCTCATCCATCAGGTCAATCAACTCGGCGTTGGGTCGGGTCGCGTAGATCCCTTGTTGCGGATGTTCTTTATCAACGCCACGCAGGAACAGATAGATAACGCCGCCAAAGTGACGATCATAGTTGTAATCAGCAATGCGATGGCGCAGATAACGGTGCAGCGCCAGGGTATAAAGCTGATATTGCAGATCATAGCGGTGTGCCTGCATCGCCGCTGCCATAGCCTGTTGGGTGTAAGCCGAACTGTCTTCACCCAACCAGTTGGATTTATAGTCGAGCAGGTAATAACGCCCTTCGTGGCGAAACACCAGGTCAATAAAACCTTTTAACATGCCGCGCACCTGCATGAACTCCAGCGGCGGGCAGCCTGCGGATAGCGGGTCAAACTGGCGGATTAACGTATCAAGCTGACTGGCGATAAGCAGTTCACTAATCGGCAGATAAAACTCCATCTCCACCTGTTTATCGCGGTCGGAAAGCTGATTCAGGCTAACACCCGTTTCATTGAGTGGTGCCTGAAGAATAGCGGTGATCCACTCAGTTAACACAGGTTCCCAGTGCGCTTCAAAACCGCCAAGCTCCAGTTTTTCCCGCACCCAGTTCGGGTCAACCGGCTGGGTAAAATCCAGGTCTTCAAACAAACTGTGCAAGAACGTCCCCGGTGACGCACCGCGCGGAAACTGATGTGGTGTTAACGTCGGTTCTTCAACGACGCTGGCAACGCCTGCAGCATCGACATCCAGCCGAGGCATCAAATCCTGGGCGATACCGTGACCACGCTGTTGCAAACCAGAGTAACTGGTGACGCGCCAGTTATCGCCGGGCAATCGTTGTAACGTCCTGGCATTCAGTTCTGCAGTTAAAGCATCATTAACCTGCCAGGGTTGGTTATCACCAGTTTGTGCCGTTTGCCAGGCTATATCATCATCGCACAATGCTTCAATACAGGCGCGAAGCCCTGCCGCATCTTGCGGTTCACCTTTTTGCAGCAAGCGCCCGAGCGCACTTTGATGAACGTCGGTGTCACCTTTTTTATCGCCACGACGGCGCACCAGCGGCGCAACACCGAGACTGCAATGCCAGACCGAACGCGTGAGCGCCACGTAAAGCAAACGCAGATCTTCAGCCAGACGTTCGGCTTCAGCGAGATCTACGCTTTCTGGCGCAGCGTTAAGATCCAGAACTGCTTCAAACGAGCCTCGATCGTGATAGAACGCCTGATCCTGTACACGGAAATTGGTGATAAACGGCAGCCAGACCAGCGGATATTCCAGCCCTTTCGATTTGTGGATCGTGACGATCTGCACCAAATGTTTGTCGCTTTCGAGGCGCATTTGTTGGCTGGAGGCATTACTGTCTGGCTCAAGGATATGTTGCGATAACCAACGTACCAAAGCATGTTCACTTTCCAGCTGCGTTCCCGCTTCTTGTAGCAGTTCGCTGATATGCAAGATGTCAGTAAGACGCCGCTCGCCACCGGCCGTTGCCAGCAGGTTTTCTGCAATGTTGCGCGCCGACATCAGCGCTCGCAGCATTGGCATGACGCCGCGTTTGCGCCAGATTTGCCGATAACCATCGAACTCTTCAACCACCGCGTCCCACGCATTTTCGTCATTGTTCAGCGTTTCGATATCCAGCGCATTCAGCCCCATCATTGACGTTGCCAGCGCACTGCGCAGGGTATTCTCACGTTCGGGCGTCATCACCGCCTGCAACAACCAAAGCATTTCCTGCGCTTCCAGAGTTTCAAAAACACTGTCGCGGTTCGAAAGGTAAACGGAAGGGATTTCCAGCAACGTTAAGGCATCGCGCACCTGGGCGGCCTCCTGGCGGCTGCGCACCAGCACACTGATGTCCGAGGCACGTACCGGACGTGCATCATCGCCGTTCATCAGCAACGCTTCCCCGCGCTGCCCGGCCTGTAACCAGTCGCGGATTTGCGCGGCACATACCTGCGCCATCGTACTTTGATATTCGCCAACGCCGCAGCTTTCGCCTTCCATCAACCACATTTTCATCGCTGGCTGCGTTTCACCTTTAAATACAAAACGCAGTGCCTGATTTTTCCCGGCTGATTTCACAGGAATAAACGGTATTTCGCGAAACATGAACGCGTCATCAGTCTGGCTGAAAAGCTTGTTTACGCTGTTCACCATTCCTGGTGAAGAACGCCAGTTGGTATCTAAGGTGTAGTGCGCGAGAACTTCGCTACGCGCTTTCATATAAGTGAAGATATCCGCACCACGGAACGCATATATGGCCTGTTTCGGATCACCAATCAGCAGCAATGCGGTTTCCGGCTGATGGTGCCAGATACGGCGAAAAATCCGGTACTGCTGCGGGTCCGTGTCCTGAAATTCGTCGATCATTGCCACCGGGAATCGCGTACGGATCGCTGTCGCCAGAGCCTCACCGCTTTCGCTACGCAGCGCGGAATCGAGCCGACTTAACATGTCGTCAAAACCCAGTTCGCCACGGCGACGTTTTTCACGCGCTACCGTTTCGCGGATCTCAGCCAACGCGCGGGTGATCACCAGGTCGCGGATCGACAATGGTTCTGCAAGCAGTTGATCGATCGCCTCAAACAGCGGATGTCGCGGGGTTTCCCCCCCGGCTTTCGTGCGATCTTCTAAGAAACGCTGAGAGAATTTTTCCAGCGACTCTGGCAACTGATAACTGTTTGTCTCTTCTTCTGCCCAGGCACTGATCTTGTCTATCCATTTAGCCTGATTGCTACGGTTAAACTTGCGTCGATCAATGCCAGAAGATTCGATCAGCGCATCCAGTTCCCCCACAGCGTCGCGCCACTGCTGTTTTACCGTATCAATACGCGCCACAATTTGCGCGTGGCGGGAAGCCAGCGTTTCATCATCGGGCGGCGGTGCTTTGATAACCGGTGCTTCGCCTTGCAAATAACGATTAATATCGCGCAGTAACGCCTGCGGCCCTTTCCAGGTTTCAAACACTACCTGAGCAATTTCACGCGGTAACGGGTAGCAATGGCGACGCCAGAAATCGGCGCAGGCCTGGTAGCGCAGTAACGATTCATCTTCAATCAGTTGCTGCTCAAACAACATGCCGGATTCAAAGGCATTCAGGTTGAGCATACGCTGGCAAAAACCGTGAATGGTAAAGACTGCCGCTTCATCCATCTGCCGTTCGGCTAACAGCAACCACTGCGCGGCCTGTGCTTTATCGTCGATCTCTTCCAGAAGGCGTGCATAAAGAGGATTGTCGGTGGTTTCACGCAAACAGGCGATGCGCAACTCGTGGATATTGCTACGGATACGACCGCGCAATTCTGCAGTGGCCGCCTCGGTAAAGGTCACCACCAGCAGTTCTTCAACGGTCAGCGGGCGGGGAAAGGCGGCAGAACCGCCTAGTCCAAGTAACAGGCGCAAATAGAGCGCCGCGATCGTAAAGGTTTTGCCTGTGCCGGCAGAGGCTTCAATCAGGCGCTCGCCCTGTAAGGGCAAGCGCAAAGGATCTAGAGTCTCGGCGACATCACTCATTCTTTTCACTCATCAGGGGCATTGTTTGCTGCAACGCGCTGACGTTCTCCCACACTTTCCAACCTTCAGGGTGTACATATTCTGCTTTCCCATTCTGGCTGCCGGAAATCTGCGACAGGATAGCCATGCCTTGCGGCTCGACTACCGCCTGATGGAAGAAATCGGCCAGTTTTTGCGGCGTCAGCAGTTTAATCTGGGCTACGATTTTATCACGCGAATCGAAGCGCATATTGCCGCGATCGAAATCTTTACTTAACTTCGATGCTTCTTCGCCGAGCGTTTGCGGTGCCTGCAGCATCTGGGTAATTACCGCCTGCTGGATTTGCGCAAACTCTTCTGGCTTCATCGCCCGCAATTTCGCTTCTGCTATCGGGAAAAACGCCTTGTAACGCTCCCACAGGTACGATGGCTGTTTTTCGTTGCTTTGAAGCAGGAAGCCCATGCCCCACTGACGCCCTACGCTCATTGGGAACGCGAACACGGCATAGCCCAACTGTTCTTCGGTACGCAACTGATTGTAGAACCACGGCTGTACAATCTGCCCCAGCAGAGAACTATATGCTGAACTGGTGTATTCATCGTAGCCAGTCGGTACAAATACCGCTGCCAGCGCAGAGTCGGTGCTGTTACCGGCTTTTTCAAAGATGACGGATTGTTTTTTATCAACCAGTACATCTTTGTTACGACACCACTCTGAGCCATCAGCGCCCAACTGTTTTTGCACATCGCGCGCCAGCGTTGTTGCCTGAGCTTCGGTCATGTTGCCAATAACCATAAACTCTGGTCGAGCCCCTGATTTTAAGGCGTCGCGATAGGCCAGCACCTCTTTCAAGGTAATGGAAGGCAAAATTTTGCGCCTTTCATCACGCGAGAAGTAAGGCACCTGGGAGAGCATCTGCGCAGGCATAATCGCCTGCTCAAACGCTTTGCCCTTTTCTGCGGAATCCATCATCTGGTTATACCAGGATTTTGCCTGCTCAAGCTGATCTTCCGTAGCGGTATAGCTAAAGTACCCCTCGAGCAATGCCTGGAACAGCTGTGGCAGACGCTGGGTGTAACCATTAGCATTAACCATTAGGCCGTTGTTAGCATTGGTGGAAAAACTAATGCCGCCAACCGACGCCTGGTTGCTTAACTGATCAAGCGACAGCCCTGCGAGATAATCATTGAGCGCAAACATCACCTGATTGCGGGCGCTGTCCATGGCTTTCGGATTACGCAAAATCAGGCTGACATCGGCTTTTGGCTCGCTGGCAAAATAACGGCTCGGCGCATACACCACACGCAGGTTCGATTCATCCACGATCAACTCTGGATGGTCGTATTTCTTCTCTGACTTAATCAGCGAGAAATCGTCAGGAATATAGGGGTTAAGCTCCGGTAAGGAGAGCGCAATATTGGCGGCTTTTTGCTGCCAGTCAGCGAAAGTTTGTTCGCTGATTTTATCGACCTGATAAGGCGCATCGACAAAATAAGCCGTTTTATTGTGCGGCTCTTTCGGGCTGATATACCAGATACGCGCATTCTGTGGCGTCATCATCGCCAGACGTTCTTTTACTGCTTTAGCATCATACCGATCGGCAATATTGACCGCGTCCAACGTATGCGCCACAGGAACGCGAATCATGGTGTCCGCCAGCCATTCGACGTAATCCATATCACGGGTGATTGACGGATAACGGAAGTCGATATCCAGCACATTCGCCAGTTCATCGAAGTATTGTTTATCAATGCCTTTTTCACGTAACAGATTGAGATAGCTAAAAATTGCCGCCACAACCTGATCGCGATTCGCCAGGCCTTTATCGGTTAAAGAGGCTGAGATCGCTAAAACGCCGCTGTTGCCGTTGACGATAGGATCGGAGTTGGCGCTAATGCCCTCAACCAATCCCTGTTTTTGCAGCCAGTCGGAAAGTGTACCTGGGCTGCGATTACCAATCAGATAGGTAATCAATTCATCCGTTTTACTACGGAACTTCTCTGAGTTGTTATCGATGCGAAACTCAACGCGCAGAACTTTACGCGGCAGCGCCGGGACGTAATGAATGATAATGCCCTTTTGCGCGTCGGTGACTACCGGCACGGTGATTTCCGGTTTTTTGCTCTCTTTGTTCGGCACGCGACCAAAAGTGTCCGCCGCCATTTTTGCCAACTCCGGCAACGGTTTATTACTGTAAATAACCGCCTTCATCAGATTGGCGGAATAGTACTTCTCGTGGAAATCTTTCAGCGCCTGCTGCACCGGGTTACCAGGTTTATCGCTTAAAGTTTCCAGGTTACCACCAGAAAACTTTGAACCGGGGTGTGCCGAGTTAATGGTTTCTGCGCTGACCTGTGCCATGCGCATCCCGTCACGCGTACGCGCCATGGTTAATTCAGCGTTCACCGCATTACGCTCACGTTCGGCATATTTCTTGTCGAGCAAGGGTTCAGCGATAGCATCGGCCAGGCGGTCTACCGCACCAGGCAAGGCGTCGTTCTCAACTTCCAGATAGAAAGCCGTGCGATACGGCGCGGTGCTGGCATTGTGACTGCCGCCGTGCATTTTGAGGTATTCAGCCAGACTGTCAGCCTGCGGGTACTTTTTCGATCCCATCAGACTCATATGTTCAAGGTAATGCGCCAGCCCCTGATAAGCCTCAGGATCTTCCAGCGACCCAACGGGCACCACCAGCGCCGAAAGCGATTTAACCGCCTGCGGATCTGAAACCAGCAATACCACCATACCGTTATCCAGACGTATAGCCTGATACTGGCGGTTATCTTTATCGCTTTTACGGATGGTTTCCTGAATCGGCTGCCATCCAGTTTCTGCCTGACTTAAGGGTGCCCAAAGGGCAACAAACAACAATAATGCTTTGAACCAGGTGCTGCGGGGCATTCACGGACCTCATTATCAACTTTATTTTCCACCCAGATTCAACACGTTAATGAAAATCATCTGGCAGGACTTAATCTTGTGCTGCACGAGTCAGCCTATGTCTATATAACCATCAGTCCGTGACTGATGCGCATCATAAAGTAAGCAAATGAATTGCGCAATTTTTATACAACACTCATGACTGATTAAAGCGAAACAGCGGTAACAGGAAACGTTGCGACTGTTCAATGATGGCTTCCATTGTCTCTGGCGTTAATTGCCGCCATAGCCGTTGATACCAGATATCATCACCTTCGCCACGCACCATCATGTTGCCTTCGTAAGCCTGAAGGAATTTCGAACGAGCTTTTTGCAACGTGGATTCGTCGTCCAGCATGGCATCGTTTTCTGCGTCATAACAGGTTTTTAGCCATGCACCGCCACTTTCAGGTAACACCAGCAATGGCGCGGACATACCTTCACGATACCCTTCAATCAGCTGTGAGAGGTAATGCAAAGCCTGTTCGGCAGCAAGCGGCGGAAAACGCCACTCGCCGTCTTTGCGTAGAAAAAGGCGACTTTCACCATTACCACCGCTGGCACAGTAGACAAGGTGTTCCAGCCAAAGTTGCATTCCCTGCGCCACACTTAATAAAGAGGGACGCCAGCGCAACAGGCCATCTGACTGGACCTGCGGCAACCAGCCCGTTATTTGCACGCCGTTACAGGCGAGATCGATTTCCATGCTCTGGCCCGGCTGACGGCAGGCAATGACTCTGTCTGCAAGCTGCTGCATCTCCTGGCACTGTGTTTCCCAGAAAATTTCACCAAAGGCACCATACGGCAAATCACCTGCCGCCCGAAATCGGCGGAACAAGCGTTCGGCATCATCCTGCTCAACCAGTGCATTTAATAACTGCTGGTTGATTTGATAACGACTAATCCCTTCAAGAATAAAAGGTTCGGTGTCGGGAATTTCGCTGTCTTCGGTACGGAAGTTCACTTGCAAACGCATCTGGAAAAACGCCCGCACCGGATGCGCCCAGAATCGTTGTAGCGTTTCCAACGGCACGGTTTCCGGCAAGGTAAACGGTAGCGGCTGAACAAATTCAGAATGTGCCTTACCTGCCTGGCTGGCCGCGGGTAGCCACTCGCGCGCATAGCTTTGTAAGTTACCGGACTGATAGTTTTGCGGGTCAAACGGCATCCGGGTATGGTGGCAAGTAAGATGCGCTTTTACCCTTGCCTCGCTTTCATCACAGTTAAGCGCTTCATCGCCCGGTAGATAATGGCTTTGCCCGATGTAGTCGATCAGTTCCTGCACCAGAACTGACGGGAATCGTTCGCTGTTATCCTGAATAGAGCGGCCGATATAGCTGATATAGAGTTTTTGCTGCGCGGATATTAACGCTTCCAGGAACAGATAGCGGTCATCATCGCGACGGCTACGGTCACCGCGCTTCGGTTTCTGACTCATCAGGTCAAAACCTAATGGTGCAAGCTGGCGCGGGTAAACGCCGTCGTTCATTCCCAGCAGGCAAACCACTTTGAACGGAATTGAACGCATCGGCATCAGAGTACAAATGTTAACTGGCCCCGCGAGAAAACGCTGGCTGATACGTTCCTGATCCAGGCGTTGTGCCAGTTCATCACGCAACAACGATAGCGGCACTGCGTCGCCATACTGCGCACCTAAACCTTCAGCGATAATCGCCTGCCATTGTTGCTCAATAAGCGTCATCGCCGCTTCGGTTTCCGCATCCGGCAGGAAGAAGGCATTGAGCATATCGCGGCAAACCGGCAGCCACTCCTCAAGCGGGCGTTCCTGCGCCAGCCCGCGACGCCAGATGTTTAGCTGCATTAGCAGTGACGCCAGGTGTCCTACCAGCTCTGCAATCAGGCCGCTCGATTCATCGTAAGGTAGAACCGATTGCCATTCCCCCTGAGCACTTTCCATCGCGTAGCCCAGCAACATGCGCGTCAGGCCAAATCGCCAGGTGTGTTGTCCGGTGGCGGGGAGTTCCAGCTCACGAACGTTATCGTCATCTATGCCCCAACGAATGCCGGATTCGTTGACCCACTGGCGCAAGTAACGCAGCCCTTCTTCGGTAATGTCAAACCGCGCCGCCAGCACCGGCACATCCAGTAATGCCAGCACATCCTCCGACACAAAGCGGCTGTCCGGCAACGATAACAGGCTGATAAACGCTTCCAGTACCGGATGCGACTGCCGCGCCCGACGGTCGGAAATGGCATATGGCAGATACCGATCCGCTGGCGCACTGCCAAACACGGCCTGAATAAACGGACTGTAGCTGTCGATGTCGGCCACCATCACGATGATATCTCGCGGAGTAAGTGTCGGATCTTCCTCCAGCATCGCCAGTAAGCGATCGTGCAAAACTTCAACTTCACGCTGCGGGCTATGGCAAACGTGGAAGGTGATACTGCTATCCTGCGGGTCAAGCGGGCGTTTGTTATCGCTACGGGAAAACTCTTCGATGTTCACACCAGCAACGGCGTGGTTTTCCAGTTCCAGAATGTCGGACTGTATGTTATGCAGCAGGTTATCTGGCGTAACATCGACAAAAGCGTCCAGCTCCTGGCTGCTCTCCAGGTCAGAAAGGAGATAGATGTAGTCGCGCCCCAACTTACCCCAGGAGGCCAGTAGCGGGTTGCCGACATCCTGTTCACCGTCGCTGTTAAAGAGCTGTCCTGCATTTTCGCTATCGCGAAATAGCGGCAATTCGCGATCTTCAAAACTGTGTCGACGCTGGCGGGTCAGCAGTTTCGCCAGATAAGCAGGATCTTTAATATCGCCCCAGTAATAACGGCAAGGGTTGGTAAACAGGAGATGGATTTCAATATGTTTACCCAGCGCCTGTAGCGCCTGGAGATAAACAGGCGGTAACGCGGAAATACCGCATATAAAGACGCGCGAAGGTAAGCCGGGTGGGCAGGTCGTCGCAGACTCCAGTGTTTCGATAAAGCGTTGATAGAGATTGGCACGGTGCCAGCGCGGTTGCCCGAGTTCATGGGTATATTCCACCAGCACCTTCCACAACGGCGCTTGCCAGGCCTGCGCTTCTCCCAGCCCTTCAACCAGATGCCCGGCTTCCCACTGCGCCAGCCAGTCCGGGCGATAGACCAGATATTGGTCAAACAGGTCCGCCGCTTTTGAGGAAAGCTGAAACAGTTTTCGCTTGTCGCTATCGTCAGTCAGGTAATGACGCAATAGTGTAAAATCTTCGCGATCCAGCAGTTGTGGCAGCAGAGTCATCAGTTTCCAGCTCATACTCCGCTTGTTAAAGGCGCTCTCTTTGGGGATCTCTGGTAATACCCGGACAAACATATCCCAGATAAAGCTCGCAGGCAGCGGAAAATCAATGTTTGCCGCAATGCCGAACTTCTGCGACAGGGTCATTTGCAGCCACTGTGCCATACCGGTACTTTGCACCAGAATCATTTCTGGCTCGAAAGGATCGTCCAGCCGTTCGCGTTCGACAATAAACTCCATCAACGCTTCCAGTACGTCCAGACGATTGGAATGGTAGACCCTTAACATAGCGGCTCCTGACTACTGACGATTCGGGCAATGCAGGCGGGTCATCTCGCCTTCTCTGCCCCCGGGTGAAAATAGCGTAACGCTGATGCTGACACATCCCGCCTGCGATGTCTGCATTCGGTTGACCTGCCAGTTTGCAGGTGGCGAAATCGCGCGCAGTTGTGCTTGCTGCCAGGCGTGCCGCCAGAGCTGCTGGTACTGGTTTCTGCTGGCAAGACTGGTGCTTAATGTTCGCTGGTAACCAGATAACGCAGTGACAATCATCACCATCAGTACCATCGCCAACATCACCTCCGGCAGGCTAAAACCTTGCTGATTCTTCAGGGAAGCTGACATAACGCCTCCTCTTTCAGCGGACAAAAATCACTCCAGCCATGTGGCGAAAATACGATATTCCCATCGATGACTTCCCCCATTCGCCATAATGATACGTCTTCATAACCAGCTATTAGCAAGGTTTTATTATCCGCAAGTCTTCGCAGGCAAGCTCGAGCACCCGTTGCGGCGTATTGCGAACACTGAACAGCTTGCTGTACCTGCCAGGCATGCATTTTCCCCCACTCAAGCGCCGACTGCACAATGGCCTGACGGCGTAATGACTGGCTTTCCATAGTCACGCGAGAGGCAAAACTGCGATCCTGCTGGCTCATTCCTTGTAACAGCAAGCTGCCCAAAACCAGCAGCATCAGGACCAGTGCCAGCAATGAAACACCCTTTTCGCGGTTCACAGGTTGAATCCTGTCACGCTATAGCTGGCATCCACCACGGTTTGTGGATCAGCCTTGCTGGCAGCGTGCATATTAACCGTCAGCACCGGAGGGAAACCGCTGTTATCCTGTCGGGTAACCTGAAAAGTGTCGATAACGACGGCATCTGGGTTGGTCAATTTATCCCAGCCCTTACCTTCACAGGATGTCGTGCCGCGTAGCGTTTCCAGGACATTGTCTTTTAGTCGAAATCCAATCTGGTCGGATTCTTTTCCCGGCCCATGCTCCCAGATACCGTTATTGTTCGCATCCCACTGCACAATGATGCAGTCACCCTGCCCAACAATTTTCAGACCTTCACCGGGGCAGGTTCCATGACAATAACCTGCTCTCTGGAGATGCTTCGCGACTGTAAATACCCGCAGCCAGATTTCATCTTCCAGCGCCAGCTTGCGAGTAGTAATCAAACTTTCACGCTGTAAAGCGGGCAGAAATCGCGCAGCTCCCAGCAGCAGTACGCTACTGATTGCCATAGCAATCAGCACTTCCAGCAGAGAAAAACCTTGCTCTTTTACAGGCATCCTTCTGTTTCTCCTTGCTGACAAAGCCGGAGCCTTCCCCACGGCGAAACCACCAACCACCACTCGCCCGCTGAATTTTTGAAGCGAATATGTCCGGCCCATGCGGTATTGCGTAGGCCAAAGAAAGTGAGCGAAGGTGTCAGGTCGCTCATTTCGACTTCGGGCCAGCGAGGCACAAAGACCAGCGGTGAACTGCCATGACAGGTATTCGCCCCAGCGGCGGCACTCGCAAGACACCATGACGTTCCCTCCCTGATGACACTGATACTGTGGTCGCGGTTATGCCAGTTGGCATCCTCACGTAAATAGAGCAAATAGTCTCGCGCCTGGCTGGCGGTTTGCCATAACCGTTGCGACTGCTGCCAGTACTGCCAGCCATAGAGTCCACTTGCACTTAGCATGACCAAAATCAGCATCGCGACCAGTGTTTCAATCAGCGTATAACCACGTTGTTTTTTCATGCCGGCAGTATGCGGCGCGGAGAAAAAAAGACGAGTGCCAGTTTCTATTTCTTCGGCCCGTCTTCCGGACTATTTACCCTGTTGCAGGGCGTTGCAAAATTTCGGGAAGGCGTCTCGAAGAATTTAACGGAGGGTAAAAAAAACCGACGCACACTGGCGTCGGCTCTGGCAGGATGTTTCGTAATTAGATAGCCACCGGCGCTTTAATGCCCGGATGCGGATCGTAGCCTTCAATCTCAAAGTCTTCGAAACGGTAGTCGAAGATGGATTCGGGTTTACGTTTAATAATCAGCTTCGGCAGCGGACGCGGTTCGCGACTTAATTGCAGATGGGTTTGATCCATATGGTTGCTGTACAGGTGCGTGTCGCCACCGGTCCAGACAAAATCACCCACTTCAAGATCGCACTGCTGCGCCATCATATGCACCAGTAACGCATAGCTGGCGATGTTAAACGGCAGCCCCAGGAAGACGTCACAGGAGCGTTGATAAAGCTGGCAAGAGAGTTTGCCGTCTGCGACATAGAACTGGAAAAACGCATGGCATGGAGCCAGTGCCATTTTATCCAGTTCCCCCACGTTCCACGCCGAAACAATAATGCGGCGGGAATCCGGGTCGTTTTTCAACTGGTTCAGCACTGTGGTTATCTGGTCAATATGACGTCCATCCGGCGTTGGCCAGGCGCGCCACTGTTTGCCATATACCGGGCCGAGGTCACCGTTTTCATCAGCCCATTCGTCCCAGATGGTGACATTGTTTTCGTGCAGATAAGCAATGTTGGTGTCGCCCTGCAGGAACCACAGTAGTTCGTGGATGATGGAACGCAGGTGGCAACGTTTGGTTGTCACCAGCGGGAATCCATCCTGCAGGTTAAAACGCATCTGATGACCAAAAATGGAAAGCGTTCCGGTTCCGGTACGGTCGTTTTTCTGTGTGCCTTCGTCGAGCACTTTTTGCATCAGTTCTAAATACTGTTTCATGGTTCCTCAGGAAACGTGTTGCTGTGGGCTGCGACGATATGCCCAGACCATCATGATCACACCCGCGACGATCATCGGGATGGAAAGAATTTGCCCCATGCTGATGTACTGCACCCAGGCACCGGTAAACTGCGCGTCGGGCTGGCGGAAAAACTCAACAATGATGCGAAACGCGCCGTAGCCAATCAGGAACAAGCCAGACACGGCCCCCATCGGGCGCGGTTTACGAATATACAAGTTGAGGATAATAAACAGCACCACACCTTCCAGCAGCAGTTCGTACAACTGTGACGGGTGGCGAGGCAGCACGCCGTAAGTATCAAAAATGGACTGCCACTGCGGATTGTTTTGCAGCAACAGAATATCTTCGGTACGGGAACCCGGGAACAGCATGGCAAACGGGAAGTTCGGGTCAACGCGGCCCCACAATTCACCGTTAATAAAGTTGCCCAGACGCCCGGCGCCAAGACCAAACGGAATAAGCGGTGCGATAAAATCAGAGACCTGGAAGAAGGAACGTTTGGTGCGGCGGGCGAAGATAATCATCACCACAATCACGCCAATCAGGCCGCCGTGGAAGGACATGCCGCCGTCCCAGACACGGAACAGATACAGCGGATCGGCCATAAACTGCGGGAAGTTGTAGAACAGAACATACCCAATACGTCCGCCAAGGAAAACGCCAAGGAAACCCGCATAGAGTAAGTTTTCAACTTCATTTTTGGTCCAGCCGCTCCCCGGACGGTTCGCCCGACGTGTTGCCAGCCACATCGCAAAAATGAAACCTACCAGATACATCAGGCCGTACCAGTGAAGCGCAACGGGTCCTATTGAGAAAATGACCGGATCGAATTCCGGAAAATGCAGATAGCTACTGGTCATCTGTCACCACAAGTTCTTGTTATTTCGCTGAAAGAGAACAGCGATTGAAATGCGCGCCGCAGGTTCCAGGCGCTCCAAAGGTGCGAATAATAGCACAAGGGGACCAGGCTGGTTGCCGGATACCGTTAAAAGATATGTATACGATCCGCGCTATAGCCCCCCGCGAATCAGCCCACCCATGCCGCGACGCTCCATAAATGCCGCAACCTGATGACGAACTTCAGTCGCCAGTTGTGCTTCCAGGCTGCGCTGCGCAAGGTTTTCTGCTTCGGCAAAATCAATGCGCCGCAGCAAATATTTTACGCGCGCAACAGAACGCCCGTTCATAGACAGATGGCGATACCCAAGCCCAATGAGGATTGCTACGCACATAGGATCTCCCGCCATTTCGCCACACAAACGGAGATCTATTCCTTGCGTTTCCGCTTCCCGGGCGATCATTGCCAGCGCACGTAACATCGCAGGATGCAGGCTGTCATAAATGTTCGCAACTCGCGTGTTGTTACGATCAACAGCCAGAATGTATTGAGTCAGATCGTTGGTGCCAACAGAGATAAAATCGACCCGGTTTACCAGGTGAGGCAACATAAACACCATCGATGGCACTTCCAGCATGATACCGATCCGCGGTTTCGGGATCGCATAGCCGATCATCTCCTCGACTTCACGTCCGGCACGTTCAATCAGGCGGCGTGCTTCGTCAACTTCATCGAGGCTTGTGACCATCGGCAATAAGATGTTCAGGTTGCCCGTTGCTGCATTAGCACGCAGCATCGCCCGCACCTGGATCAAAAAGATCTCCGGCTGATCGAGCGTAATGCGGATCCCACGCCAACCCAGACATGGATTCTCTTCGCTGATAGGCATGTAAGGCAGTTGCTTATCAGCACCAACATCCAGCGTGCGCAGCGTGACAGGCTTATCATTGAACATTTGCAACATGCCCTGATATTGCGCCACCTGCTCTTCTTCCGACGGGAAACCGCTTTGCAACATGAAAGGAATTTCAGTGCGATAAAGGCCGATACCATCAATGCGACTGCCCAGTTTTTCTTCATGTTCCGGGCTTAAACCCGCATTGAGCATGACTTTAATGCGCTCACCGCTTTTTAACTGTGCGGGTAAATTGACGTCATCTTCCGCCAGCCGGCTTAGCTCATTTTCTTCGCTAATTAGCCGTTGGTATTCTTGTAGCAACACCGGTTCCGGGTCGACCAGTAATTCCCCGCGATAACCATCAACAATCAGCGTCCGATGATGCAGCACTGAAGGTTGAATGTCCGCCCCCATCACGGTAGGAATACCCAGCGCGCGCACCATAATCGCCGCATGGGAGTTGGCCGCACCATCGCGTACGACGACGCCGACTAAGCGATCCTGGGGCAACTCCGCAAGGGTCGTCGCCGACAATTCATCTGCCACCAGAATGAAACGTTCCGGCCAGGCGTTCGGCCCCTGATTTGCATCATCAAGGTGAAACAGCAACCGCTGGCCCAGCGCGCGTAAATCGCCAGCGCGCTCTTTGAGATAGTTATCACTTAGCGCGGCAAACTGTTCAGCAAATTTTTCAATGACCGTTTTCACAGCCCACTCTGCGACCGAGCCCTTATCCACCTCGGCAAACAGTTCGCGACGCAGACGGGTGTCAGAAAGCAGGTGCGAGTAAAGATCGAAAATGGCCGCAGTTTCTTTCTGCGCCCCGGCAGCAAAGCGTTTGCTGTAACGACGAAATTCGTTAGCTGCCTCTTCCAGCGCTCCGGTCAGGCGCTCACGTTCCAGCGCTGGATCCAGCGTTGATGCCTGATACACCTGTTCCATTAAGGGTAAAGTGGCATCCTGCCAACCTTCGGCAATCGCCACGCCGGGTGCAGCCGGTAATGCGCGGATTCGCGTCTGGCGATATTGTCCGAATAAGGCAGTCAACTGCGACTGGGAAAGAATGGCCGCCATCTGGGTGGCGAGCGTCACCAGAAAGGATTCTTCGCTTTCATCGTACTGGCGTAGCTCTCGTTGCTGCACCACCAGCACGCCAAGCAATTGGCGACGCTGAATAATCGGAACGCCTAAGAAAGCACGGAAACGCTCTTCTTTTACGGAGGGGACATATTTGAAGCTGGGGTGTTTTTGCGCATCCGCAAGGTTTATCGGTTCCGCCAGCCTGCCAACCAGGCCGACGATCCCTTCATCAAACGCGAGCGTTACGGTGCGACCTCGCGGTTTTTTCAGCCCCCGAGTCGCCATCAGGTAGTAACAACGTCGGTCGTGATCGGCCAGGTAGACCGAACAGACTTCGGTATCCATCGCAAGACAGATGTCGGTAACCAGAATATTCAACGCCTCGTTAAGGCGGGGAGCACTGGCTACCTTTTCGACTATTTCGCGCAGGCGAGTGAGCATAATTGGCGTGACTTAACCTCTTTTACGTCGATAAGTAGATGCGTTTTGTGGTTTAGGCGTATTGTCCTGTAGCGCCATCACAACACTCGCAAACTCTTTCATTACCCTGCGGTAGACATCACGTTTAAATGACACCACCTGTCTGACCGGATACCAGTAACTTACCCAACGCCAGCCGTCAAACTCTGGTGTACTGCTGGTTTGCATATTGATTTCCGCATCGCCGCTCACCAGCTGCAAGAGAAACCATTTTTGTTTTTGGCCGATACACACCGGCTTCGTGTCCCAACGCACCAAACGTTTTGGTAATTTGTAGCGCAACCAGTTACGCGTTGAAGCAAGGATTCGAACGTCTTTGCGGCTTAATCCTACTTCTTCAAACAATTCACGGTACATCGCCTGTTCTGCGGATTCTCCGGGGTTAATTCCGCCTTGCGGAAATTGCCAGGAGTGCTGACCAAATCGACGGGCCCACATTACTTGCCCCTGACGATTACAAATCACGATACCTACGTTTGGGCGGTAGCCATCGTCATCAATCACCGGACTACCTCAAAATAAAACTTTATATGCGAATGATTGTTTCATACTCCTGGAAGGCGGTAAACCACTCTCTGCAAGGCATTACACACTAATAACAATTGAATAACTCACAGTTAAGTGCAGAGTTATAAACAGCAGAGGGGGAACATCACCGTTTTTATTCACCTTTTCTGTGGATAGAGTTGTGAAGAAGTACGGAATTACTGCGGGAAAACCCAGAGCATTCTGAACAACCCTGATTCAGGCATTACAAAATAATAGTTACTAATCAATGAACTAGGTGCTTAAATCGCTACCAAACAGGTAAAATCGTGACCTGTATCACACTCACTGTATACGAGGTGGTGAAAAATCAACCAATGTCGTATTTATCCACAGAATGTGCCAATAAGTTAAGCACCGCATCACTAAAAATTGGAGTTTCGTCGCACGTCAAGGCTGTAAATGGAAACAGTAGTGAGGGTTTTTCACAGTTATCCCAGCTTTCTGTGGATAACATGGTGTAAGATCCTGTTTATTTTCAGTGACCAGATTTGGAAAACCTCCACATACGTTGCGCAACGTGGTTATCTGAAACCTAAAAAGCAATATAAATCATGCAATTGAATAACACGCGTGGAAAAAGTTACACTTGGTATATCCGGTATAAAATTGCTGCTCAATTTTTAATCAAGGTATAACACCATGCTCCAGCCTCGCCCATTGCTCTCTCCACCAGAAACTGAAGCGCAGTTATTTGCGCAAGCACAGCAACTTTCCGGTTACACATTGGGTGAGCTGGCGGCACTTGCCGGGCTGGTTGCACCGGAGAATTTAAAGCGCGATAAAGGCTGGATAGGCGTGTTGCTGGAAATTTGGCTTGGCGCCAGCGCGGGCAGTAAACCTGAACAAGATTTTGCGGCCCTGGGCGTAGAGCTAAAAACGATTCCTGTGGATAGCCTTGGCCGTCCTCTGGAAACCACTTTCGTTTGCGTGGCGCCTTTAACCGGCAATAGCGGCGTCACCTGGGAAACCAGCCATGTACGTCACAAGTTAAAACGCGTGCTGTGGATACCTGTAGAAGGCGAGCGCAGTATTCCTCTGGCGCAGCGGCGCGTAGGGTCACCATTACTGTGGAGTCCAAATGACGAAGAGGAACGGCAGTTACGCGAAGACTGGGAAGAATTGATGGATATGATTGTTCTTGGTCAGGTTGAAAGAATTACCGCTCGTCACGGGGAATATTTACAGATAAGACCTAAAGCGGCGAATGCGAAAGCGCTCACCGAAGCCATTGGCGCCCAGGGTGAACCGATTCTGACACTGCCACGCGGCTTTTATTTAAAGAAGAATTTCACCAGTGCGCTATTGGCTCGTCATTTTTTGATCCAGCACCCATCGCTTTGACCTGCCGCATTCCGGGCATATAATTACCGCTTCATTTTTTTGGCAGGGCTTTGTTTGATGTTATTTGCATGGGTAACCGATCCTAACGCCTGGCTTGCGCTCGGTACGCTGACGCTGCTGGAGATCGTTCTTGGGATCGATAATATTATTTTCCTCTCGCTGGTGGTGGCAAAACTACCTACAGCACAACGTGGCCACGCGCGGCGTCTGGGTTTGGCAGCGGCGATGGTCATGCGTCTGGCGCTGCTGGCGTCTATTGCCTGGGTCACACGTCTGACGAATCCGCTTTTTACAATATTCAGTCAGGAAATTTCCGCTCGCGATTTAATTTTGTTACTCGGCGGTCTGTTCCTTATCTGGAAAGCCAGCAAGGAAATCCACGAATCCATTGAAGGCGAAGAAGAAGGGTTGAAAACTCGCGTTTCATCATTCCTCGGCGCTATCGTGCAGATTATGCTGCTGGATATTATTTTCAGCCTCGACTCGGTGATTACCGCTGTGGGCCTGTCAGATCACTTATTCATAATGATGGCAGCAGTGGTAATTGCCGTAGGCGTGATGATGTTCGCCGCGCGCTCGATTGGTGATTTTGTCGAACGCCACCCTTCGGTAAAAATGCTGGCGCTCTCTTTCCTGATTCTGGTGGGCTTTACCCTGATTCTGGAAAGTTTCGATATCCACGTACCGAAAGGTTACATCTACTTCGCGATGTTCTTCTCTATTGCGGTTGAAAGCCTCAACCTGATTCGCAACAAAAAGAATCCGCTCTGATATTCCGTTCGCTCTCCTGCGGGAGAGCGTTCGGCCAGCTCTCCTCCTCACAGTTTAAGATTTTCCTGCTTTCATGATGTATAACGTCAGATTATAAACAGTCTATTATCATTAATGGGCAAAATAGGTGAGGATGACCGGATGAAAAAATGGGCAGTATTAATTTCTGCAGTCGGACTGGCATTTGCCGTTTCCGGCTGTTCCAGTGATTACGTCATGGCGACCAAAGATGGCCGTATGATTTTGACAGATGGAAAACCGGAAATTGATGATGACACCGGGCTGGTGAGTTATCACGATCAGCAAGGTAACGCGATGCAAATAAACCGTGATGATGTTTCGCAAATTATTGAACGTTAAAAAATAAGGTCAGCATCCGGCTGGCCTTAAGATTTTTCTCTTTCCCTTTTCCCTTCCCTCTGCCATTTTTATATTCCTTATGTCGTGATTATAAAAAGGAAACGGCTATGCAATATCACCGTATACCCCACAGCTCGCTGGAAGTCAGCACGCTGGGGCTTGGCACGATGACGTTTGGTGAACAGAACAGCGAAGCCGACGCCCATGCACAACTCGACTATGCCGTTGCTCAGGGCATTAACCTTATCGACGTTGCCGAGATGTACCCGGTACCGCCACGCCCCGAAACTCAGGGGTTAACCGAGACCTATGTCGGTAACTGGCTGGCAAAACATGGCAACCGCGAAAAGTTAATTATCGCCTCCAAAGTGAGCGGACCGTCGCGTAATAATGACAAGGGGATCCGCCCGGATCAGGCGCTGGACAGGAAGAATATCCGCGAAGCTCTGCATGACAGCCTCAAGCGTCTGCAGACTGATTATCTCGATCTCTATCAGGTGCACTGGCCACAGCGCCCGACCAATTGCTTTGGCAAGCTCGGTTATAGCTGGACTGATTCCGCACCCGCGGTCTCTCTGCTGGATACGCTGGACGCACTGGCAGAGTACCAACGCGCGGGGAAAATTCGTTATATCGGCGTGTCGAATGAAACCGCATTTGGCGTAATGCGCTATTTACATCTCGCGGATAAACACGACCTGCCGCGTATCGTCACCATTCAAAACCCCTACAGCTTGTTAAATCGCAGCTTTGAAGTGGGTCTGGCGGAAGTCAGCCAATATGAAGGCGTCGAGTTACTGGCTTATTCGTGTCTTGGTTTTGGCACGTTGAGCGGGAAATATCTCAACGGCGCAAAACCGGCTGGCGCGCGCAATACACTCTTTAGCCGCTTCACTCGCTACAGCGGTGAGCAAACGCAAAAAGCCGTCGCGGCGTATGTTGATATCGCCAAACGTCATGGTCTGGATCCTGCTCAGATGGCGCTGGCCTTTGTGCGTCGTCAACCGTTTGTTGCCAGCACTCTGCTGGGCGCAACAACGATGGAACAGCTGAAAACTAACGTCGAAAGTTTGCATCTGGAGTTAAGCGAAGACGTGTTGTCAGAAATTGAAGCAGTGCATCAGGTTTATACTTATCCGGCACCTTAAATCTTCCGCCTGGCGTTCTGCGCCAGGCATCTCTTGTCACAACTTTTTCAGAATATATTCACTACTTTTCGCCGCCTCTCTCCTGACAAAGCGCAATAGACTCTTTCGGTCAACGCCAGCGCGCGTTTCAATGCTTGTTAAGGATAACCATGTTGATTCTAAGACCACTTCCTCTCGCTATGCTGTTTGTCGGTTGCGTTTCTTCCGTTTGGGGTGCGCAATTAACCCAACCGTTAACGCTGAAAGACGTCACGGTTTATCTGCATGGTGCCAGCCTGCAAGGTGAAGAGACACTTAATTTACCAGCCGGAGAAAGCGAAATTATCTTCACTAATATCGCCAATTCGGTAACCGACGACAGCATCGCCATCTCTATCGATAACGGAGTGACTGTGCTTTCCTCACGTATTGAGTTACAGGGAACACAACCGAATACGCTGCCGTCAGATATTCAGCAACAGTTAAAAGCTGCCAGACAGGAACAGGCAAAACTGACCGCCGAGAAAGACAATATCGCGGCTCAAATTAAGGTATTAGAGGCAAATAGCACATTAACAAATAAAAGTGCCGCCGAAGTTGGCAAGTATCTGCAGATGATGAAAGAGAAAAATGGTGAGCTATTACGTGTTGACAATGAACTGACGCAGAAACTTGCTGATAACCAGCTGGAAATTGAAAAGCTGGAGCAACGCGAGAGCATGAGTAACGGCGATTCAGAAGCTGCCAATGATCCGCAGGTTATCATCGCTAAGGTATATGTCCCAAAAGCCGTCACTGCGAAAGCGGTGGTGCGTTATATGACCCCTGATGCTACATGGACGCCGCTCTATGATATTCACGCCACGGCCATAAACCAGCCGCTGCGTCTGGTTTACAAGGCTAATATTCGCCAGTACACCGGGCTTACATGGAAAAACGTTAATCTCGTGCTCTCGACCAATGAACCTGATACTCACCTCACCTTGCCGCAACTGGAACCCCAGTATGTGGATGTTCCGGAGTATGGAAGTGTAAACGGCTCGCTTTCAGCATCACCTGTGATGAAACAGCGTTCGGAAAATTCGTCTGACCAGGATGCCTCAGAATTGCAGAAAGCCCTGGGGGCAGAGATGCAAAAAACAAGGGAGCAACGAGCCGGGCGCATGTATGCGGCATCGGCAGCGCCCGTTTCACCGCAACCAGAAAGTTTCATCGCGCAAAATGTTCGCTATGCACTTTCGCTGCCGTGGCAAATCGACAGCGATAATACCGCGCGCACGGTGGTCATTAAGGAAGAGTCAGTCAACGGTAAATATCGCTTCTTTGCTATTCCAAAGATCAGTAATGACGCCTGGCTCCAGGTGCAAATTAAAGAGTGGGAACAGTTAAATTTAATCCCCGGCGAAAGTCAGATCTTCTTTGGCAATAACCGTACCGGCGTGGGTTATTTACAGCCGCCGGAAGATGGCAAGTCGCTGGATATTCAGCTTAACCGCGATCCTAAGTTGATTATTCAGCGTAAAGCCGCACTCAAAAAAGAGAATGCGTTATCTATCTTTAATGACAGCGCAATACGTAACTTCAGTTACACCCTTAATGTGAAGAACAGCTACGGCGAAGCGGTGGATATTACTCTGCTCGACCAGATCCCAGTCAGTGCTAATAGTGATATTACGGTAGAAAAAATGCAGTACGGGCAGGCGCAGTTTGATGCAAAAACGGGTGAACTGACCTGGACGCTGAAACTGTCAGGCAAAGAGAACGTGAGTCTGCCATTCTCTTACAGCGTGAAGTATCCGAAAGGTATGCACCCTTCGGGAATGTGACCTTCGCCAGATGGCTGAATGTGCCATCTGGCAAAAGATTAATGACGGCGTTGCCAGATCCACAGCGCCGTTATTGCCAGCGCAAACAGCGCACCAAAGCCAATGCCTATGGGCACGACTGGGATGCCTACCATTACTGCCAGCGAGTAAATTCCCAACATCAGCAGCATGGCGCTGTTTTCGCCGAGATTCTGTACTGCAATCGCATTCCCCGCCCCGACGCTTTTTTTGCCTCGCTCCTGTAATAATGCATTGAGCGGTACCACAAAAAAGCCTCCAAGTACGCCAATCAACATCAACAAGGCATAGGCTGGCAGCAGTTCGTGTTGCAGGGAGAAAATCAGCACCACCACGCCAATCAAAATGCCGGCTGGCATGCAGCGTGATACGGTTTCCAGGGTGACCAGTTTTGCTGCCGCCCCCGCACCAACCACGATGCCAATCGCTACCATCGCGTTGAGGTAGGTCGGGGTCGCGTTATCGGTAATGCCCAGCGCCACCGGCACCCACAGCACCAACAGGAAACGCAACGTGACACCCGCGCCCCAGAATAAACTGGTTCCCACCAGCGAAAATCGTGTTTGACCGTTGTGCCATAATACGGCGCAAGCAGAGATAAAGCTGCGGGCCATGTTGATGAGATTCCACGACTGTCCCGGACGCGCCGCCGCCAGTTTCGGAATATAGAGATTTGCAGCTACCGCGCCAGCATAAGCCAGCGCACAGGCCGCCAGCGCGGCAAGAACATGCCAGTCCGCCAGCACGCCACCGGCTACGGAGCCGAGCAAAATCGCCGCAATAGTGGAGGCTTCCATCAAGCCGTTAGCCTTCACTAACTGATTACCGGTTGTTAACTCGCCAAGAATACCGTATTTCGCCGGAGAATAAGCCGCTGCACCGACGCCCACCAGCGTATAACCGAGAAACGGATTAATGCCAAAACAGATACTGGCAGCCCCCAGCAACTTAAGGCCGTTGGCAAACATCATTACCCGGCCTTTCGCAAAGCTATCCGCCACTTGACCGACAAATGGCGCAAAAAGAATGTAAGCGCCCACAAACACCATTTGCAGGATTGGCTGACTCCAGTCCGGGTAGAACTGAGCTTTCAGTAGCGCCAGAGTGGCAAACAGCAGCGCGTTATCGCCAAACGCAGAGAGAAACTGCGCGGCAATAACTGCTTTCATTCCCTTCGACCATAGCGAAGTGTTAGTGTGCACTGACTCACTCATCGTGTTTTTCCGCTTCGTCTACCCAACTTTTCAACGTGACAAAGTCAGGCTTGCCGCTGCCCAGTAATGGCATCTGCTTCAGATAGCGAATGTCACGCGGTACGGCAAGTTCCGGTACGCCGTGCTCGCGGGCGTATTGCTGTAGTTTATCGCGCGTCAGTTCGCTGTCTGTAGTGAACAATACCAGCGCCTCGCCTTTACTGGCGTCGCTCTTAATCGCGGTGGCATGGACTTTATCTGGCGAAACACCAAGTGCCAGTTGTTCCACCATTTCCAGTGAAACCATCTCTCCGGCAATTTTGGCGAAGCGTTTTGCCCGCCCCTGAATCTGCACAAATCCCTGTTCATCAAACCGCACAATATCGCCAGTGTCATACCAGCCGCGCTCCATTTCACCATGGATGTTCTCAGCCGTTGGCACTTCCAGCACGCCTGGTTTCTCCACCCGCAGGTAGCCGTTCATTATGTTCGGCCCTTTTAGTTGCAGGCGACCACCTTCTTCAATACCCGGAACCGCCAGCAGACGTGCATCCATCCCCGGCAAAATACGCCCGACGGTGCCAGGTTTCGCTGCCATCGGTACGTTGATGGACACCACTGGCGCGCATTCAGTCACGCCGTAGCCTTCAAGAATACGCAGGCCAAATTTATCCTGCCAAAGTCGTTTGGTGCTTTCTTGTAGTTTCTCCGCGCCAGCCACCACATAGCGTAGACGATAGAAGTCATACGGGTTGGCGAAGCGCGCGTAATGACCAAGGAAGGTCGAAGTACCGAAAAGCACCGTACAACTGCGGTCGTACACCAGTTCAGGCACAATGCGGTAATGCAATGGACTGGGGTAAAGGAAGACTTCTGCGCCCGTCAGCAGGGGCGTAAACAGGCCAACAGTTAAACCAAAGGAGTGAAACAGCGGTAACGCCGACATAAAGCGATCGTTGGTGGTGAAATCGGCAATCGTTTTAATCTGCTCGACGTTCGCCAGAATGCTTTTATGGCTATGGACGACGCCTTTCGGATGGCCTTCAGAACCGGAGGTAAAGAGGATCAGCGCCTCTTCTTCTGGTTGCTGTTTTACCTGTGCCAGACGCGGCATCAACAGATGGGCGAAGATCCACACTTTGTCGGCAGTGGTGACATCCGCTTTTAAATCTTCCAGATACACCCAGCGTACCTGAGTCAGCTGCTCCGGCAGATGCCAGAGTTTGCCTTTGTCGAGGAACTGACGAGAAGTGAAGATAGTTTTGATTTCAGCCGCCGTAATGGCGCTGGTCAGCCCTTTTACCCCGGCGGTGTAGTTCATCATTGCCGGAATACGGCGACGGGCGATGGCCCCAAAAATCACTGCCGCACTGATGCCTGCATTGGGCAGCATTAAGCCGATTCTTTCCCCTTCAACGCTATATTTTTCGAGGATGCGACCAACAAACAGTGTTTTAGTGAGCAACTTGCGATAGGTATCTGGGGTAAAGTTGACGTCTTCGACACACTTTTTCCTGGCCCCAAAACGGTACATTGCGCTCAGTAGTGATTCGTACAGCGTTTCACGTGGGCGTACCGCCATACGCGCTTCCATCATAATTTGGTGCAGCATTTCCCCCGCGATTTTACGGCGGTCACGGGCGCGCGGTGCATCTGGCATCGGCACCTGCGTGGGAGGCAAAATATGCAGATGAATTTGCGGGAACAAGCGCCGTTTAACCAGACCTTTCAAGCGACTGAAGTGCGTAAGCTCCGCCCCTTCAATTCGCACCGGAATAACCGTCGCGCCTGACTTCGCCGCCACAAAACCGGCGCCATCGTAAATTTTCATCAGCGAACCGGTGGTCGTGATGCGCCCCTCAGGGAAAATCACTACTGGACGGCCTTGTTCCACCAAACGAACCAGATGTTTGATTGCCATCGGCTGTGTCGGATCGAGAGGAACGAAGTCGATAAATGATTTCAACCAACGCATATACCACTGCTGGCTGATGGAGGTGTAAACAGCAAACACTGGGCGAACGGGTAAAAATAGCGCCAACAGAATGCCATCAATAAAAGAGACGTGATTGGGCGTGATAAGAACGCGCTCGCCCTTCAGCGCCTGGGTGTCACCTGTCACGCGAACGCGGTACAGAGCAAGGCACAAATTTCGAAAAAAGCTAAAAAGCATTTCAACTCCCTTTGCTCATTATTCATTAAATGCGAATGCGGTGAGATTACACGAGATGAAGGGCTCGAGCGACAGTAAAGTCGGTGCGAAAAAAAACCTGCGCATCCGCGCAGGTTGGTGCAAGAGACAGGGTACGAAGAGCGTACCGAATAATCTCACCAATCAATACCTCTGGGATCTTGATTGTGGTCCGCACGACGACGCTTCGCCAGCGAGAAAAAGCAAAGGAATGAAGGGAAATGCAACGAGGTGTGTAAATTGTCGGTTACTGTTACAGATTTGCGACAGGCAAAAAAAACCTGCGCATCTGCGCAGGCTGGTGTAATTCATGTGCTCAACCCGAAGTTGACTTCACCTATCAATACCTCTGGGATCACCACTTTATCAACCTGTAGACAAATGCCACCAGCAGTCAATCGCAACAGCGTTTCGCAAAGTGTAACCAAAGGTTTGCAATCTCTTTTTTTCCTTACGTATTCTCGCTTCGCGCACACTTCCCACGCTGAAATCACAACGCCCCTTGAACCAACGGGCGTTTTCCGTAACACTGGCAGAATGTAAGCGTTTACCCACAAAGGTATTTTCATGGCGACCATTAAGGATGTAGCCCGACTGGCAGGCGTTTCAGTCGCCACCGTTTCCCGCGTCATTAATAACTCTCCAAAAGCCAGCGAAGCTTCTCGTCTGGCTGTGCATAGCGCAATGGAATCTCTGAGTTATCACCCGAACGCTAACGCCCGCGCGTTGGCGCAACAGACCACTGAAACGGTTGGCCTGGTCGTTGGTGATGTTTCCGATCCGTTTTTCGGTGCAATGGTGAAAGCGGTCGAACAGGTGGCTTACCATACCGGTAATTTCTTATTAATTGGCAACGGTTACCACAACGAACAAAAAGAACGCCAGGCCATTGAGCAGTTGATTCGCCATCGCTGCGCCGCGCTGGTCGTCCATGCCAAAATGATCCCGGATGCCGATTTGTCCTCATTGATGAAGCAAATACCCGGCATGGTGTTAATCAACCGGATCCTTCCGGGTTTTGAGAGTCGTTGTATCGCTCTGGACGATCGCTACGGTGCCTGGCTGGCGACGCGCCATTTAATTCAGCAGGGTCATACACGCATTGGTTATCTCTGCTCTAACCACTCTATTTCTGATGCCGAAGATCGTCTGCGAGGGTATTACGATGCCCTTGCCGAAAGCGGTATTCCGGCTAATGATCGGCTGGTGACTTTCGGCGAACCGGACGAAAGCGGTGGCGAGCAGGCGATGACAGAACTGTTGGGAAGAGGCAGAAATTTCACCGCCGTGGCTTGTTATAACGACTCAATGGCGGCAGGCGCGATGGGCGTGCTCAATGACAATGGGATTGATGTACCAGGTGAAATTTCGCTGATTGGTTTTGATGATGTGCTGGTGTCACGTTATGTACGCCCACGGCTGACCACGGTCCGTTACCCAATAGTGACAATGGCGACCCAGGCTGCAGAACTGGCATTGGCGCTGGCGGATAATCGCCCACTGCCAGAAATCACCAACGTTTTTAGTCCTACGCTGGTACGTCGCCATTCAGTTTCAACACCGTCGCTGGATGCAAGTCATAACGCAGCCAGCGACTAGCCGCGATTAAAGCAACTCGAGCGCCAGTAATTCCTCAATGGTCTGGCGGCGGCGAATCAACCGCGCCTGACCATTATCAAACAGAACTTCTGGCAACAGTGGGCGACTATTGTAGTTAGATGACATTGACGCACCATATGCGCCGGTATCATGCAGCACCAGATAATCGCCAGCCTTCACTTCCGGTAAGGCACGGGTTTCGACATTCCCCCCTTCCTGCTGGGTAAAGACATCGCCCGATTCACATAATGGCCCTGCGACAACGGTTTCCATCGTTGGCGCATGTTCAAGAGAGCGACCATCAGCCGCCAGCGCGCTAATATGGTGATAACTGCCATACATTGCCGGGCGCATCAGATCGTTAAATCCAGCGTCAACCAGCACAAAGTGGCGACTCCCCATTTGTTTGACGCTCCGCACCTGGGTAATTAACACACCAGACTGCGCTACCAGGAAGCGGCCCGGTTCGATTTCCAGTTTCACTGGGTGACCGAGATGGCGGGCGATTTGCTCACGCGCAGCATGCCACAGACCATAATAATGTTCAGTATCAACCGCCTCTTCTCCCTGCTGATACGGAACAGAAAGCCCGCCCCCCGCAGAAATAGCCTGTAAATCCTGACCGAATTCGATGACCTGATGCACCATCGCGCCACACACCTGCTCCAGATGCGCATAATCAACACCAGAACCGATGTGCATGTGAATGCCAACCAATTGCATATGATGACGTTGTATGACTTCCAGCGCGGCCGGAAGATCGGTATACCAGATGCCGTGCTTGCTATTTTCGCCACCGGTATTGGTTTTTTGGCTGTGTCCGTGACCAAACCCCGGGTTAACGCGCAGCCATACCCGATGTCCTGGCGAAACCTGACCCAGTTGATCGAGCATATCAACAGACCCCGCATTCACCGGAATTTGCAATTCACTGACGCGCTCAAGCGTTGCCTGATCGATAACATCCGCGGTAAAGACGATGTCATCGGGATGCGTTTGCGGATTATATCCCGCCGCCAGCGCACGCTCGATTTCCCCCAATGAGACGGAATCTACTTTCACACCCTGCTCACGCATTAAGCGCAAAATATGAATATTGGAACAGGCTTTCTGCGCGAATCGCACCACATCAAACTGTTTCAGCGCTGCAATCTGCCGACGAATAATTTGCGCATCGTAAACCCACACCGGGCAGCCAAATTCTGAGGGCAAACGCAGTAGATTTTCGGCGGTGAGATCGGTATCGGTGCTGAACAGTGAATGTGGCATAACAAACTCCAGATAAGTGCTTTTTTATGATTACGCCACATCATAAAAAGAATAAAAAATATCGATTTGTGTCGAGTCTATGCAAAAATGATATGGATTACCGGATTGCGAGAGAATGCTAATGGCCGCCGTTAACTTACGTCATATTGAAATTTTTCATGCGGTTATGACCGCCGGAAGCCTGACTGAGGCGGCACAACTGCTGCATACTTCACAGCCAACCGTCAGCCGCGAACTGGCGCGCTTTGAAAAGGTGATCGGGTTGAAACTGTTTGAACGCGTACGCGGTCGATTACACCCTACCGTTCAAGGGCTGCGTCTGTTTGAAGAGGTGCAGCGCTCCTGGTACGGGCTGGATCGCATCGTCAGCGCCGCCGAAAGTCTGCGCGAGTTTCGCCAGGGAGAACTGTCTATTGCCTGCCTGCCGGTCTTTTCGCAGTCTTTTTTGCCGCCGCTGCTACAACCGTTTCTGGCCCGTTATCCTGAAGTCAGCTTAAACATTGTCCCGCAGGAATCACCGCTACTTGAAGAGTGGCTTTCGGCACAGCGTCATGATCTAGGGCTCACCGAAACGCTGCATACGCCTGCGGGTACGGAACGCACCGAATTACTGTCTTTAGACGAAGTGTGTGTTTTACCGCCGGGCCATCCGCTGGCGGTAAAAAAGGTATTAACACCGGAAGATTTTCACGGTGAGAACTACATCAGCCTTTCCCGTACTGACAGCTATCGCCAGCTGTTGGATCAGTTGTTTAGTGAGAATCAGGTTAAACGACGCATGATAGTAGAAACCCACAGCGCCGCGTCAGTCTGCGCGATGGTACGGGCGGGAGCGGGAGTTTCGGTAGTTAACCCACTCACCGCTCTGGATTATGCGGCAAGTGGGTTAGTGGTGCGGCGATTTAGTATTGCGGTTCCCTTCACCGTCAGCCTGATTCGCCCTCTACATCGTCCGTCATCAGCACTGGTGCAGGCATTCAGCAAGCATTTACAAACCGGTTTACCAAAACTGGTTGCCGCTCTTGAGGCTATTTTGTAGTGAATTACGACAGCATAAAGGCTACTGCATCCTCGGCATGAATAGCCGCAGTATCAAACACAGGCAGAACACTGCGCTCTTCTGGCACCAGCAAACCAATTTCCGTACAGCCAAAAATGACACCCTGCGCGCCCTGTTCTGCGAGGCGAGCAATCACTTGCACATAATAAGTGCGTGATGTTTCGCTAAAATGCCCCAGACACAGTTCTTCAAAAATAATCTGGTTAATTTTCGCCCGTTCATCCGCTTCAGGGATCAGACAGTCGATGGAAAATTGCGCCGCCAGTCGCCCACGATAAAAATCCTGTTCCATGGTGTAGCGTGTCCCCAGCAGCGCCACACGAGTTATTCCGGCACGGGTAATTGCACGTCCAGTGGCATCCGCAATATGTAAGAAAGGCAGTGAACAACGGGATTCGATAGCATCCGCTACTTTGTGCATCGTATTGGTACATAACACAATGCCTTCAGCCCCCGCCCGCTGTAAGCCAAGTGCCGCTTCAGCCAGAATTTCTCCTGCTTTATCCCACTCCCCGCGACGTTGACACTCTTCTATTTCATGAAAATCAACGCTATGTAGCAGCACTTGCGCAGAGTGAAGCCCACCAAGTCGCTGTTTAATGCCTTCATTTATCAGACGATAGTAAGGAATAGTGGATTCCCAGCTCATCCCCCCTAGCAGACCAATTGTTTTCATTCCTTTCTCCTGACTAGTGAGTTAATGCAGCAAGGCTGAATAAGGAACTCAACGGCCTGGCCCCCGATCTCTATTAGCGAAAAAAAGGCCAGATGTACAGCACATCCGGCCAGAGACATCAGATGCCGATATTTCTCAATTTCTCGCCTGCCATCAGTTTACGTTCGATATGCTCCAGCGTGACATTCTTGGTTTCCGGAATGAGCCAGAAGGTAATGCCCACAAACGCAATGTTCAGCGCGGTGTAGAGCCAGAACGTACCGGCAGCACCAATGCTGTCGAGCAGCGTCAGGAAGGTCGCGCCGATAATCATGTTCGACACCCAGTTCGTGGTGGTCGAACAGGTAATACCAAAATCGCGGCATTTCAGCGGCTGAATTTCAGAGCACAGGATCCACACCACTGGCGCGGCGCTCATCGCATAACCGGCAATACACATCATCGTCATGCCAACAGAGAGCCAGGACAAACCACTGGAAGCCGTACCGTTATCAAACTGCATCAGGCAATAGCCCAGCACCAGAGTGCCTAACGCCATCACGCTGAAACCAATTTTCAGTGCCGGTTTACGCCCGGCTTTATCTACCGTAAACACCGCAATAAAAGTAGCAAACATAAAGGTTAGCCCCACGACCAGAGTCGCAATCATCTGCTGTTCGGTCGTCGTAAAGCCCGCCATTTTGAAGATACGCGGCGCGTAGTACATGATGATGTTCATACCGGTAAATTGTTGCATCGCCTGCAACAACATACCGAGGAACACCGCGCGACGGACGTTACGGTTGATTTTAAACAGCGCCCAACCGCCCTGTTTTAATTTCAGGCTTTCACGAATTTCGTTAAGTTCTTCTCGCGCTTTTTCTGATGTATCGCGCAGCATACGCAGCACTTCTTCCGCCTCGATATGACGCCCTTTCTCCGCCAGCCAGCGCGGGCTATTTGGCAGGAAAACAACCAGAATAATCAGCAGGACTGCCGGTAAGGCAAGAACACCTAACATTGCACGCCAGTTACCGCTATAGCTGAATGCCGTGTCGGATAAAAACGCCAGCACGATGCCCAGCGTTACCATCAACTGGTACATACTGATCATCTTGCCACGTACGTTTTCACTCGCCATTTCAGAGAGGTATAGTGGAGCTGTATAAGAAGCAATCCCCACGGCAATACCAAGCACCACACGAGCGGCGATTAACATTTCTACGCTGGTCGCAAAAGCCGACCCTATCGAACCGAGCACAAACAGGATAGCCCCTGCCATCAGACTGTATTTACGCCCTAGGCGGAACGACAGCCAACCATTGAACAGTGCACCAATTGCCGCGCCGAGCATCATGCTACTGACCACCCATTCCTGTAATCGACTGGTTAGCACAAAGTGATCGGTAATGAACGGCAACGCTCCGGCGATAACCCCGATATCAAGACCAAATAACAATCCTGCGACCGCAGCAGCTACCGAAACAAACATATTCATACGACGCGTATCTCGCAGAGGACGCGGCGTTAAAGCAGATTCCGTATTGATAGTCACCATTTTTTCCTGCCAGCAGAGAATAAGACATAGTGAAAAAATACGTGAACAACTCATACAGGTGTCAGGTCGGAATTAGCATAAATATGGATTAAATTGCTACGACATGCGGTTATGTGATGGATATTCCAATTTTAAAATTAAGTAAAATTATTGACGTTATTATTAACTACATAATTTTAAAGCAGATAAAACTCATAAAATTTATTAATTGATAATTGATATGGATTATTTCATAACCGAGATATGGATTATGATGATCTGCAGGTATAAAAAACCCTGCCATACGGCAGGGCCATAAAAGTGAATTGAATAACTTAACGCGCCAGCCAGCCGCCATCTACGGCGATGGTATAACCATTCACATAGTCTGAAGCACTCGAGGCAAGGAATACCACCGGCCCCATCAGATCGCTCGGCAATCCCCAACGCCCTGCCGGGATGCGGTCAAGAATTTCCGCACTACGCTGTTCATCAGCCCGCAGTTGTTGGGTATTGTTGGTCGCCATATAGCCCGGAGCAATCGCATTAACGTTGATGTTATGTTTTGCCCATTCGTTCGCCATCAGACGGGTCACGCCCATCACGCCGCTTTTTGATGCGGTATACGAAGGTACGCGGATCCCGCCCTGGAATGAGAGCATGGATGCGATATTGATAATCTTGCCACCGTTGCCCTGTGCGATGAAGTGTTTCGCCGCCGCCTGAGACATGAAGAATACACTTTTGATGTTCAGGTTCATCACATCGTCCCAGTCTTTTTCACTGAAATCGAGTGCATCTTCACGGCGAATCAATCCGGCGTTATTGACCAGGATATCAATATGGCCGAACTCTGCTACTGCACGATCCAGCAGTGCAGGAATGCCATCAATCTGACGTAGATCGGCGTTCAGGCTTAAAAAACGACGCCCCAGCGCCGTGACCTGTTCAATGGTTTCTGTCGGTTCAACGATATTAATGCCGACGATATCACAGCCCGCTTGCGCCAGTCCCAGCGCCATCCCCTGCCCCAGTCCAGTGTCACAGCCAGTGACTACCGCGACTTTACCATCAAGAGAAAATTCTTTTAAAATCATGATAATACCTTATTCATTTTGCCCGCAACTAGCGCAGATCTTTAACGGCAACGTGGTCCATATCATCGAAGACCTGGTTTTCACCGACCATGCCCCAGATAAAGGTATAAGCTTTGGTCCCTACGCCGGAGTGGATAGACCAACTCGGGGAAATGACTGCCTGCTCGTTATGCATCACAATGTGACGCGTTTCTTGCGGTTGCCCCATCATGTGGAAAACGCAGGCGTCATCATCCATGTTGAAATAGAAGTAAACTTCCATCCGACGCTCGTGGGTGTGGCATGGCATGGTATTCCACAGGTTTCCCGGAGCCAGCTCCGTTAGCCCCATGCTCAACTGGCAGGTTTCCAGCACATCTGGCACAAAATATTTGTTAATTGTGCGACGATTACTGGTGATGTTATCGCCCAGCGTAACCGGAGCGACTTCAGCCGGGGTCACTTTTTTAGTGGGATACGTCGTATGAGCAGGTGCGCAGTTGTAATAAAACTTCGCCGGAGTGGCACTATCAATGCTGGCAAAGACCACTTCTTTTGCACCTTTGCCAACATAGAGAGCGTCGCGGTGACCGATTTCGTAGCATTGACCATCGACGGTAATCGTACCAGCGCCGCCAATATTAATAACGCCCAGCTCGCGACGCTCCAGGAAGTAGCTCACGCCCAGTTGTTTTCCAACTTCCCCGCCAACAGAAACCGTTTTTGCTACCGGCATAATGCCGCCAACAATAATGCGGTCAATGTGGCTGTAAACCATCGTGTACTCATCCGCGACGAATACCTTTTCAACCAAAAATTCATTGCGCAGCCCCTGTGTATCCAGCGTTTTTGCATGCGCACTGTGGATGCTCTGTCTTACGTCCACATCAACCTCCGATAATCATTGAACTGTAAAATTACAACGATTGTGAAACATCGTTTCGTTTTATTCTTTAAAGGATGATATGCCTGCACAGTGCGCTTTTCAATCAAAAATAAAACATTGTTTCATTTTTAGATAAGGGATTGAGAAAAGTGTCGCGTCGATCACGAATAAGTCAGGTGAAGGCAAAACTCAGCGTCTATGGAGTATGCGCGCAGACGTGCCAACCATCATCATGAAATGGCTTGATGGCGGCAGATGTTTAACGAATAGAAAGGAATTTAGATCGGGTCGTCACGTTCAATAGTTAACGCCACGCCCTGACCACCGCCAATACAAAGTGTAGCCAGCCCTTTACGCGCGTTGCGTTTTACCATTTCATGGACCAAAGAAACCAGAATACGGCAACCGGATGCGCCAATCGGGTGACCCAACGCAATTGCGCCACCGTTAACATTGACCCTACGTTCATCCCATTCGAGCATTTTGCCAACAGAAAGCGCCTGCGCGGCAAACGCTTCATTAGCCTCAATAAGATCGACATCAGAAAGCTGCCAGCCCACACGCTCAAGGCAACGGCGAGTCGCATATACCGGAGCAATCCCCATCAGCGCAGGATCGACACCAACACTGGCAAAGGCGCGAATACGTGCCAGCACGGGTAAATTCAATGCTCGCGCTTTGGCTTCGCTCATCATCATTACTGCAGCAGCACCATCATTAATAGATGAAGCATTACCCGCAGTAACAGAACCGTGGCTATCAAATGATGGGTTTAAGCTAGCCAGCCCTTCTGCACTGGCATCCGTACGCGGCTGTTCATCGGTATCAACAATCAGCAGCTGCCCATTGTTTTGCGTTCTTACCGGGACAATCTCATCGTTGAATCGTCCAGCGTCAATGGCCGCCCGCGCTTTTTGTTGTGAACTAAGTGCATAGGCATCTTGTAATTGACGGCTGATGCCATATTCACGCGCCAGATTTTCGGCAGTGACACCAATATGGTAATCATTGAACGCGTCCCATAAGCCATCATGCACCAGACTATCAACCAGTTGGCTATCGCCAAGCTGTGCTCCGGTACGGCTATCAGTCAGGACATGTGGTGCGCGACTCATGTTTTCCTGACCACCGGCGATGACAATATCAGCCTCGCCACACTGGATCGCTTGTGTGGCAAGATGCAGTGCTTTTAACCCGGAACCACAAACATCATTAATCGTAATTGCCGAAACACTGTTGGGTAGACCACCTTTAATGGCCGATTGCCGTGCTGGATTCTGCCCAGCCCCTGCGGTCAGAACCTGCCCCAGAATCACTTCATCCACCGCATGTGCAGCAACGCCAGTGCGTTCTAATAACGCTTTCACGACCAGGCTACCAAGTTCTACGGCAGAATGGCCAGCCAACGCCCCACGAAAGCAGCCGATAGGTGTTCGTAACGCACCGACAATCACAACGTCTTTCATCACAACCTCGCACAGATTAACAGCGCAATAGTAAATGATTGTTAATAAAAATTATTTTAAATGTTTAAGAATAGTGATTTTTATCACAAAGGAAATTCACCGGAATGAGGGATGGATACCCAACTGGCACGCAAGGTTTGCATCTACTAACCTATGAATCCATGAGGTGATATAGCGTTAATCTCCCATATTTGACCTGGTTTATGGTAAATTGCCCTCCATTTTTCTTAATTTGTAGATGATACGTTCAAATAATGTCTAGAATTTGGTCAAAAGAAGAAACTCTCTGGAGCTTCGCACTTTACGGCACAGCCGTTGGCGCAGGCACGCTCTTTCTCCCTATTCAGCTAGGTTCAGCGGGAGCGGTAGTCCTGTTTATTACAGCAATGGTCGCATGGCCTTTAACATATTGGCCACATAAGGCCCTGTGCCAGTTCATCCTTTCTTCAAAAACATCCGCAGGCGAAGGGATTACTGGCGCAGTAACTCATTACTATGGCAAGAAGATCGGCAATCTGATTACCACTCTTTACTTCATTGCTTTTTTTGTCGTCGTGTTGATATATGCAGTGGCGATCACCAATTCGCTGACAGAACAGCTGGCAAAGCATATGGTCATCGACCTACGCATTCGTATGCTGGTGAGTCTGGGTGTTGTGTTAATTCTGAATCTCATTTTTCTGATGGGGCGCCATGCCACAATTCGGGTAATGGGATTTTTGGTGTTTCCACTAATTGCCTATTTCTTATTTCTTTCTTTCTACCTCGTCGGTAGCTGGCAACCAGCTCTATTAACTACCCAAGTAGAGTTCAATCAGAATACCCTTCACCAGATATGGATATCGATTCCCGTGATGGTTTTCGCCTTTAGCCATACGCCCATTATTTCTACGTTTGCTATTGATAGACGTGAAAAATATGGCGAACACGCTATGGATAAATGCAAAAAAATTATGAAAATCGCTTATCTCATCATTTGTGTGAGCGTGCTTTTCTTCGTCTTTAGCTGCCTGTTATCAATACCACCATCTTATATTGAAACAGCTAAAGAAGAGGGTGTTACCATTTTATCGGCACTTTCTATGCTGCCAAATGCCCCTACATGGTTGTCGATTTCGGGAATAATTGTCGCGGTTGTAGCAATGTCTAAATCATTTTTAGGTACCTACTTTGGTGTTATTGAAGGTGCAACGGAATTAGTCAAAACAACGCTACAGCAGGCAGGGGTTAAAAAAAGCCGTGCATTTAACCGCGCGCTGTCAATTATGTTAGTATCACTGATTACTTTCATCGTTTGCTGCATCAACCCTAATGCAATTTCGATGATTTATGCGATCAGTGGTCCACTTATTGCCATGATTCTTTTTATCATGCCAACGCTGTCAACATATCTCATCCCGGCACTTAAGCCCTGGCGTTCCATCGGAAATCTAATTACGTTGATCGTCGGTATCCTGTGCGTATCGGTAATGTTCTTTAGCTAATCACTGATGTGAATGGTTCAAAATAACCACTATTTTGAACCATTCCAATTCTTACAATGCACATCTTGCTTTGTTCACACTCCCCAAACGCTCCATAACTTAAACGAGCATTATCAAGCTGTTATCCTAAATAAAAATCTGAACATCTTAATTAAGACTATTTAAGATGCATCACTTAGATTTACAAGATATCTTCTGGTCATTCGAAAACAATTTGCAGTATAGATATTCTTAATACATTAGGCACTTGTCTGATTTGCAATAAGGGCAATATGATTAACTGAGTGAAATCCAATCACATTTAAAGCTTAATGATGCACGCTTAAATATACCATTAAGAATAATGACAAATACGGATTAAACACAATTTTTCATAAAAAGCTTACTAAATCAGAGTGTATTGACATCATCAATAACCAATGAAATTATGCAATTATCTATGAATAGGGAGGTTATTAACATGAGGCTTTGTAGTCGCTATAAAAGTCTTACATGCAATAGTTGCTCAATGCATTGCCAAATAATGCCAGAAAAATCACCACGTTTGCAGTATTGTGCAAATGCATGTTTTTGTATGTGGCCCGAAGAGAGTTCGTATTTTAATCGTGGCGTGGTTGAAGGTATATTAAGTAAAAACCACAACGCTCGATTAAGCGGATATATTTTTGTAGATTTTTCAGTAAGCTTTTTACGCCTTTTTTTAGAGAGTGACTGGATCGACTATCTTACGAGTACTGAGATGGGAATAGTGTTAGTAAGCGATCGAAATATGCAATCTCTTGCTAATTACTGGAGGAAACACAACTCCGCGATATCAGCCATTATATATAATGATGATGGCCTGGATATTGCCAACGAAAAGATCAGGCAACTATTCATTGGTCGTTATTTGTCATTTACCAGAGGCAATACGTTAACTCAAATGGAATTCACCATTATGGGACATATGGTTTCTGGTTATAATCCATATCAGATTGCAGAGGTTCTTGATATGGATATCCGTAGCATCTACGCCTACAAGCAAAGAATTGAAAAAAGGATGGGTGGTAAAATAAACGAATTATTTATCCGTTCACACTCCGTTCAGCACTGAAACATAACTGTCGATAATAATAAGCATTGTATATACGGGCACTTATAAAGATGCCCGTATTTTATCACATGAACTTTTAATTCAGTTTATTTGAGCGCTTATTTAATTATGTCACCTTACGCGCTACCGCAAAAATGAAAAGATATTGCGAGAAGAAGGCATAAAGACAACGGTTAAGAGTGTTAAATTTGTTAATTCACATGGAACTTTAAGTTGCATTGATATGCTATAACTATAGTTTGCATGATAAATATAAAATTAATATATATTTATTCCATGAATACTAATATACTTATCAAACTATATAATTTCAATTTACTTAATTTTATGTTTCATTGACGTATGTACTGGATTATTAACGATAATATTGAGTTCTGGCCAGAGCACAGAAAATTAATTTCGGTACATGACGCCGAGCTTAACGCCGTTCTGACAACGCCAGCAAGCAGGTGCTTATCGCTGCTACTTGAAGCCTTTCCTGATGTGGTTGCACAACAGGATTTTTTCTCCAGAGTCTGGGAAGAAGAAGGCATGCGAGTACCGGTCAACACGTTATATCAAAATATATCGATTATCAGACGCGGGTTTCGCACGGTTGGTGAAACCAACCATTCGCTTATTGCAACCGTGCCGAGAAAAGGTTTTAAGCTCAGTAATGATATAAACATAGAAAACCATGTAATAATCCCTTCTGCAGATGCACAAAAGACCATATCTCCCCAATGCTTGAACGTTAAAGATGAGTTTAAAGAGACAAGTGCTCATCCAGATAATTATCTCAGAAATATAGTCAGGCTATCTAAAAATTATTTACCCATGCTAAGTGCATTTGCCGTAGGTTTGCTTACCGCATTTTTTCTCTGGCACAATAGTCAACCCAAATCATTCTTTAAAGATTACAAAACTGTTGCACAAATAAATGGTTGTCATTTCAATGTTACAGAAGATAGCATTGATGGGCTGAAAGATCTCGATAAATATAAGAACCGTATATTAGGATCTGGAATTGATTGTAAAAAATACCCCTGGCTATATTTCCCTCTCGATAAGTCATCTCCCGGATTGATTGTTATGGCATGCAAAAAGAACCATAGTAATAACACAGTTGCAGACTGTTTAACTCTATCGTATCGCGGAGTTAACCATGATTCGTTATAAAAAAATGCTGTTTATTATTTTATGCTTTCTCAGTGGCTTCATTTTTTTTATTGCCTATCATTATTCCAAAGAACAAATAGTATACAATGAGAAATGCACGGCCAATTGGATTATATTTAATGACCAAGGGAGGGCTAATCTCACTATTGACTTTATGTATAATAAAAATAAAAAGACAGGAACTGTTGCACTTAGCGGTACCTGGAAACAAAACACGAACACTTATAAATCATTTCGCCGAGATATTGAATATACGTGGATCGAAAATTATGACACTTTGCATCTTACCTCTACCAAAATAAATAAATTTGATATTATCGATCAAATTTCAGACGATAATCTTGCACAACTCCTGCCTGATTTTTATATATTTCCGGGAAAAATGATAAGCTATAATGTTCAAAAACAGAACAATCATGATTTTCTTTTAAGCATTGGCAATAGAGCAATTATGTATTGCGCAAGGTAACAAAACAACTTGATGATGCATCTGTAATTAAAAGTCCAAACAACAAATGTAACATTTCAGGCATTGGAATATAATCTTTATATATTCTTATATCCATCTTCATCCCTGACAGTTTATGCGGTAATCCCCTCCCCCATTCAAATTACATCCGTCATTAAAAAACCCTTCCGCACTCCACTATGACAATAATGGTGTAAAAATAAACGCTGGTTCGCACAGAGATATTTAATAGAGCACATAAACATAATAGTTGCTAATAAATAAAATTACTCTTGCAATAATTCTTTCACACCAGATTGTAAGTCGACGCATAGCTATTCCTCACAGCCTATCATTTTATCTTAAATGAACAATCACATTAAATTAAGAAATGTGATAATCATAACTTTATCGATTATTTTCAATTGGTTATATACTTACATGATTAACAAATCATTAATTAAGAATATTTCAGATTACAATCACATCAAGCTAATATAAATTAACTTAAACAATCATGATGAATTTAGTAAAAAGAAATATTAAATGAAATATATGAATATCAGTTATATCTGTTACTCATGCAGGATGCCAAAAACCACAAACTTAATAGAGGTGAGCTAATGGATTTAGAAAATAAGTTCTCATATCATTTCCCTGATGGAATCATACTTACAGAAGATGGCATTCTTACAAAAGGGAATGAGGAATTTTACATCCCGCCGAAAGAACTCGGTGTATTATTTGTATTGCTTGAATCGGCGGGAAATGTTGTATCCAAAGATGCGATCATCGAATCTGTATGGAAAAATGTAATTGTAAGTGACGAATCCCTTACACGATGCATCTATTCATTAAGATGTATTTTTGAAAGAATTGGCTACAACCGTTGCATTGAAACCATATATAGAAAAGGTTATCGATTCAGTGGGCAAGTATTCAAGATAAAAGAAAATCAAGATAATGTTCCAGGCAGCACTATTGCTTTATTTCCATTTACAATATCTCACAGCAGTCAGGATCCATTAGCACTTAATCAGGAACTTGTACAACTAATCTCAAATAAAAAAACCGATGATCTATATGTATATCCAATGGCTGCAACCCAGTATTGCATAGATAATAAATCTCAGACAGCCTTCCTGGCCAGGTTCAAACCCGATTATTTTGTCACAGGAAGAATCAGCAAATATGATGCTTCAAATAGTTTATATATTGAAGTAATCGATGCAAAAAGTTTTTATCTTATTGCCAGCACACATCTTGAGGCAGATGACATACAAAAAATCTCACACTTTATAATTAGTAACTTATATCTGGCAATGAAGAAAACTAAAGTAGAACCAGGTTTTATGTCCCGACACGTACCTTCTGATGAAAATATTTTATCAGCCGAAATGTCTGCCGGGAAAAATGAACTGAATGAATTCACGCCTGAAAGCATTGCCAATGCAATAACTATATTTGAAAGTGTTAAAAATAAAACTAATGCTCAGTCAATAACCAATGAATGCTACTGCCTGTTGGCTGAGTGTCATATGTCTATGGCACTTCATGGTCTATACGAACTTAAACATGCAACTCAAAAAGCATTGGCCTTTATAGATAAGGTATCTGATAAAAATATTTTCGATGGAAATATTTTAGGAATTATGGGACTGATAACCGGTCTTTCCGGACAAACAACTGCATCACGCATTTTTTTTGACCATGCACAGACACAAGTATTAGATGTAGCCTCCTTGTATTACTATAAGACACTGGTAAATATATATAATGAAAGAATTGAAGATGCTATCGCTTGTATAGACCAGTCACTGCTACTTGAACCAAAAAGACATAAAGCCGCTATAATAAAAAAATGCATTGATGTATATGTTTCTACAACACACAATGAAAGAAATGCGTTCTCTTATCACGGAACAGAGAAAGAATATCATTTAGTTATTATCAATAACATTCAAAAATTGAAGCAATTGACAGAAGTTAACAGCATTATTGATTTTAATGCTCAATATGAGGTCGCTTGATCTGCAATAAATATCATAAGCAGAATAGCGCTCTATATTTTGAGCTATACACTCTATTTTTATAGGGGATATTGGATTTATCTACATCTGACGTGAACGTATCAACAATAACGGAAGAATTCGATGACTAAGGAAAAAACTGAAAAAGAGAAAAAGTAAGAAACTGGAGCGGGCGAAGGGAATCGAACCCTCGTATAGAGCTTGGGAAGCTCTCGTTCTACCATTGAACTACGCCCGCTTCGAGATGCGTAAGGCATTATAAACCTTACGCTCTCCTAAGCAAGTGCCTTGCTACTGACTGCTGATTAATTCGCCATCAGCACTTTGGCTTGCTACCCTGTGGCGGCAAGTAGCGCAAAGGATCTATTGCCGTAGCACGGTAGCGAATCTGGAAATGTAGCCGCACGGATTCCGCATCAGTACTTCCCATAGTTGCTATCTTTTGCCCAGCCTTAACACTTTGCCCATTGTTCACCAACATCGTGTCGTTATGGGCATAAGCAGTAATGTAATCTTCACTGTGTTTAATCATTATAAGATTACCGTAACCACGCAGCTGATTACCCACATATACCACTTTCCCGGCACCTGCAGCGTATATTGGCGTCCCGCGTGCCGCCGCAATATCAATCCCTTTATTGCCGCCATCTGCCATTGAGTAAGGCATAATAACCTTTCCGCTCGTTGGCCATAACCAGCAACGTTGCCCAACCGGCGGCCATGAAGATTTCGAAACGGCCGAAGACGGTGTCACTGACGCTGTTTTTGTCGTCGATTTGCCGGTGGATTTGCGCGTGCCGTTACTACTTTTTTTCGCCCCACCCAGTTTCAGCTTTTGGCCGATTTCTATGGTATAGGGGGGGGAGATGTCGTTGAGTCGGGCTAGCTCTTTTACGCTGGTTCCCGTGGTGCGTGAAATACGATAAAGCGTATCCCCCCGTTTCACGGTGTAAACGGAGCCGGAATACGTTCCTGTATCTGATGATTTGCTACCCGAGCAGCCAGCCAGAAGCAGCCCTACCGATAACAGCATCACGATACCCAGATTTTTTTTATTCAGGCGTCCTGCGCTCAAAATCTTTCCTCGCTAAAAAACAAAACGCTATATCATAGCAGCCCCCCGTCAGATCCCCAATCCATTGCGTGGGAACAGGCATGTACGAATCAATAACTGTTAAAGAATCAATTAGCACCGTTGGCAAACATCGGAACCATCCTGATTGACCTCTAATACTCATTTATCACAATGATTTTTATCACGCTCATATTGATAAACTGCACTCACTTTCTTTGCTGATAAAAATGCATCATCCGTAGCGTTTTTTTAACGACATCACACTTCCCCTCTCCCCTCGTGTTTATAGTCGTTTCTGGCGTAATTCTTGCCTGCAAAGACTTAATCATTGCCATAAGAACCAAATGTTCAAATCAAGGGGATTTCTATGGAAGCGCGGGAAGCAACCGCTACAGGTGAATCATGCATGCGCGTCGATGCCATTGCGAAGGTCACCGGGCGGGCACGATATACTGACGATTATGTTATGGCGGGCATGTGTTACGCGAAATATGTACGTAGCCCAATTGCACATGGTTATGCGGTGAGCATTAACGATGAACAAGCCAGAAGTTTACCAGGCGTACTGGCCGTATTTACCTGGGAAGATGTTCCTGATATTTCCTTTGCCACGGCGGGCCATGCCTGGACTCTGGATGAGAATAAACGCGATACCGCCGATCGCGCCCTGTTAACACGCCACGTCCGCCATCATGGCGATGCGGTTGCTATTGTCGTTGCCCGTGATGAACTCACAGCGGAAAAAGCAGCGCAACTTGTTCACATCGAATGGCAAGAATTACCCGTCATTACCACGCCAGAAGCGGCACTGGCAGAAGACGCAGCGCCAATCCATAGCGGTGGCAATTTACTGAAACAAAGCACAATGTCGACAGGTAATGTCCAGCAAGCAATCGACGCTGCCGATTACCAGGTGCAGGGGCATTATCAGACGCCGGTCATTCAACATTGTCATATGGAAAGTGTGACCTCATTGGCGTGGATGGAAGACGATTCACGAATTACCATCGTTTCCAGCACCCAAATCCCGCACATTGTCCGCCGCGTTGTCGGTCAGGCGCTGGATATTCCCTGGTCGTGCGTGCGGGTTATCAAGCCCTTTGTCGGCGGTGGTTTTGGTAATAAACAAGATGTACTGGAAGAGCCGATGGCGGCATTTCTGACCAGTAAACTCGGCGGCATTCCGGTTAAAGTTTCCCTAAGCCGCGAAGAATGTTTTCTGGCGACCCGCACTCGCCACGCTTTTACCATTGACGGACAAATGGGCGTCAACCGCGATGGTACGCTAAAAGGCTATAGCCTGGATGTTCTGTCTAACACCGGCGCTTACGCTTCACACGGTCATTCCATCGCTTCTGCAGGCGGCAATAAAGTTGCTTATCTCTACCCGCGCTGTGCCTATTCTTATAGCTCAAAGACTTGCTATACCAATCTACCCTCAGCGGGTGCGATGCGTGGCTATGGCGCACCGCAGGTGGTTTTTGCTGTTGAATCTATGCTGGATGACGCTGCTGAAGCGCTGGGTATTGACCCGGTTGAAATTCGTTTACGCAATGCCGCCCGCGAAGGCGATACAAATCCACTCACAGGCAAACGCATCTACAGTGCCGGATTGCCAGAGTGCCTGGAAAAAGGGCAGGAAATCTTTGAATGGGAAAAACGCCGTGCAGAGTGCCAGAACCCGCAGGGCAATCTGCGCCGCGGCATTGGCGTCGCCTGTTTTAGCTACACCTCTAACACCTGGCCTGTCGGTGTAGAAATCGCTGGCGCGCGCCTGTTGATGAATCAGGATGGAACCATCAACGTGCAGAGCGGCGCGACGGAAATCGGTCAGGGTGCCGACACGGTGTTCTCGCAAATGGTAGCTGAAACCGTGGGCGTTCCGGTCAGTGATGTACGCGTAATTTCGACGCAAGATACCGATATTACGCCATTCGATCCAGGCGCATTTGCCTCACGTCAGAGCTATGTTGCCGCGCCTGCGCTGCGCAGTGCGGCACTGTTATTAAAAGAGAAAATCATCGCTCACGCCGCAGTAATGCTGCATCTGTCGGCGATGAATCTAACCCTGATAAAAGGCCATATCGTACTGGTTGAAAGGCCGAAAGAGGCGTTACTGTCGTTAAAAGACCTGGCAATGGATGCGTTTTATCATCCTGAACGTGGCGGGCAACTTTCTGCCGAAAGCTCGATCAAAACCACCACGAACCCACCTGCGTTTGGCTGTACCTTTGTTGATCTGACAGTCGATATCGCGCTGTGTAAGGTCACCATCAACCGCATCCTCAACGTTCATGATTCGGGCCATATTCTTAATCCGCTGCTGGCTGAAGGTCAGGTACACGGCGGGATGGGGATGGGCATCGGCTGGGCGCTTTTTGAAGAGATGATCATCGACGCGAAAAGTGGCGTGGTGCGTAACCCAAATTTACTGGATTACAAAATGCCGACCATGCCGGATCTGCCACAACTGGAAAGTGCGTTTGTCGAAATTAATGAACCACAATCTGCATACGGACATAAGTCACTGGGTGAGCCGCCAATTATTCCTGTTGCCGCTGCAATTCGTAATGCGGTGAAGATGGCTACCGGTGTCGCAATCAATACGCTGCCGCTGACACCAAAACGGTTATATGAAGAGTTCCATCTGGCAGGATTGATTTGAGGATAACATCATGTTTGATTTTGCTTCTTACCATCGCGCAACGACCGTTGCCGATGCAACCAACCTGCTGGCTCAAAATCCGCAGGCCAAACTGCTCGCCGGTGGCACTGACGTACTGATTCAACTCCACCACCACAATGATCGCTATCGCCATATTGTTGATATCCACAATCTGGCGGAGCTTCGGGGTATTACGTTGGCGGAAGATGGTGCACTACGCATCGGCTCTGCGACGACCTTTACTCAGTTAATAGAAAATCAGTTAACGCAACATCATCTCCCGGCCTTATGCGCTGCGGCTTCGTCTATTGCCGGCCCGCAAATCCGTAACGTCGCGACCTACGGCGGAAATATTTGCAACGGCGCCACCAGCGCAGATTCAGCAACACCAACACTGATTTATGACGCGAAGCTGGAAATCCATTCACCGCGTGGGGTTCGTTTCGTCTCGATTAATGGTTTTCATACCGGACCAGGCAAGGTTTCCCTTGAGCATGATGAAATTCTGGTCGCGTTTCATTTTCCTCCGCAGCCAAAAGAACACGCAGGTAGCGCACATTATAAATATGCCATGCGCGATGCGATGGATATTTCAACAATCGGGTGTGCCGCTCACTGTCGATTGAACAACGGCTACTTCAGCGAGTTGCGTCTGGCATTTGGTGTTGCCGCACCAACGCCGATTCGCTGCCAACATGCCGAACAGGCTGCACAAAATGCGCCATTAAACCAGCAAACACTGGAGGCCATCTGCGAATCTGTCCTACAGGATGTCGCACCGCGTTCTTCATGGCGAGCAAGTAAAGAGTTCCGTCTGCATCTCATTCAGACGATGACCAAAAAAGTGATTAGCGAAGCCGTCGCTGCGGCGGGGGGAAAATTGCAATGAATCACAGCGAAAGTATTACTATTGAATGCATCATTAACGATATGCCTTTTCAGCTTCACGCCGCGCCAGGTATGCCGCTTTCGGAACTGCTCCGCGAACAAGGGCTGCTTAGTGTCAAACAAGGATGCTGCGTTGGTGAATGCGGTGCCTGTACGGTGCTGGTTGACGGAACCGCGATAGACAGCTGCTTATACCTGGCCGCATGGGCTGAAGGAAAACAGATCCGCACGCTGGAAGGCGAAGCGAAAGGCGGCAAACTTTCTCATGTACAACAGGCTTATGCGAAATCTGGCGCTGTACAGTGTGGTTTTTGTACGCCGGGGCTGATTATGGCCACTACGGCAATGCTGGCAAAACCTCGAGAGAAACCGTTAACCATTACGGAAATTCGCCGTGGCTTGGCCGGGAATCTGTGTCGCTGTACCGGATATCAAATGATTGTGAATACTGTTCTGGACTGTGAAGAAACGAAGTAAAACGCAATCCGGCCTGAATTCAGGCCGGATTTTTTGATGACTATTCGCTTAACAATTCATATTTCTTAATTTTACGATAAAGCGTGGCGATGCCAATACCAAGCTCATCAGCGACTTGCTTCTTACTGTTATGCCGTGAGAGCGCTTCGCGAATCATCTGCTTTTCCATCTCCTCCAGCGCTGTGCCGCCAGCATCATCAAGAGCCAAATGTGCCTCGCTGGCTTCTGGCATCTCACTTTGCTCCGCCGTACCGTTATTAACCAGATTTGGTGGTAGTAGCGTACTGTCGATGACTTCGCCCGAAGGAACGACGTTGACCAGATACTCCATCAAATTACTTAACTCTCGCAGGTTTCCTGGCCAACGATGCTTACGCAGTAACTCAACAACATCGGGAGCAATACCCGGGTAAACCGATCCCAGACGACGGGTATGGAGATGTAAAAAGTAATGCACCAGCAGTTCAATATCTTCCTGACGCTCACGTAGCGGTGGCAGAGTGATAGGAATAACGTTAAGTCGGTAGAAAAGATCTTCGCGGAATTTACCTTCGGCTATGAACTGAGCCAGATTCTGGTTTGTTGCAGAAATGATGCGGATGTCGACCTGTATTGGGCTACTGGCGCCAATAGGCAGGATCTCACGCGCTTCAATCGCCCGCAGCAGTTTTGCCTGAAGCATTAAAGGCATATCGCCAATTTCATCAAGAAACAGCGTTCCCGTGTTTGCTGCCTGAATCAGCCCTGTTTTACCGTTGGCAGAAGCGCCAGTAAATGCGCCTTTAACATAACCAAACAGCTCACTCTCCAGAAGCTGTTCCGGAATCGCCGCGCAGTTGATAGCGATAAAGGGTTTGTTCCGTCGCCCACTCAACTTATGAATAGCACGGGCCACCACTTCTTTTCCGGTCCCGCTTTCACCAACAACCATGACGCTGGAGGGGCTAGGTGCGATGCGGCTAATCAGCCGTTTTAATTGCCGCATAACACGGCACTCGCCAACCAATTGTTCAATATGCGGTTCATCAGATGCATTTGCCACGGAAAAACTGGTATGGGATTGGTGAAACGCCATTAAAAATAGCTGTCGTCCCTGAATGTTATGCAACTGACCAATTATCAATTCACTTTTATCATCCCACGAGACAATATGTTGCATATGTCCATGAGTAAAATTACTCTCAAATGTTAATGGCCTGAAACGGATAAGTTTCCCAACCATATTATTTTGCACAACGCCAAGTGTTTTTAATGCAGTCTGATTAACGAACTGAACACGATTTTCCTCATCAATAACTAATACACCTTGATCCATATTATCGATCATGGTAGCAAATATTTTACTGATGTTATCTCCCGGCCCCTGATCTTCCAGGAGTTTCGAGACAAAAATAGTCGATATATGGCGAACGTAATCTGAAAATTCGCGTAAATTATCACTGATATGTTCTTGTTGCTCATGAGTAACAGCAATCAAACTTATCACTCCGACACAACGATCCTGCAGAATAACGGGCGTCCCCAGGAACGCCTTCTCACGACAACTCTCTTTACTGTCGCAGCCTTCACAAAGGGGATCGAAGCGAGAATGTGTCACGACCTTTTCGGTTTTCGTTTCGAGGACATAGCGGAGCAAGCGTGAGTTGCCACTCAACTGGCGACCAAGAAATTTCCCGTATGCGCCGGTTCCAGCGACGCGACACAAGTTTTCATCAACGATCTCAACCTCAAGCTGCAAAACGCTGGCTAGCATTCTGGCAAAACGCTGAATTGTTGGTTGAATTTGCATCAAAACTGACTGCGTATTAGCAAGCTCCATAGCTTTACCTTCCAGAATCACTTAAAAGTCGATCATTGAAGACGTTGATGGTTCACAGATCATAACGATATTAACTCAGGCAAAAATCGCTTTGCTAAAAACATAAGATTTTTATCACTTTCTAATGAAATTATGGAAGTGATATCACATTTCTATATCAATATGAGAATTACGGGAGTGAGTTTATCAAACTGACGAGTTTTCACCTGTCCCTTTATCTTATTTCTGATACTTAGCAGCAAATAAATAACTGCGTTAAAAAAGCCAAACGTTTCCGTATATTTTTAACTTCCGTAGTGTGGCGATAATTTGTGATCAATCCCACATATCCCCTGTCAGATTAGCGCTTCGTGACCGCGTAGATAATTCTGGCATGTTTATTGTTAGTCCCTGGTATAGCTGTGAAAACACCAATCACTTTGGCAAGTCACAGTGAAATAAACCACTTTGCCTGTCATTCCACTACCGGGACTTTATGATGAAAACTGTTAATGAGCTGATTAAGGATATCAATTCGCTGACCTCTCACCTGCACGAGAAAGATTTTTTGTTAACGTGGGAACAGACGCCAGATGAACTGAAACAAGTACTGGACGTTGCCGCAGCATTAAAAGCACTGCGTGCTGAAAACATCTCTACCAAAGTCTTTAATAGTGGATTAGGTATTTCCGTATTCCGCGACAACTCCACTCGTACCCGCTTCTCTTATGCTTCTGCGCTTAACCTGCTCGGCCTTGCACAGCAGGATCTTGATGAAGGTAAATCACAGATTGCGCACGGCGAAACTGTCCGTGAAACCGCTAATATGATCTCCTTCTGCGCTGACGCTATCGGTATTCGTGACGATATGTATCTGGGCGCGGGTAACGCCTATATGCGTGAAGTTGGCGCGGCACTCGACGATGGCTACAAGCAAGGCGTACTGCCGCAGCGCCCGGCTTTAGTTAACCTGCAATGCGATATTGACCATCCGACTCAATCAATGGCTGACCTGGCATGGTTACGTGAACACTTTGGTTCACTGGAAAACCTGAAAGGTAAAAAAATCGCCATGACCTGGGCCTACTCCCCAAGCTATGGCAAACCGCTGTCTGTACCACAGGGCATCATCGGTCTGATGACCCGCTTCGGTATGGATGTCACCCTTGCCCATCCAGAAGGTTATGACCTGATCCCGGATGTCGTTGAAGTCGCTAAAAACAATGCTAAAGCATCCGGCGGCAGCTTCCGTCAGGTAACAAGCATGGAAGAAGCATTCAAAGACGCTGACATCGTTTATCCGAAGTCCTGGGCACCTTACAAAGTGATGGAAGAGCGTACTGAACTGCTGCGCGCTAACGATCACGAAGGACTGAAAGCGCTGGAAAAACAGTGTCTGGCACAGAACGCACAGCACAAAGACTGGCATTGTACTGAAGAGATGATGGAGCTGACCCGTGATGGCGAAGCCCTGTATATGCACTGCCTGCCAGCCGATATCAGCGGCGTATCCTGCAAAGAAGGTGAAGTCACTGAAGGCGTATTCGAAAAATACCGTATCGCGACCTACAAAGAAGCCAGCTGGAAGCCATACATCATCGCCGCGATGATCCTGTCCCGTAAATATTCCAAACCAGGCGCACTGCTCGAACAACTGCTTAAAGAAGCGCAAGAACGCGTGAAATAACCCCCTCGGGCCGATCGACAGGTCGGCTCTCTATTTCCAGAGGCCAAAAGGATAGGATATGTCCGTTTTCTCATTGAAGATTGATATCGCCGATAACAAATTTTTCAACGGCGAAACATCACCGCTCTTTTCGCAAAGCCAGGCAAAACTGGCGCGCCAGTTCCACCAGAAAATTGCTGGCTATCGCCCAACACCGCTTTGTGCGCTGGACGATCTCGCAAACCTTTTTGGTGTGAAGAAAATTCTCGTTAAGGACGAATCAAAACGATTCGGTCTGAACGCCTTCAAAATGCTCGGCGGTGCGTACGCCATCGCTCAATTATTGTGTGAAAAATATCATCTTGATATCGAAACGCTGTCATTCGAGCATCTGAAAAATGCCATCGGCGAAAAAATGACATTCGCTACAACGACCGACGGCAACCACGGGCGCGGTGTTGCCTGGGCAGCACAGCAACTCGGTCAGAACGCGGTAATTTACATGCCGAAAGGTTCCGCTCAAGAACGCGTTGACGCCATTCTGAACCTCGGAGCCGAGTGCATCGTCACTGATATGAACTATGACGATACCGTTCGCATGACCATGCAACACGCGCAGCAACACGGCTGGGAAGTGGTGCAAGATACCGCCTGGGAAGGTTACACCAAAATTCCAACCTGGATCATGCAGGGCTACGCCACTCTGGCAGATGAAGCCGTCGAGCAAATGCGTGAAATGGGCGTAACCCCGACGCACGTTCTGCTGCAAGCCGGTGTCGGTGCAATGGCCGGTGGTGTGCTGGGTTATCTGGTCGACGTCTATAGCCCGCAAAATCTGCACAGCATCATTGTTGAACCTGACAAAGCTGACTGTATTTATCGCTCCGGCGTCAAAGGAGACATCGTCAACGTTGGCGGCGATATGGCCACTATTATGGCGGGCCTGGCTTGCGGCGAACCTAACCCTCTGGGCTGGGAAATCTTACGTAACTGTGCCACCCAATTTATCTCCTGTCAGGACAGCGTTGCCGCATTAGGTATGCGCGTGCTGGGTAATCCATACGGCAACGATCCACGCATCATTTCTGGTGAATCTGGCGCTGTCGGTTTGGGCATTCTCGCGGCTGTTCATTATCACCCGCAACGTCAAAGCCTGATGGAAAAACTGGCGCTGAACAAAGATGCCGTCGTCCTGGTTATCAGCACCGAAGGCGACACCGACGTGAAGCACTACCGCGAAGTTGTCTGGGAAGGCAAACACTCTGTAGCACCTTAATCACCCTATTGGAACAACTCCCCGCCAAACGGGGAGTAAAAAATCTGGAGAAAAATAATGGCTAAGAATATTCCATTCAAACTGATTCTTGAAAAAGCAAAAGATTACCAGGCAGACATGACTCGCTTCCTGCGCGATATGGTTGCTATTCCCAGTGAAAGCTGCGACGAAAAACGTGTAGTACATCGTATTAAAGAAGAGATGGAAAAAGTCGGCTTCGATAAAGTTGAAATCGATCCGATGGGTAACGTTCTCGGCTATATCGGCCACGGTCCGCGTCTGGTTGCGATGGACGCTCACATCGACACCGTAGGCATTGGTAACATCAAAAACTGGGAATTCGACCCGTACGAAGGTATGGAAACCGACGAGCTGATCGGTGGCCGTGGTACTTCCGACCAGGAAGGCGGCATGGCATCAATGGTTTATGCCGGTAAGATCATTAAAGACCTCGGTCTGGAAGATGAATACACCTTGCTCGTTACCGGTACGGTACAGGAAGAAGACTGCGACGGTCTGTGCTGGCAGTACATTATTGAACAATCCGGCATTCGCCCGGAATTTGTGGTCAGTACCGAACCAACCGACTGCCAGGTATATCGTGGTCAGCGCGGTCGTATGGAAATTCGCATTGATGTTCAGGGCGTTAGCTGCCATGGTTCAGCACCAGAACGCGGTGATAACGCCATTTTCAAAATGGGTCCGATTCTTGGCGAGTTACAAGAACTGTCCCAACGTCTGGGCTATGACGAATTCCTCGGCAAAGGCACTCTGACTGTTTCCGAAATTTTCTTCACCTCACCAAGTCGTTGCGCAGTAGCAGACAGCTGTGCCGTTTCCATCGACCGTCGCCTGACCTGGGGCGAAACCTGGGAAGGCGCGCTGGATGAAATCCGCGCCCTGCCTGCGGTACAGAAAGCCAATGCTGTCGTTTCTATGTACAACTACGACCGTCCGTCCTGGACTGGCCTGGTTTACCCAACCGAATGCTACTTCCCGACCTGGAAAGTGGAAGAAGATCATTTCACCGTTAAAACGCTGGTGAATGCCTACGAAGGTCTGTTTGGCAAAGCACCGGTCGTTGATAAGTGGACGTTCTCAACTAACGGCGTATCCATTATGGGCCGTCACGGCATTCCGGTCATCGGCTTTGGACCGGGTAAAGAACCTGAAGCGCACGCGCCAAACGAAAAAACCTGGAAATCTCACCTGGTGACCTGTGCCGCTATGTACGCTGCAATCCCGTTAAGCTGGCTGGCAACAGAATAATTACTCTTCACCTATTTCCCTCCGGTTCGCCGGAGGGTTTTTTGGAGTTTGCTATGCGCGTATTGATCAAAAACGGCACTGTCGTTAACGCAGATGGACAAGCCAAACAGGACTTGCTGATTGAAAGCGGTATTGTCCGCCAGTTAGGCAAAGATATTTCGCCGCAACTCCCCTGTGAAGAAATTGATGCCACTGGCTGTTATGTTTTCCCTGGCGGCGTAGATGTCCATACACATTTCAATATTGATGTCGGCATCGCGCGCAGTTGTGATGATTTTTTTACCGGTACCCGCGCAGCCGCGTGTGGCGGTACAACAACCATTATTGATCATATGGGATTTGGCCCGAATGGCTGCCGATTACGCCATCAACTGGAAGTTTATCGTGGTTATGCCGCCCATAAAGCGGTCATCGACTACAGCTTTCACGGTGTTATCCAGCATATTAATCACGCCATACTCGACGAAATTCCGATGATGGTAGAAGAAGGGCTGAGCAGTTTTAAACTCTATTTAACCTATCAATACAAACTCAACGATGATGAAGTCCTACAGGCATTACGCCGCCTGCATGAATCCGGCGCGCTGACCACTGTACACCCAGAAAATGACGCCGCAATCGCCAGTAAGCGAGCGGAGTTTATCGCCGCCGGGTTAACCGCGCCGCGCTACCACGCCTTGAGCCGACCTCTGGAATGCGAAGCCGAAGCCATCGCCAGAATGATTAACCTGGCACAAATTGCCGGTAACGCCCCGCTCTATATCGTGCACTTGTCTAACGGCTTAGGTCTGGATTATCTGCGCCTTGCTCGCGCGAATCACCAGCCAGTCTGGGTTGAAACCTGCCCGCAATATCTCCTGCTGGACGAACGCAGTTACGATACAGAAGATGGCATGAAGTTCATTCTTAGCCCACCGCTGCGCAACGTTCGCGAGCAGGACAAGCTGTGGTGTGGCATCAGCGATGGTGCGATTGACGTGGTGGCGACCGATCACTGCACCTTCTCGATGGCCCAGCGCCAACAAATTTCTAAAGGCGATTTCAGCCGCTGTCCAAATGGCTTGCCCGGTGTGGAAAATCGCATGCAGTTGCTGTTCTCCAGTGGCGTAATGACGGGACGTATCACACCGGAGCGTTTTGTTGAATTAACCAGTGCGATGCCCGCAAGGCTGTTTGGCCTGTGGCCACAAAAAGGATTATTAGCACCCGGTTCCGATGGCGACGTGGTGATTATCGACCCACGCCATAGCCAACAAATTCAGCATCGCCATCTCCACGACAACGCCGACTACTCTCCCTGGGAGGGCTTTACCTGTCAGGGCGCGATTGTCAGAACCTTATCCCGTGGTGAAACGATTTTCTGTGACGGCACCTTTACAGGCAAAGCCGGACGAGGACGTTTCCTGCGACGCAAACCGTTTGTCCCTCCCGTGCTCTAACCACTGCCAGGGATCTATACACAATCAAGAATGATGAGTGAGGAAAAATGAGTAAGAAAATTGTTCTCGCCCTCGGCGGGAATGCGCTGGGCGACGATCTGGCTGGACAAATGAAAGCGGTAAAAATTACGTCTCAGGCAATTGTTGATTTAATTGCCCAGGGACATGAAGTTATCGTCACTCATGGTAATGGACCACAGGTAGGCATGATTAACCAGGCATTCGAAGCCGCTGCAAAAACTGAAGCGCATTCACCGATGCTGCCAATGTCTGTCTGTGTTGCGTTGAGTCAGGGATATATTGGTTACGATCTGCAAAACGCCTTAAGAGAAGAACTGCTTTCTCGTGGCATTAATAAACCCGTTGCAACGCTGGTTACCCAGGTCGAAGTCGACGCTAACGATCCGGCCTTCCTCAACCCAACCAAACCGATCGGTTCGTTCTTTACCGAGCAGGAAGCAGAGCAACTGACAAAACAAGGCTATACCCTGAAAGAAGATGCGGGTCGCGGCTATCGTCGTGTCGTTGCTTCGCCTAAGCCGGTAGATATTGTTGAAAAAGAGACAGTTAAAGCGCTGGTAGATGCAGGACAGGTTGTGATCACCGTTGGCGGTGGCGGTATTCCTGTGATTCGAGAAGGTAACCATCTGCGCGGTGCCAGTGCGGTTATCGATAAAGACTGGGCCAGCGCCCGTTTAGCAGAAATGATCGATGCCGATATGCTGATCATTCTGACTGCTGTAGAAAAAGTGGCGATTAACTTCGGTAAAGAGAATGAGCAGTGGCTCGATCGCCTGTCATTGGCCGATGCAGAACGCTTTATCGAAGAAGGGCATTTTGCAAAAGGTTCTATGCTGCCGAAAGTGGAAGCCGCCGCATCATTTGCCCGCTCTCGCGCAGGTCGCGAAGCACTGATTACCGTGTTGAGCAAAGCGAAAGAAGGGATTGAAGGAAAAACCGGAACGGTGATTTCTCAGTAATTTATTGGCCGGGTGGCGATGCCATTCGGCCAAAGATTGTTAACAAAGTGCGCGTTATTGATGCCGGATGCGGCGTGAACGCCTTACTCAGTCTACAAAACACCTAATATTCAATGGTTTGCAAAGCATTTGTAGGCCTGATAAGCGCAGCGCATCAGGCAATTTGGCGTTTGTCATCAGTCTCAGGCCGGGTGGGTAATACCATCCGGCCATTTGCATTTAAGCCACTTCCAGTACTTCTTTCGTCGCTTTAACGCCCTGATGCATCAACATCATTAACGCCTCAAGTACGCCACCACCAATCGCCCGGGCTTTATCAGAAACGCTGGTGAAATCAGCCGTTTCACCACGAGGATCGATATCACCGATTTTAAAGCCACCGACCACCGCCAGCCCGTCATTAAGTAAACCACGCACCATTCCCGTCAGCGGCGCTTTTATTTCATGCTCGCCAATCCAGGCAATAACATCGCCCTCTTGTACCAGATCGCCTAACTTCACGTTGGACCGCATGATACCTGCCGCCGGAGCGCGAATAACTCGCCGGGTGGTATGCCCCATAATATTACCGGGAACGCCAGTGTTCTCCTGTGCGCAACCAGAGTAAATAACCTGTCCCAACCAATGCCCACGATTTGTTTCAATCACCGCATGACAATCTTTACCTGCGGTAAAGCCCGGCCCAAGCGCGATCGTCACTGGAGCCATGTCTGCACGCGTACCCAAATTCTGTTTCGCCAGAATAGCGTCCACCACACAAAGTGGTTTCAGCTCATCAAGCAGTAAACAGTCGGGGTCAACTATCACGGGAATAAACCCACGCTCAGTCAGTTTCATCGCCTCTACAGCGCTGGTTGCCAGTCGGGCGGTGACGCCTTCAACCGTCATTTCGTCATCGAACACGGCCTGGGCAAACGCCACGGTACAACGAATCACCGTCGGTTTTTCCACTTCCAGCATGATCACTTTAAAACCAGCATGATACAGACGTAGCGCCACACCACTGGCGATATCCCCCGCACCGCGAATCACCACCAGCTGGTGTCCGGAAGGATGAGAAGGTTTCATCATCAGCCCACCCGGCGCGTTATTTTTCACCTGTAATATTTCTGCCAGAACGCTGATAGCGATCTCCTGCGGCGTTTCAGCACCTATGTTGTAGCCCACCGGTGCGTGCAAACGGGCAATATGTTCTTCAGCCACGCCTTTCTCACGCAATTGACGCAGGAAAAGCTGAACCTTGCGGCGACTTGCCAGCAACCCCAACCATGCAATGGGTTGTTCAATGAGTTTATCGAGGGCTTCACGATCCTGATTATTCGTGGCAATCAGGACAAAATTATCAGGGCGAATATCCAGTGCTTCCACGGCCGCGCCAAACGACTCAGCATGAACAAGCGCAGTTGATGGCGGGAAAAGTTCAGGATTCAGGCTTTCGCGATAAATATCGGCAACAGCAATATCAAACCCCAGCAGTGCTGCGCTTTGGGCTATCGCCCGGTTAACATGCCCCGCGCCGATCAACACCAGCCGGGGTCGCATACCATGTACGCTGATAAACACTGACATTGCGCCTCCGCAATCTGAGCCGACGGCATCCGTGCCGTTACGCGCCATGCGTCCATGGAATAATCGTGGCTTACGTTCCTGCAATGCCTGAAGCGACTCTTCAATCACCTTCCGCTCAACCATTCCCCCACCAATTGTACCGACGATAGAACCATCGGCGCGCACTAACATTTGTGCAGAATGGCGGGGAGTAGAGCCTCGGCTATCTACAATTTGCGCTATTGCAAAAGGACAATTTTGCTCTTCGAGTTTTGCAGCCTCTGTGAAAATATTCATACCAACCTCAATCGATATCCATTCAGTAACCCGGAAGGCCCGGGCCGCTAATTCACAAATCTGCGCGCGATTGCAGGATGTTCTTGTATATCGCCCAGCCAGATTGCCTCTACGTCATGTTGTTGCAGCGGCTGAAGTAGCTCGCTTTGCGCAATCGCATTCTCACATTGAGAAAAACGGTTAATGAACCAGATTCGTCGACAGCCTTGTGGTACGTTTTTAAACGCGCCCTGAGGGTGACAAACCAGCGCAACGAGATCGCTCAGTTGCAAGGTTGCATCAGGTGTTAACCCGGTAATATCAGCAAACTGCGACCAGCGATGGACATTTTCCGTGCCAACTTGCGCGCCCAAAATATGCCCTCCCATCACAGCAATCACGCAGCAACTGCTTTTGGGTATGCAAGGTTCGTGCTCATCAGGCGCTTTTAACGGCATTCCACGCGAGCCATCTGCCTCAATGAGAATTACGTCACACTCTGGTCGTTGCACCAGTGCATCAATCACTTCTGGCGTAAATCCCTGCACTTTTCCCTGGTTCGCTTTCCAGCGGTGAAAACAAAATGAAATGGGGAATTTGAGAGACGAGTGAGGAAGCATTGCGGGATCACGACAGAAAACCACGGGCCAGTGAGAATCTGGCATAAACATATGTGTGGTCGTAGTAATTAACACGCGCCTGCCTATGGACTGAAATAACTGCGCCAGCCAAAAAAGCAGACTGGTTTTCCCCCCGGCGCCAACAACAGAAATCACAGTGGGGTGTTTCTGCGCGCCTAAATCAATGAATAACGCCGATGGGTCAATTATACTTTTCACGAGTCTTCATGGACCTCTCTGAGGTAAATACGCATTAATCAGGGAGTAACACATTTTCAGGCGTTATTAGCCCATATAATAATGGAACCACTATGTCAGCCATCGACTGTATAATTACCGCGGCCGGATTATCATCAAGAATGGGGCAATGGAAAATGATGTTACCCTGGCAACAGGGAACAATTCTTGACGCGAGTATCAAAAATGCGTTGCAGTTTTGTAGCCGAATTATTTTGGTCACTGGTTATCGCGGCAATGAACTGCATAATCGCTACGCTAGCCATAGCAACATTAGTATTATCTACAATCCAGATTATGCGCAGGGGTTACTGACTTCGGTAAAAGCCGCAGCGCCAGCGGTACAAACAGAACATTGTTTTCTCACTCATGGTGATATGCCAACCATCAACAGAGATATCTTTCTAAAAATCTGGAAGTTACGAAACAACGGAGCCATACTCCCGCTCCATAATGGTACGCCTGGCCATCCGATTTTAGTGTCAAAATCCTGCCTGATGCAGGCGGTCAAACAACCTAATGTTACCCATATGCGCCAGGCATTACTCGTGGGCGAACATTATTTCGTCGAAATGGAAAATGAAGAAATAATTTTAGATATTGATACTCCAAATGACTTTATTGATGCGCAAAAAAAGTATACTAAAATTTAGAAAAGCCAGTTAAACGATTGCGTTCAAATATTAAATCCACTCAGTACATCTTTATCATAATGATACAGAATCACTGATTTTGAGAAATGAGAAAAAGTGATAAAACGCATGACAACAATAATACCCAGGAGTGATTTTAATTCTCATTTAACTCCTGTGAGATCATTCACAAAAGCCCCTTAAGTTTCGAGGCGCTTCACATTTTTTTATATTTCCTGGCGAACATGGCAAGAGTGGTGTGATTGTTGCTCTATCCCCCTAAACCACCGGATTTCTCAATACCGGTCACTCAATGATATCTGTGTAAGCTAAGGAGAGGGTTATGGGGGATATTATGCGTCCCATTCCGTTTGAGGAACTTTTGACGCGCATATTTGATGAATACCAACAACAACGCTCAATCTTTGGTATTCCCGAGCAACAGTTTTACTCACCCGCAAAAGGTAAATCTGTCGGTGTTTTCGGTGAAACCTGTGCGACACCAGTCGGCCCCGCCGCAGGTCCGCACACGCAACTCGCACAAAACATCGTCACTTCCTGGCTGACTGGCGGACGCTTCATCGAACTTAAAACAGTACAAATCCTCGATCGTCTGGAGCTGGAAAAGCCCTGTATCGACGCCGAAGACGAGTGTTTTAACACCGAATGGTCCACCGAATTTACCCTGCTTAAAGCGTGGGATGAATACCTCAAAGCCTGGTTCGCCCTGCATCTTCTCGAAGCTATGTTCCAGCCGTCCGAGTCCGGTAAATCATTCATCTTTAATATGAGCGTCGGTTACAACCTCGAAGGCATTAAACAACCACCCATGCAGCAGTTCATCGATAATATGATGGACGCGTCTGCACATCCGAAGTTCGCACAATACCGCGATACGCTTCATAAACTACTCCAGGATGACGCATTTTTAGCCCGCCACGGTTTGCAGGAAAAACGTGAAAGCTTGCAGGCCTTATCGGCACGTATCCCCACCAGCATGGTACAAGGCGTTACCCTCTCCACGATGCACGGCTGCCCTCCACATGAAATCGAAGCCATTTGCCGTTACATGCTGGAAGAAAAAGAGCTCAATACCTTCGTGAAACTCAACCCGACTTTATTGGGTTACGCGCGAGTGCGCGAGATTCTCGATAGCTGTGGTTTCGATTACATTGGCTTAAAAGAAGAGTCATTTGATCACGATCTCAAGCTAACCCAGGCGCTGGAAATGCTGGAACGCCTGATGGCGCTGGCGAAAGAAAAATCGCTCGGATTTGGCGTCAAACTGACTAATACCCTCGGCACCATCAACAATAAAGGCGCACTGCCTGGCGAAGAGATGTATATGTCCGGGCGTGCGCTGTTCCCGCTCTCCATCAATGTCGCTGCAGTTCTTTCCCGCGCCTTTGACGGCAAACTGCCTATCTCTTATTCCGGTGGCGCCAGCCAGTTAACTATCCGCGATATTTTCGATACCGGTATTCGCCCGATAACCATGGCAACTGACCTGCTGAAACCTGGTGGCTATCTGCGCTTAAGCGCTTGCATGCGCGAACTGGAAGGGTCAGACGCCTGGGAGCTTAACCGTGTTGACGTCGAACGGCTAAACAGGCTGGCAGCAGATGCGCTAACTATGGAATACACCCAGAAACACTGGAAGCCAGAAGAGCGTATTGAAGTGGCAGAAGACCTGCCACTGACCGACTGCTACGTTGCCCCCTGTGTTACTGCTTGTGCCATCAAACAGGATATTCCGGAATATATTCGCCTGCTGGGGGAACATCGCTATGCCGACGCGCTGGAACTTATCTACCAACGCAACGCCCTGCCCGCGATTACCGGCCATATTTGCGATCACCAGTGCCAGTACAACTGTACTCGTCTGGATTACGACAGTGCGTTGAATATCCGCGAACTGAAAAAAGTCGCCCTGGAAAAAGGCTGGGATGAATATAAGCAACGCTGGCACAAACCAGCCGGTTCTGGTTCTCGTCATCCGGTTGCTGTAATTGGCGCCGGTCCGGCGGGCCTGGCTGCAGGTTACTTCCTTGCCAGAGCAGGTCATCCGGTCACGCTGTTTGAACGCGAAGCTAACGCGGGCGGCGTGGTGAAAAATATCATTCCTCAGTTCCGTATCCCGGCTGAGTTAATTCAGCACGATATCGATTTTGTTGCCGATCACGGCGTGAAATTTGAGTACGGTTGCTCGCCGGACCTGACCGTCGAACAGTTAAAAAATCAGGGCTTCCACTACGTTCTGATTGCCACAGGTACTGATAAAAATAGCGGTGTGAAACTGGCGGGCGACAACCAGAATGTCTGGAAATCTCTCCCCTTCCTGCGCGAGTACAACAAGGGTACTGCGCTCAAGCTGGGTAAACATGTGGTGGTTGTCGGGGCGGGTAACACCGCAATGGACTGCGCCCGTGCGGCATTACGCGTGCCTGGCGTTGAAAAAGCAACCGTCGTTTACCGTCGTTCACTGCAAGAGATGCCAGCATGGCGCGAAGAGTATGAAGAAGCACTGCACGATGGCGTGGAGTTCCGTTTCCTGAACAATCCTGAACGCTTCGATGCTGATGGCACCTTAACGTTGCGCGTCATGTCACTTGGCGAACCTGATGAGAAAGGTCGTCGCCGCCCGGTAGAAACCAACGAAACGGTAACACTGCACGTAGACAGTTTGATTACCGCCATTGGCGAACAACAGGATACTGAAGCCCTGAATACGATGGGCGTGCCGCTGGACAACAACGGCTGGCCAGACGTCGACCATAACGGTGAAACCCGCCTGACTAATGTCTTTATGATCGGTGACGTACAGCGCGGACCTTCCTCCATTGTCGCGGCTGTCGGCACAGCTCGTCGGGCATCGGATGCCATTCTTAGCCGGGAAAATATCCGTTCACACCAAAGCGATAAATACTGGAACAACGTCAACCCGACGGAAATCTACCAACGCAAAGGCGATATCTCTGTCACCCTGGTGAACAGCGATGATCGTGACGCGTTTGTCGCTCAGGAAGCCGCACGTTGTCTTGAATGTAACTACGTTTGCAGCAAGTGTGTGGATGTCTGCCCGAACCGCGCCAACGTGTCAATTGCGGTCCCTGGATTCCAGAACCGTTTCCAGACACTGCACCTGGACGCCTACTGCAACGAATGCGGCAACTGCGCCCATTTCTGCCCGTGGAACGGTAAACCGTACAAAGACAAAATCACCGTCTTTAGCCTGTCGCAAGATTTTGATAACAGCAGCAACCCAGGCTTCCTGGTGGAAGATTGCCGAGTACGCGTGCGTCTGAATAACCAAAGCTGGGTGTTAAACATCGACAGCGAAGGCCAGTTCAACAACGTACCGCCAGAGCTGAACGATATGTGCCGCATCATTAGCCATGTCCACCAGCATCATCATTATCTGCTGGGCCGCGTGGAGGTGTAATCATGTTGATTCTGAAGAATGTCACCGCAGTACAGCTACACCCGGCGAAAGTGCAGGAAGGCGTCGATATCGCCATCGAAAATGATGTGATTATCGCTATCGGCAACGCCCTGACACACCGCTACCCTGAAGCCAACTACAAAGAGATGCATGGTCGGATTGTAATGCCGGGGATTGTCTGCTCGCACAACCATTTTTACTCGGGGCTTTCCCGCGGAATTATGGCAAACATCGCCCCCTGCCCGGACTTCATCTCGACGCTGAAAAACCTGTGGTGGCGGCTCGATCGCGCCCTTGATGAAGAATCTCTCTACTACAGCGGACTGATTTGTTCACTGGAAGCAATCAAGAGCGGATGTACATCGGTTATCGATCACCATGCTTCTCCGGCGTATATCGGCGGGTCGCTCTCAACGCTGCGCAACGCATTTTTAAAAGTTGGCCTGCGCGCGATGACCTGTTTTGAAACCACTGACCGTAACAACGGCATTAAAGAGTTACAGGAAGGGGTAGAAGAAAATATCCGCTTCGCCCGTCAGATTGATGATGCGAAGAAAGCGGCAACCGAGCCGTATCTGGTAGAAGCGCATATCGGCGCTCACGCCCCGTTTACCGTGCCGGATGCTGGACTGGAAATGCTGCGCGAAGCAGTGAAAGCTACCGGGCGTGGTTTACACATTCACGCCGCTGAAGACCTTTACGACGTTTCTCACAGTCACCACTGGTACGGCAAAGACCTGCTGGTACGGCTGGCAGAATACGATCTCATCGACAGCAAAACGCTGGTTGCTCACGGTCTGTATTTGTCAAAAGAAGATATTGCTCTGCTCAATCAGCGCGATGCGTTCCTGGTGCATAACGCTCGTTCCAACATGAACAACCACGTCGGCTACAACCATCACCTTAGCGATATTCGCAATCTGGCGTTGGGAACCGACGGCATTGGTTCAGATATGTTTGAAGAGATGAAATTCGCCTTCTTTAAACATCGCGATGCGGGTGGTCCGCTATGGCCAGACAGTTTTGCCAAAGCCCTGACTAACGGCAACGAACTGATAAGCCGCAACTTTGGCGCGAAATTTGGCCTCCTGGAAGCCGGTTATAAAGCAGATTTAACCATTTGCGATTACAACTCGCCGACGCCGCTGCTGGCAGACAATATCGCCGGACATATCGCCTTTGGTATGGGGTCAGGCAGCGTTCACAGCGTGATGGTCAACGGCGTGATGGTCTATGAAGATCGTCAGTTTAACTTCGATTGCGATTCCATTTATGCGCAAGCCAGAAAAGCCGCTGCCAGTATGTGGCGTCGTATGGATGCATTGGCATAAATGACAAAAACCCTCTTCCTTCAGGGAAGAGGGTTAAATAAGGAAAGAAGATGATTGAACAATTTTTCAGGCCCGACTCTGTCGAACAGGCGCTGGAACTGAAGCGCCGCTACCAGGATGAAGCCGTCTGGTTTGCCGGCGGCAGCAAACTCAACGCCACGCCAACCCGCACCGATAAAAAGATTGCCATTTCCTTACAGGATCTGGAACTGGACTGGGTTGACTGGGATAACGGCGCACTGCGTATTGGTGCAATGTCTCGCTTACAGCCACTGCGTGATGCGCGCTTTATTCCTGCGGCACTGCGCGAAGCACTCGGTTTTGTTTACTCTCGCCATGTTCGTAATCAGTCGACTATTGGTGGCGAAATCGCCGCCCAGCAGGAAGAATCGGTGTTGCTTCCCGTTCTGCTGGCTCTGGATGCTGAACTGGTTTTTGGCAATGGTGAAACACTGTCAATCGAAGAGTACCTGGCCTGCCCATGCGGTCGCCTGCTAACCGAAATCATCATTAAAGATCCGTACCGCACCTGTGCGACTCGCAAAATTAGCCGTTCCCAGGCTGGATTAACGGTAGTGACAGCAGCCGTAGCGTTGACCGACCACGACGGTATGCGAATTGCGCTGGATGGCGTCACCAGTAAAGCACTGCGTCTGCTCGATGTCGAAAAACAAAATTTGGAAGGCTATGCACTTGAACAGGCTGTCGCCAACGCCATTTTCCCGCAGGAAGATTTGCGAGGCAGCGTGGCCTATAAACGCTATATCACGGGAGTTCTGGTAGCCGACCTGTATGCCGACTGCCAACAGGCTGGGGAGGAAGCCGTATGAATATCCACTTTACTTTAAATGGCGCGCCCCAGGAGCTAAAGGCCAATCCTGGTGAGAACGTGCAAAAGCTGTTGTTTGGCATGGGTATGCACTCTGTGCGCAACAGTGATGATGGCTTCGGTTTTGCCGGTTCTGACGCGATTCTTTTTAACGGTAATATCCTTAACGCCTCCCTGTTGATAGCAGCACAGTTAGAAAACGCAGACATTCTCACCACTGAATCCTTAGGCAAATGGAATGAATTAAGTCTGGTTCAACAGGCAATGGTTGATGTCGGCGTGGTGCAGTCTGGTTATAACGATCCGGCTGCGGCCCTGATTATCACCGATCTTCTCGATCGCATCGCCACACCAACCCGCGAGGAGATCGACGACGCGCTTTCTGGTCTGTTCAGCCGCGATGCTGGCTGGCAGCAATACTACCAGGTCATTGAACTGGCGGTTGCACGTAAAAATAACCCACAGGCTACGATTGATATCGCCCCAACTTTCCGCGATGACCTTGAAGTTATTGGTAAACATTACCCGAAAACCGACGCTGCCAAAATGGTGCAGGCGAAACCCTGCTATGTTGAAGACCGCGTAACCGCTGACGCCTGCGTCATTAAAATGTTACGTAGCCCACACGCTCACGCACTGATTACCCATCTGGATGTCAGTAAAGCCGAGGCTTTACCGGGCGTTGTTCACGTTATTACTCACCTGAATTGCCCGGATATCTACTACACACCTGGTGGTCAGAGCGCACCGGAACCGTCACCGCTTGACCGCCGTATGTTCGGCAAGAAAATGCGCCACGTCGGCGATCGCGTGGCTGCGGTCGTAGCTGAAAATGAAGAAATTGCGCTCGAAGCACTGAAGCTCATCGACGTTGAATATGAGGTGCTTAAGCCAGTAATGTCGATTGACGAGGCAATGGCGGAAGATGCGCCTGTCGTACACGATGAACCGGTGGTGTATGTTGCTGGTGCGCCAGATACTCTGGAAGACGATAACAGCCATGCAGCCCAGCGCGGCGAGCATATGATCATCAACTTCCCTATCGGTTCTCGCCCTCGCAAAAATATCGCCGCCAGTATTCATGGTCATATTGGTGATATGGACAAAGGCTTTGCCGACGCCGATGTGATCATTGAACGAACCTATAATTCAACTCAGGCACAACAGTGCCCGACTGAAACACACATCTGCTTTACCCGCATGGACGGCGATCGTCTGGTTATCCACGCGTCCACTCAAGTACCGTGGCACCTGCGTCGCCAGGTTGCGCGTCTCGTGGGCATGAAACAGCATAAAGTTCATGTCATTAAAGAACGCGTAGGCGGCGGTTTTGGGTCTAAACAGGACATCCTGCTGGAAGAAGTGTGCGCCTGGGCAACCTGCGTGACCGGGCGTCCGGTACTGTTCCGCTACACCCGTGAAGAAGAGTTTATTGCTAACACCTCTCGTCACGTCGCGAAAGTTACCGTAAAACTGGGGGCCAAAAAAGATGGTCGCCTGACGGCAGTGAAGATGGATTTCCGCGCCAACACAGGACCTTACGGCAACCACTCACTCACCGTACCGTGTAACGGACCGGCGCTATCACTGCCGTTATATCCGTGCGATAACGTCGATTTCCAGGTCACCACCTACTACAGCAACATCTGCCCAAATGGTGCTTATCAGGGTTATGGCGCACCGAAAGGTAACTTCGCTATCACTATGGCATTAGCAGAACTGGCTGAACAGTTGCAGATCGACCAGCTGGAAATTATCGAACGTAACCGGGTACACGAAGGGCAAGAGCTGAAGATTCTCGGCGCAATTGGCGAAGGTAAAGCGCCGACCTCCGTTCCTTCTGCTGCCAGCTGCGCACTGGAAGAGATCCTGCGTCAGGGGCGTGAGATGATCCAATGGTCTTCACCTAAAGCGCAGGAAGGTGACTGGTGCGTGGGTCGTGGCGTCGCCATTATTATGCAGAAATCAGGTATCCCTGATATCGATCAGGCTAACTGCATGATCAAACTGGAATCAGACGGTACATTTATCGTCCATTCTGGTGGTGCTGACATCGGTACGGGTCTGGATACTGTGGTGACCAAACTGGCGGCAGAAGTGCTGTACTGCCCACCGCAGGACGTGCATGTTATCTCCGGTGATACCGATCATGCGTTGTTTGATAAAGGCGCGTATGCCTCGTCCGGCACTTGCTTCTCAGGCAACGCCGCACGTATGGCAGCGGAAAATTTACGCGACAAAATCCTTTTCCACGGCGCGCAAATGTTGGGTGAGCCACTGGAAGATGTTCAACTGGCAACGCCGGGTGTCGTTCGCGGCAAGAAAGGCGAAGTCAGTTTCGGGGATATTGCCCATAAAGGCGAAACTGGTACTGGCTTTGGTTCACTGGTGGGAACAGCCAGTTACATCACGCCTGATTTCGCCTTCCCGTATGGGGCAAACTTCGCTGAAGTGGCCGTCAATACACGTACCGGTGAAATCCGCCTGGATAAATTCTACGCCTTGCTGGATTGCGGTACTCCGGTCAACCCGGAGTTAGCGTTGGGGCAGATCTACGGCGCTACCCTCCGAGCTATCGGCCACAGCATGAGCGAAGAGATCATTTATGACGCCAAAGGACACCCATTAACGCGTGATTTACGCAGCTATGGCGCGCCGAAAATTGGCGACATTCCGCGTGATTTCCGCGCTGTGCTGGTGCCGAGTGACGATAAAGTCGGCCCATTCGGGGCGAAATCAATCTCGGAGATCGGCGTGAACGGTGCAGCACCGGCAATTGCTACCGCAATTCACGATGCTTGCGGCATTTGGTTACGCGAATGGCATTTCACACCGGAGAAAATACTCACTGCACTGAAAAAAATATAAATAATAAATGGCCGCTTCGGCGGCCAGTTTCCCTTGTATTAAAGATAACTAATTAGTAACTGCGAAAATGAGATAAGCCGTTCTCAAGGCGTCCTGCGCCCCAAATTCGTGGGAATTTATTTTACTGATTCAGATGATCAAATTTACTTTATAAAGGAGTGAAGGGATGTCTGATATAAACCATGCAGGTTCTGACCTTATATTTGAACTGGAGGATCGCCCTCCTTTTCATCAGGCTATCGTTGGTGCCATTACCCATCTATTGGCAATTTTCGTCCCAATGGTAACACCTGCGCTAATTGTGGGGGCGGCCTTACAACTTTCCGCAGAAACCACAGCCTACCTGGTTTCCATGGCGATGATCGCTTCTGGCATTGGTACCTGGTTGCAGGTAAATCGTTATGGCATCGTCGGTTCTGGTCTACTCTCAATTCAGTCAGTCAATTTTTCATTTGTGACAGTCATGATTGCGCTGGGTAGCAGCATGAAAAGCGACGGTTTTCATGAAGAATTAATCATGTCGTCACTCCTCGGCGTCTCCTTCGTTGGTGCCTTTCTGGTGGTCGGAGCCTCTTTTATTCTTCCTTATTTACGCAGAGTAATTACTCCCACTGTCAGTGGTATTGTTGTACTGATGATCGGCTTAAGCCTGATTAAAGTTGGCATTATTGATTTTGGCGGTGGTTTTGCCGCCAAGAGCAGTGGCACGTTCGGCAACTACGAGCATCTTGGTGTTGGTTTACTGGTGCTGATTGTGGTTATTGGCTTTAACTGTTGTCGCAGTCCGCTACTACGTATGGGCGGAATCGCCATTGGTCTGTGCGTGGGTTATGCGGTTTCATTATGCCTTGGCATGGTGGACTTCAGCAGTTTACGCAATCTCCCCCTCATTACTATTCCCCATCCTTTCAAATACGGATTTAATTTCAACCTCCATCAGTTCCTGGTGGTCGGCACCATTTATCTGCTTAGTGTGCTGGAAGCGGTAGGGGATATCACCGCCACAGCAATGGTTTCCCGCCGCCCTATCCAGGGAGAAGAATATCAGTCACGCCTGAAAGGCGGCGTGCTGGCAGATGGTCTGGTTTCGGTTATCGCCTCCGCCGTCGGTTCATTACCATTAACCACTTTTGCACAAAATAATGGCGTAATACAGATGACTGGCGTCGCTTCACGTTATATCGGGCGCAGCATTGCGGTAATGCTGGTTATCCTTGGATTATTTCCGATGATCGGCGGCTTCTTCACCACTATTCCCTCGGCAGTTCTGGGTGGTGCAATGACGTTGATGTTTTCCATGATTGCCATTGCGGGTATCCGCATCATTATTACCAACGGATTAAAGCGCCGTGAAACACTTATTGTCGCCACTTCTTTAGGTTTAGGACTTGGTGTTTCTTATGACCCCGAAATTTTTAAAATATTGCCCGCCTCAATATATGTATTAGTTGAAAATCCTATTTGTGCCGGAGGCCTAACTGCGATTTTATTAAATATTATCCTCCCTGGTGGCTACTGACAGGAAAACGTTCTGCCGGGTATTACCTCTGCGGAAGAGATGGATTAACAGTAAAGGAGTCAATGATGTCAGGGGAACACACGTTAAAAGCAGTACGAGGCAGTTTTATTGATGTCATCCGTACTGTCGATAATCCAGAAGAGATCGCTTCTGCGCTGCGATTTATTGAGGATGGTTTATTACTCATTAAACAGGGGAAAGTGGAATGGTTTGGTGAATGGGAACAGGGCAAGCATCAAATCCCGGACACCATTCGCGTCCGTGATTATCGCGGCAAACTGATAGTACCGGGCTTTGTCGATACGCATATTCATTATCCGCAAAGTGAAATGGTCGGTGCCTATGGCGAGCAGTTACTGGAATGGCTGAATAAACACACCTTCCCTACTGAGCGCCGTTATGAGGATTTAGAGTACGCCCGCGAAATGTCGGCGTTCTTCATCAAGCAGCTTTTACGTAACGGAACCACCACGGCGCTGGTGTTTGGTACCGTCCATCCGCAATCCGTTGATGCGCTGTTTGAAGCCGCCAGTCATATCAATATGCGCATGATTGCCGGTAAGGTGATGATGGACCGCAACGCACCGGATTATCTGCTCGATACTGCCGAAAGCAGCTATCACCAAAGCAAAGAACTGATCGAACGCTGGCACAAAAATGGTCGTCTGTTATATGCCATTACACCACGCTTCGCCCCAACATCTTCACCTGAACAGATGGCGATGGCGCAACGCCTGAAAGAAGAGTATCCAGATACGTGGGTACATACCCATCTCTGTGAAAACAAAGATGAAATTGCCTGGGTGAAATCACTCTATCCTGAACATGATGGTTATCTGGATGTTTACCACCAGTACGGGCTGACAGGGAAAAACTGCGTCTTTGCTCACTGCGTCCATCTCGAAGAAAAAGAGTGGGATCGTCTTAGCGAAACCAAATCCAGCATCGCTTTCTGCCCAACTTCAAACCTCTACCTGGGCAGTGGTCTATTCAACCTACAAAAAGCCTGGAAGAAAAAAGTCAAAGTGGGCATGGGAACTGACATTGGTGCCGGAACCACCTTCAACATGCTGCAAACGTTGAATGAAGCCTACAAAGTATTGCAGTTACAGGGATACCGCCTCTCCGCGTATGAAGCGTTTTACCTTGCCACCCTTGGTGGCGCGAAATCTCTGGGCCTTGATGACCTTATCGGCAACTTTTTACCCGGCAAAGAGGCTGATTTTGTGGTGATGGAACCCACGGCCACACCACTACAGCAGCTGCGCTATGACAACTCTGTTTCTTTAGTCGACAAATTGTTCGTGATGATGACGTTGGGCGATGACCGTTCGATCTACCGCACCTACGTTGATGGTCGTCTGGTGTACGAACGCAACTAATAATAAAACCTTAACATCCTCGTGAGGACATCATTATGTCTGGAGACATCCTACAAACACCGGTCGCACCAAAGCCACAGGGCGCGCTGGATAGTTATTTTAAAATAACCGCTCGTGGCAGTACCGTTCGCCAGGAAGTACTGGCAGGCTTAACCACCTTTCTGGCCATGGTTTATTCTGTAATCGTGGTTCCCGGCATGTTGGGCAAAGCTGGTTTTCCCCCTGCTGCAGTCTTTGTTGCTACTTGTCTGGTCGCGGGCTTCGGTTCGCTGCTAATGGGGCTGTGGGCCAATTTGCCAATGGCGATCGGCTGCGCCATCTCCTTGACGGCATTTACCGCATTCAGTCTGGTACTCGGGCAACAAATTAGCGTTCCCGTCGCGCTGGGCGCGGTCTTCCTGATGGGCCTCATCTTCACCGCCATCTCGGTAACCGGTATACGAACCTGGATCTTACGCAATTTACCGATGGGTATCGCCCACGGAACAGGCATTGGTATCGGCCTGTTCCTGCTGCTGATTGCAGCTAACGGCGTTGGTATGGTTATCAAAAACCCGATTGAAGGTTTACCGGTAGCGCTCGGGGCATTTACCTCTTTCCCTGTGATGATGAGCTTGCTGGGATTAGCGGTAATTTTTGGTCTGGAGAAGTGCCGCGTACCAGGAGGGATCTTACTGGTAATTATCGCCATCTCGATAATCGGCTTAATCTTTGACCCCGCGGTGGAATACCACGGTCTGGTGGCGATGCCGAGCCTGACAGGAGAAGATGGTAAGTCACTAATTTTCAGCCTCGACATTATGGGTGCACTCCAGCCAACCGTTCTCCCGAGTGTACTGGCACTGGTGATGACCGCCGTATTTGATGCCACCGGCACCATCCGCGCAGTAGCCGGTCAGGCGAATCTCCTGGATAAAGACAACCAGATAATCAACGGTGGTAAAGCCCTGACCAGCGATTCCGTCAGCTCGATATTTTCTGGGCTGGTAGGTGCTGCGCCTGCGGCGGTCTATATCGAATCTGCTGCAGGAACAGCTGCGGGTGGCAAAACAGGTCTGACAGCGACGATTGTTGGCTTACTGTTCCTGTTGATTCTGTTTTTATCACCGTTATCGTTTCTGATCCCCGGTTATGCCACAGCGCCCGCACTGATGTACGTGGGTCTGCTGATGCTAAGTAACGTCTCAAAACTGGACTTCAATGACTTTATTGATGCGATGGCGGGCCTGGTTTGCGCTGTCTTTATCGTCCTGACCTGTAATATCGTCACCGGCATTATGCTGGGCTTTGTAACTCTCGTAGTGGGTCGTGTTTTTGCTCGCGAATGGAACAAACTCAATATTGGTACTGTCATCATAACTGTCGCCCTAGTCGCGTTTTACGCGGGTGGCTGGGCTATCTAGAAGAACCTCCGCGCCATACAGCGCGGAGTTTTGTCAGAGTGGATTCTTGCCGCTGGCAGCAATACGCTGCAGGCGGACTCGCCTGAGTTCTCCTTCGGTTAACAACTGCAACGCCTGCGTCGGGCAAGATGCAACGCAAGCCGGTCCCTCTTCCCGCTGTTCGCAAAGGTCACATTTCACGATTTCTGGCCGAACATTTCCCGGCAACATTTGAATTGTGATCATCCCAAACGGACACGCGCTGACGCAACTCTGGCAGCCGATACAACGGGCAGAATTTGCCTGCACCACCTGCTCACCCATCGTCAGCGCCTGCACGGGGCAGGCCCCAACGCAAGGCGCATTTTCGCACTGGTGACACATCACCGGAGCACTAATTCGATCCAAACGCTGCACCTTTAAGCGAGGCAAAAAGAAGCTGGCATTTAAAGTCTGCTCTGACGGATGGGCGACAACACAGGCTACTTCACAAGTGCGACAGCCAATACAGTCAGCCGGATTAACGATAATTAACGATTTCATCACGATGCCTTCGTATCAAACATAGTTAACATATCGCGCGCCGCCTGCCGTCCTGCCGCCATTGCAGTGACAACGAGATCCGCACCATGAACCGCGTCCCCCCCGGCAAAGACCTTTTTCAGATGCGTCTGAGTAGCGAAATATCCCGCGTCACCGGTTTTAATCAGTCCCCATTTATCGAGTTTTATTCCACTCCCCTGTAACCACGGCATTGCATGTGCCTGAAAACCAAACGCCATAATCAGAACATCGGCGGGCAGTTCAAACTCAGAGCCCGCCACCGGACGTGGACGACGGCGCCCATCTGGTCCCGGCTCGCCCATTGCGGTACGAATCAGGCCCACCGCAGTTAAACGCCCATCATCGTCACAAGCAATATATTGCGGCTGAACATTGAACTGAAACTCAACGCCTTCCTCGCGCGCGTTGACTACCTCTTTACGCGAACCGGGCATACTGACTTCATCACGGCGATACGCGCAGGTCACACTGGCAGCATTGAGGCGGATGGAAGTACGCAAACAATCCATTGTCGTATCGCCGCCACCCAAAACCACGACGCGTTTACCTTCAACATCCGTCAGCGGATACTCTTCAGACTCCGGCAGTCCCATAAGCTGGCGGGTATGGGCAGTCAGGAACGGGAGCGCCTGAATGACGCCCGGCGCATCTTCATGCGGCAGATCTGCACGCATCATGCCGTAAGTCCCCACGCCGAGGAAAACAGCATCATATTCCGCCGTTAATTCGTTGAAAGAGATATCGCGGCCAATTTCACAATTGAGATGAAAGTCGATTCCCATTGCGGTGAATATCTCCCGCCGCTGGCTTAATACCATTTTATCGAGCTTGAACGGAGGAATGCCAAAAGTCAGCATACCGCCAATTTCTGGATGGCGATCAAAGACATCAACATGAACACCCGCCCTCGCCAGAATGTCGGCACATCCCAGCCCCGCGGGTCCTGCGCCAATTACCGCCACTTTTTCTATGCGGGGAACAACCTGGCTGACATCAGGACGCCAGCCCATCGCCAGCGCAGTATCAGTAATATAGCGTTCCAGATTACCGATAGAGACTGCGCCAGAGTGATCTTTTAAAGTACATGCGCCTTCACAAAGCCGGTCCTGCGGACACACCCTACCGCAAATTTCCGGTAATGAACTGGTCTGGTGGCAGAGTTCTGCCGCTTCAATAATCTTCCCTTCCTGCACCAGGCGGACGTAATCAGGGATAGCGTTATGCAGCGGGCAATGCCAGTTACAGTTGGCTTTTTCGGCGCAATAGACACAACGGTCGCTTTCATACGCTGCTTGTTTTTGATCAAGGCTGCAATAAATTTCGCCAAAGTGGGTCTTCCGCTCGCTTGCTGTAACTTTATCCGCCCCTTTGCGTGGAGTGACAGGCAGCAATGCCTCGCGACGCGATGATTGTGGTTTTTCCGATGCTTTTCCCTCCGCCGTCCTGCGCTGTCGCAGCGTTTTCATCTGCTGCAAGCCGCTCTCATCCATCAGCCGCAACGCCTGGGTTGGGCAGACTTCAATACAGGCTTGCGCGCCGGAATTGCGCTGGTTACAAAGGTCACATTTCTGCGCAATAGCATCGACCATCTCAATTACCCCAAAGGGGCAAGCGATTGCGCATCTTTTACAACCAATGCATTTTTGTTCGTCCAGTTGTACGCTATCGGGCTGGAAAGTCAGAGCATTTACAGGGCAAGCCGTAACGCAGGGGGCATTGTTGCAATGATGGCAAGCCACTGGATTTGCAGCCAGACCTTTCCCAACAACGTGGATACGGGGTCGAAAATCACCATGACTCTGCGGCCAGTTTTCTTGATTATGAGCCACCGCACAGGCAATTTCACAGGCATGACAGCCTATACATTCCGCAGCATCAGCAGCGATAAACTTGTTCATTTGCATCCCTTTCATTTGATGAGTTATGTCTTCTCAAATGTCGCAATGCAATAAACGGGCATATATGAGGAAACGAGTCAGTTTTAATTATAATTTTGTGAGAGATATCAAATTATCGCCCCTCAATCTGTGCCGTTTTCAATATTTAAACATCGCCGTTCAAAAAAATGCCATCCGGATAAAAAGTATTAAATACGAGAGTGCGACATGCCAGAATGATTAATGAAATATCAATATGAGAAAATTAAAGATAATTTCATTGTCTATTTTTATTCTCATTTTCTCGGTTTAACCCCGATTATGTGATTGCCCCCGCATTTCCATCTTGTAACGTCCCCTCCTTGTGAAAACTGGCATCCCACGAGCATGTCATTAAAGAGTTTTAGTGAACGTAAACGGTTGCTTTTTACTCTGGCGAGCGAAAGGAGAAAGACTGATGAGCGCCATAGATTCTCAAATTCCCTCATCTTCAGGGCAAGACCGCCCAACGGATGAGGTGGACCGCATATTATCACCAGGAAAGCTGATCATACTCGGTCTGCAACACGTCCTTGTTATGTACGCAGGCGCAGTCGCCGTCCCACTGATGATTGGTGACAGACTCGGACTCTCGAAAGAAGCTATCGCAATGCTGATTAGCTCCGATCTCTTTTGCTGCGGTATCGTCACATTATTGCAATGTATCGGCATTGGTCGCTTTATGGGAATTCGCCTGCCGGTGATTATGTCGGTTACCTTTGCGGCTGTAACACCAATGATTGCCATTGGGATGAACCCGGATATCGGTCTGCTGGGGATTTTTGGCGCGACCATTGCGGCCGGTTTTATCACCACGCTATTAGCACCACTTATTGGTCGCTTAATGCCTTTATTCCCACCGTTAGTTACCGGTGTGGTTATTACCTCTATCGGCCTGAGTATTATTCAGGTAGGCATTGACTGGGCTGCTGGCGGTAAAGGAAATCCACAATATGGCAATCCGGTTTATTTAACCATTTCCTTCGCCGTCTTAATTTTCATCTTGCTTATCACCCGTTACGCCAAAGGATTTATGTCCAATGTCGCCGTATTACTGGGGATTGTATTTGGCTTCTTGTTGTCGTGGATGATGAATGAAGTGAATCTGTCTGGGCTGAATGATGCTTCGTGGTTCGCCATTGTCACGCCAATGTCGTTTGGTACGCCAGTTTTCGATCCGGTTTCCATTCTGACCATGACCGCAGTGTTAATCATCGTATTTATTGAGTCGATGGGGATGTTCCTGGCCTTGGGGGAAATTGTCGGTAGAAAACTTTCTTCACAAGACATTATTCGCGGGCTACGCGTAGATGGCATAGGGACAATGATTGGCGGCACGTTTAACAGCTTCCCGCATACTTCCTTTTCGCAAAACGTTGGCCTGGTCAGCGTGACGCGCGTTCACAGTCGCTGGGTGTGTATCTCTTCCGGGATTATATTAATCATGTTCGGGATGGTACCCAAAATGGCGGTGCTGGTGGCTTCCATTCCGCAATTTGTACTAGGCGGTGCAGGATTAGTAATGTTCGGTATGGTGCTGGCGACGGGGATCCGCATTCTGTCGCGCTGTAACTACACCACCAACCGCTACAACCTTTATATCGTGGCTATTAGCCTTGGCGTGGGTATGACCCCGACGCTTTCTCATGATTTCTTTTCTAAGTTACCGGCTGTACTGCAACCGTTGTTACATAGCGGCATTATGTTGGCGACTATCAGTGCGGTGGTGCTGAACGTCTTTTTCAATGGTTATCAGCATCATGCCGATCTGGTGAAGGAATCTGTTTCTGATAAAGATTTAAAAGTCAGAACAGTGCGTATGTGGCTTTTGATGCGCAAGCTAAAGAAAAATGAGCATGGTGAATGATATGAACCTATTAATACGCACTATATTCAGTCTGTTATTACTCTTAATGATCTCCATCCCTGTCATTTCTGACTGCGTGGCAATGGCTATTGAAAGTCGCTTCAACTATATGATGCTGCTTTTTTAAATGACCTTTCTCTGTCAGCATCCGCTCAAAACGGGCGGATGCCGATAAACACTCACTTGGTTAATCATTTGACTCTTCAGTTATCTATAATGACGAGTGATTAGAATTACATGTGAGAAATTATGCAAACGGAACACGTCATTTTACTGAATGCACAGGGAGTCCCCTCGGGTACGCTGGAAAAATATGCCGCACACACGGCAGACACCCCCTTACATCTCGCGTTCTCCTGCTGGCTGTTTAATGCTAAGGGACAACTGCTGGTTACCCGCCGCGCACTTAGCAAAAAAGCGTGGCCAGGCGTGTGGACTAACTCGGTGTGCGGTCATCCACAACTGGGCGAAAGCAATGAAGAGGCGGTAATCCGCCGTTGCCGCTATGAACTGGGCGTGGAAATAACGTCACCCGAATCGGTTTATCCAGACTTCCACTATCGCGCCACTGACCCGAATGGCATTGTCGAAAATGAAATGTGTCCAGTCTTTGCCGCACGAATTACCAGCGCGTTACAGCCCAACGGTGATGAAGTGATGGATTATCAATGGTGTGATTTATCAGATGTTTTGCGCGCTATTGATGCTACGTCGTGGGCGTTTAGTCCGTGGATGGTGATGCAGGCAGCCAATAGCAAAGCCAGAAATGTATTATCTGTTTTCGCAAAGAGAGAATAAAAAACCCCGACAAATGCCGGGGTTAAGTGCATACGCGTAACGCTTATTTTACCGGACGCATTGCCGGGAACAGAATAACGTCGCGGATGGTATGGCTGTTGGTGAACAGCATTACCATACGGTCGATACCAATTCCCAGACCAGCTGTCGGCGGCAAACCATGTTCCAGTGCGGTGACGTAATCTTCGTCGTAGAACATTGCTTCGTCGTCGCCTGCATCTTTCGCTGCAACCTGATCCAGGAAGCGCTGCGCCTGATCTTCGGCATCGTTCAGCTCGCTAAAGCCGTTACCGATTTCACGACCGCCAATGAAGAACTCAAAGCGGTCAGTGATTTCCGGGTTAACGTCGTTACGACGCGCCAGCGGAGAAACTTCTGCCGGATATTCAGTAATGAAGGTCGGCTGAATCAGATGTGCTTCTGCCACTTCTTCGAAGATCTCGGTAACGATACGGCCCAGACCCCAGCTCTTCTCAACGTGGATACCGATAGATTCAGCAATCGCTTTCGCAGAGTCGAAGTTGTCCAGATCTGCCATGTCGGTTTCCGGGCGATATTTCTTGATCGCTTCACGCATGGTCAGTTTTTCGAACGGTTTACCGAAGTCCAGCGTTACGTCGCCGTAGGTCACTTCCGTCTTACCGAGAATATTCTGTGCCAGAGTACGGAACAGCGATTCAGTCAGTTCGATCAGATCTTTGTAATCTGCGTAAGCCATGTAGAGTTCCATCATGGTGAACTCTGGGTTATGACGTACGGAGATACCTTCGTTACGGAAGTTACGGTTGATTTCGAATACACGCTCGAAGCCACCGACCACCAGACGCTTGAGGTACAGTTCCGGCGCGATACGCAGGTACATGTCGAGATCCAGCGCATTGTGATGGGTGATAAACGGACGCGCAGCGGCACCACCCGGGATCACCTGCATCATCGGGGTTTCAACTTCCATAAAGCCGCGATTCACCATGAACTGGCGAATACCGGACAGAATTTGCGAACGCACTTTAAAGGTGTTGCGGGATTCATCGTTAGAGATGAGATCCAGATAACGCTGACGATAGCGCGCTTCCTGATCCTGCAAGCCGTGGAATTTATCCGGCAGCGGACGCAGTGCTTTGGTCAGCAGACGCAGCTCGGTACAGTGGATAGACAGTTCGCCGGTTTTGGTTTTGAACAGTTTACCTTTCGCGCCGATAATATCGCCGAGATCCCATTTTTTGAACTGCTCGTTGTAAACGCCTTCCGGCAGATCGTCACGGGCAACGTACAGCTGAATGCGGCCACCCACATCCTGCAGGGTAACGAAAGACGCTTTACCCATAATACGGCGGGTCATCATGCGGCCAGCAACGGCAACTTCGATGTTCAGCGCTTCCAGTTCTTCGTTCTCTTTACCGTCGAATTCTGCGTGCAATTGGTCAGAGGTATGATCGCGACGGAAATCGTTCGGGAAGGCAATCCCCTGCTCGCGCAGGTTCGCCAGCTTCTCACGACGCGTTTTCAGTTCATTGTTAAGATCGACTACCGCGTCAGCGCCCTGTGCGTGTTGTTCAGACATGTTGGTTCCTCATAACCCTGCTTTCAAACTTGCTTCGATAAATTGATCCAGGCTGCCGTCCAGCACGGCCTGCGTGTTGCGGGTTTCTACCCCGGTACGCAGATCTTTAATGCGGGAGTCATCAAGGACATAAGAACGAATCTGGCTGCCCCAGCCGATGTCGGACTTGGTGTCTTCCATCGCCTGTTTCTCGGCATTCTTCTTCTGCATCTCCAGTTCATAAAGCTTCGCTTTCATCTGCTTCATGGCCTGGTCTTTGTTCTTGTGCTGGGAACGGTCGTTCTGGCACTGGGTCACGATCCCGGTTGGGATGTGAGTAATACGCACCGCAGATTCGGTACGGTTAACGTGCTGACCACCCGCGCCGGACGCGCGATAAACGTCAATGCGCAGATCCGCCGGATTGATTTCGATATCAATATCATCATCAACTTCCGGGTAAACAAACGCGGAGCTGAACGACGTGTGGCGACGACCGCCGGAGTCAAACGGACTCTTACGCACCAGGCGGTGAACACCTGTTTCTGTACGCAGCCAGCCGTAAGCGTAATCGCCGGAGATTTTGATCGTCACGGATTTAATACCCGCCACTTCACCTTCCGACTCTTCGATGATTTCAGTTTTGAAACCACGCGATTCAGCCCAGCGCAGATACATACGCTCAAGCATGCTCGCCCAGTCCTGTGCTTCCGTACCACCAGACCCCGCCTGAATATCGAGGTAGCAGTCGGCGCTGTCATATTCGCCAGAGAACATACGGCGGAATTCAAGCTGCGCCAGTTTTTCTTCCAGGGCGTCGAGTTCAGCAACGGCTTCGTTAAAGGTTTCTTCGTCGTCAGCTTCTACAGCCAGTTCCAGCAGACCAGAAACATCTTCCAGCCCCTGTTTCATTTGGTCGAGGGTGTCGACAACGGCTTCGAGGGAGGAACGCTCTTTACCCAGCGCCTGTGCGCGTTCGGGTTCGTTCCAGACATCCGGCTGTTCCAGCTCGGCGTTTACTTCTTCCAGACGCTCTTTCTTGGCGTCGTAGTCAAAGATACCCCCTAAGAACGTCGGAGCGTTCCGTGAGGTCCTGAATGCGATTATTTACCGGATTAATTTCAAACATGGTCTGATTTCTTTTATTGAGCTAGTCAAAATGCGGTGATAAGAGCGGGATTGTACCGGATCCCGGCTCAATTTTATACATACTAAATTCGTCAGACAGGCCAGATATTGTCGATGATAATTTGCAGGCTGCGGTTGCCGCGAAACTCGTTGATATCCAGTTTATAGGCTAGTTGCACTTCACGCACACCGTTATCCGGCCAGAGGGCCGTATCAACGTTAAACGCAATACCATCCAGCAACGGGCCACCACCGACCGGTTCGACCATCACTTTCAGATGACGCTCGCCTACCAACCGCTGTTGCAACAGGCGGAAATAGCCATCAAACAGTGGTTCCGGGAACATCTGCCCCCACGGGCCAGCATCACGTAGCAGCTGCGCCACTTCCATGGTCATCTCTTCAGCGCTTAACGGGCCGTCGGAGACAACTTCACCCTGTAATAATGCGGGGTCCAGCCACTCGGTAACCAGTTCGCCAAAGCGTTGCTGAAAAAGTTCGAATTTATCCTCTTCCAGCGACAGGCCTGCCGCCATCGCATGGCCGCCAAACTTGAGCATCATGCCCGGATAGAGCGTGTCTAAGCGCTCCAGCGCATCGCGCATATGCAGCCCCTGAATGGAGCGTCCAGAACCTTTTAACGTACCGTCTCCCGCTGGCGCAAACGCAATAACCGGACGGTGAAAACGCTCTTTAATACGCGAAGCCAGAATACCGACAACCCCCTGATGCCATTCAGGATGATACATTGCCAGCCCGCCGGGCAGCGTGTCGCGACTGCGCTCCAGTTTCTCGCACAGAGTTAGCGCCTCAACCTGCATTCCCTGTTCAATCTCTTTGCGCGTCTGGTTTAGGGCGTCGAGTTCATTTGCCAGCACACGCGCTTCGCCGATGTTGTCGCACAGTAACAGCGCCACTCCGACGGACATATCATCCAGTCGCCCGGCAGCATTGAGACGTGGCCCCAGCGCAAAACCTAAATCGCTGGCGGCGAGTTTTTGCGGATCGCGGTTTGCCACTTCCAGCAGCGCTTTAATCCCTGGGCGGCACTTCCCGGCGCGGATTCGGCTCATGCCCTGCCAGGTCAGGATACGGTTATTCGCATCCAGCGGCACCACGTCCGCCACCGTCCCGAGCGCCACCAGATCCAGCAATTCCGCCAGATTAGGGATTGCAATGCCACGGTCATCAAACCAGCCCTGATCGCGCAAAAAGGTGCGCAGCGCCAGCATCAGATAAAATGCGACGCCTACGCCTGCCAGTGACTTCGATGGAAAGTCGCAGTCACGCAAGTTAGGGTTAATAATGGCTTCCGCCGCGGGTAACGTATCGCCCGGCAAATGGTGATCGGTAACAATAACCGGAATGCCCAGCGTGCGAGCGTGTTCAACGCCCGCGTGAGAGGAAATGCCGTTATCCACCGTCACAATCAACTGCGCGCCACGGGCATGCGCCTGCTCAACCACTTCCGGGCTTAAGCCGTAACCGTCTTCAAAACGGTTCGGCACCAGGAAGTCGATGTTGGCGCAGCCAAGCGAACGCATCGCCAGCACGCTAAGGGCGGTACTGGTGGCGCCGTCGGCGTCGAAATCTCCGACCACAGTTATCCGCGTTCCTTCGCGAAAAGCGTTGTAAAGGATCTCAACGGCCTTTTCGACGCCGCTCAGTTGCTGCCAGGGCAGCATCCCTTTAACACCGCGTTCCAGTTCCTGCGCGCTACGCACGCCCCGGCTGGCGTATAAACGACGCAGCAAGGGCGGCAGATCAGCAGGCAGGTCTGCCGTTTCATCGATTTCACGGCGACGAAGTTTTATCTGTTGTTTCACGCGAATTATTTACCGCTGGTCATTTTTTGGTGTTCGTCGAGGAATTCTTTCATGTCTTTCGGCGGCTGGTAGCCTGGCACCAGAGTACCGTTGCTCAGCACAATCGCCGGAGTACCGCTGACGCCAAGCTGGACGCCAAGCGCGTAATGGTTGGCAATATCCACGTCGCAACTGGCTGGCGCGACGCTTTTACCCGCCATCACATCATCAAACGCTTTGTTTTTATCTTTCGCACACCAGATGGCTTTCATTTGTTGCTCAGCCTGGCTCTCCAACCCCTGGCGCGGGAAAGCGAGATAACGCACGGTGATCCCCAGCGCGTTGTAGTCTGCCATCTGCTCATGCAGCTTGTGGCAGTAGCCACAAGTAATATCGGTGAACACGGTGATGACGTGTTTTTCCTGCGGCGCTTTATAAACAATCATATCTTTTTCAAGCGCGTTCAGTTGCTTTAACAGCATCTTATTGGTGACATTGACCGGAGCTGTGCCGCTAACGTCATACATTGGCCCCTGAATGATATGTTTACCATCATCGGTGATGTACAACACACCGCTGTTAGTCAGAACTGTCTTCATGCCAGCCACGGGTGCGGGCTGAATATCGCTGCTTTTGATGCCCATTTTGGCTAACGTTTGTTGAATTGCCGCGTCATCCGCCTGAACAAAGCCTGAAAACGCCGCCAACAAAGTAAACAACATAAAACCTTTCTTCATAAATCTTCCCGTTCTTTTCAGACATCACGCCCGTGGGTGATGCTGTTGATGAAGTTGCCGCAGACGCTCGGTAGCGACATGCGTATAAATTTGCGTGGTGGAGAGATCGCTATGGCCCAACAACATCTGCACCACGCGTAAGTCCGCACCATGATTTAACAAATGAGTGGCAAAGGCATGACGCAACACATGCGGTGACAGCTTTTCGCTATCGATACCCGCCAGCACGGCATAATGTTTAATGCGGTGCCAAAAGGTCTGGCGCGTCATCTGCTGCGCGCGCTGGCTGGGAAACAGCACATCAATCGACACACCGTTCAATAGCCATGGCCGCCCGTGTTCCAGATAGTTTTCCAGCCAGTAGACCGCCTCTTCACCTAACGGCACCAGGCGTTCTTTGTTGCCTTTACCAATGACCCGTACCACGCCCTGGCGCAGGCTGATATCACTCATTGTCAGCCCGACCAGTTCCGAGACACGCAGCCCGGTAGCATACAACACTTCAAGCATGGCTTTGTCGCGAAGCTCCAGAGGCTGATCGACTAAAGGTGCCTGTAATAATCTTTCAACCTGCGCTTCGCTTAAATCTTTCGGCAAACGCTGGGGCAATTTCGGCGAAGCCAGATGTGCACTGGGATCGTCTTCACGAAACTTTTCGCGATAAAGATACTGGAACAATCGGCGCACCGCACTCAGCAAACGTGCTGAACTGGTGGCTTTATACCCGCCCTCCAGCCGTTCTGCCAGTAATGCCTGCAAATCGTCACTTTGTGCCGTTGCCAGCGTCAGCCCACGATGATGCAACCACTCCACCATCATTGACAGATCGCGACGGTATGCGTTCAACGTATTTTCGGCGAGATTTTTTTCCAGCCACAGGGCATCCAGAAACTGCTCGATGCGTGCCAGATCTTGTTTCACTTGCGCCCCTTATCGTTACTCGTTTGATCCATTATGCCTTATTGTGCCGTGACTAAAGCGATTCTGATACACTAGCCGCAAAAGCCACAGCAGAATCGAGAAGCTTACGTTATGAATATGGGTCTTTTTTACGGTTCCAGCACCTGTTACACCGAAATGGCGGCGGAAAAAATCCGCGATATTATCGGCCCAGAACTGGTGACCTTACATAACCTCAAGGACGACTCCCCGAAATTAATGGAGCAGTACGATGTGCTCATTCTGGGTATCCCGACCTGGGATTTTGGCGAAATCCAGGAAGACTGGGAAGCCGTCTGGGATCAGCTCGACGACCTGAACCTCGAAGGTAAAATTGTTGCGTTATATGGGCTTGGCGATCAGCTGGGATACGGCGAGTGGTTCCTTGATGCGCTCGGCATGCTGCATGACAAACTCTCGACCAAAGGCGTGAAGTTCGTCGGCTACTGGCCAACGGAAGGATATGAGTTTACCAGCCCGAAACCGGTGATTGCTGACGGACAGCTGTTCGTGGGTCTGGCGCTGGATGAAACTAACCAGTATGACCTTAGCGACGAGCGTATTCAGAGCTGGTGTGAGCAAATCCTTAACGAAATGGCAGAGTATTACGCCTGATGTGACTGACGGCTTTGCGCATTAGCGTTGCCGTCATGTTTACCTTTGCGTCTCTTGTTGCAACAAAATTCGCCGTAAATCCCGCCATTCGGCTTCGTCCATGCTGTCTGCTGCCAGCCATAAATGTTGACGTTTGCCACTATCAGCGCGTAAACGCAACATCATACCGCTTTTAATCATCCATGGCGCTTTGACGATGCTCCACTCTTGCCCTTGCCAACGCAAACGCCCGTCCATCAACAGGCGAATTTCCCCCTGACGAGCATTAATGCGCCGCTGGCTGCGAACGCAATCAAACACCACTAGCGAAAGCAACACCATCCATAACGGGGTGTAACTGAGCGGCCAGGGCATGAGTAAAATAACAGCGGCAACCAGCCCATGAATCAGCAAGGAAAGCCACTGTGCGCGCCAGGAGACGCGCAGATCAGATTGCCACAGGACCACGTTCCCGGTTCCGTGTCTGGATAAGTCGGACCATCATTTCCAGTTCTGCATCGGCCGGTTTACCGTGATTCATCAGCCAGTTGAACAGGTCCGGGTCGTCGCATTCCAGCAGACGAATAAAGATGCGTTTTTCGTCATCACTTAAGCTGTCGTACTCATGTTCGAAAAACGGCATGATTGAAATATCGAGTTCGCGCATACCACGGCGGCATGCCCAATGAATGCGGGCTTTGTTGTTAATGTCCATCTTCTTCCTGTCTCACGAAAATCCAGTACCAGGCTATTGTAACGTGTTTTTCGACTTCTTTTGCGGGAATATCGGTAAACACAATCGCGATCGCGAAATTAATCCGCAACAATTCAATGGCTTCATTTTTTTGGATGTCGCCTCGCAAAGCATATCAGAAGGCACAGATCGCGTAGTGAAAGCACTTGCATTGCCTCATAGCTCTTTTACCATTAGTCATTAATACGCCGTTTGTTACACAGGACTCCATTATGGCTTTTACACCTTTTCCTCCCCGTCAGCCTACGGCTTCTGCCCGTTTACCACTGACGCTGATGACGCTTGATGACTGGGCGCTTGCCACCATTACTGGCGCGGACAGCGAAAAATATATGCAGGGCCAAGTGACAGCAGACGTCAGCCAGATGTCAGAAGACCAGCATTTGCTCGCCGCGCATTGCGACGCCAAAGGTAAAATGTGGAGCAATTTGCGTCTGTTCCGCGACGGCGATGGCTTTGCGTGGATTGAACGCCGCAGCGTGCGTGATTCGCAGCTGACTGAACTGAAAAAATATGCGGTGTTTTCTAAAGTGACCATCGTGCCGGACGATGAACGTGTGCTGCTCGGTGTTGCCGGTTTTCAGGCACGCGCCGCGCTGGAAAATCTCTTCAGCGAAATGCCTTCGAAGGAAAAACAGGTAGTTAGAGAAGGTGCGACCACACTGCTATGGTTTGAACATCCGGCAGAACGTTTTCTGATCGTAACCGATGAAGCTACCGCTAATACTTTGACCGATAAACTGCGCGGTGAAGCGGAACTGAACAATAGCCAACAGTGGCTGGCATTAAACATTGAAGCGGGTTTCCCTGTTATTGACGCTGCTAACAGTGGGCAGTTTATCCCGCAGGCGACTAACCTTCAGGCGCTGGGCGGTATCAGCTTTAAGAAAGGCTGCTATACCGGGCAAGAGATGGTGGCACGAGCTAAGTTCCGCGGAGCCAACAAACGCGCGCTCTGGTTGCTGGCGGGTAGCGCCAGCCGTTTGCCGGCAGCTGGTGAAGACTTAGAGCTGAAAATGGGCGAAAACTGGCGTCGTACCGGTACAGTGCTGGCTGCGGTAAAACTGGAAGATGGTCAGGTAGTGGTTCAGGTCGTCATGAATAACGATATGGAACCGGACAGCATCTTCCGCGTTCGTGATGATGCGAATACATTGCGTATCGAGCCGCTGCCGTATTCGCTGGAAGAGTAAATCGCTGTATCGCTTCGGGCATCTATTGCCTGATGCGACGCTCGCGTGTCTTATCAGGCCTTCAACTTGGTGCCTTTTTCACAAATGGAAAGCGGTCCGCAGGTCGGGTAAGGCGTTCACGCCGCATCCGGCAGTTGCGCTCCGATGCCTGATGCGACGCTGGCGCGTCTTATCAGGCCTGGGATTTGGTGCCTTTTTCACAAATGGAAAGCGGCCCGTAGGCCGGATAAGGCGTTCACGCCGCATCCGGCAGTTGTACTCCGATGCCTGATGCGGCGCTAGTGCGTCTTATCAGGCCTTCAACTTGGTGCCTTTTTCACAAATGGAAAGCGGCCCGTAGGCCGGATAAGGCGTTCACGCCGCATCCGGCAGTTGCGCTCCGATGCCTGATGCGACGCTGGTGCGTCTTTTCATGCCGACAAAGACACAGCCATTACGGCTGTCCAATATACAAATAGATCGCCAGGAAATGGCACACACTGCCGCCGAGCACAAAGCCGTGCCAGATGGCGTGGTTGTAGGGGATGCGTTTGCAGACGTAGAAAATCACCCCAAGCGAGTAAACCACACCGCCTACTGCCAGTAAGGTAACGCTGCCCGCCGCGAGTTTAACTGCCATTTCATAAATCACCACCAGTGACAGCCAACCCATCGCCAGATAAGTCACCAGAGATAAAATTTTGAATCGGTGCGCGATGGTCAGTTTGAACAGAATCCCCAGCAATGCCAGGCTCCAGATAACAATCATCAACCCGCGCGCTAACGGAGAATCCAGCCCCACCAGCAAAAACGGCGTGTAGGTTCCGGCAATCAACAGGTAAATGGCGCAATGGTCAAATTTCTTCAGCCACATTTTTGCCCGTTGATGGGGAATGGCGTGATAAAGCGTCGAAGCGAGGAACAGCAGGATCATACTGCCGCCATAAAGGCTGTAACTGGTTATCGCCGTGGCGCTGGCATTAAGATCCACCGCCTGAATCAGTAGCAATACCAACCCGACGATACCAAACACCAGCCCGATGCCGTGACTGATGCTGTTGGCAATTTCCTCTGCCAGCGAATATCCCTGCTTAATGAGAGGCTTCTGAACCATAACTTACTCCGGAGAAACGTACACGCACGTGAACACTTCTCCAGCGTAACTGAGAATAGTTCCAGTGAACACCTGTTAGCTAAAATAAATTCTGATTTGAGAGTAATCTCCGAAAAATCATGAAATTAAATGTTAAATTTCAACTAACAGGCGTGAGTTCAACTTAAAGGCATTTAAATTCAATTACATAAAACTGTGTCTGACCAGGATAGATGTCGGCAATGACTTTTTTCAGTTCAGGCAGGGTCATATTTTCCTGTTGTGCATGTTTTTCTGTGAGAGTATCCAGCGTTACGGTTGAAGTTGCGGTAACTTCAATGGTGCAAAAATAGCCGTCATCTTCAAAGCACCCGACGCGGAGCACATCGCCCGGTTTAAAGTGCGATTCAGACTCGTCGCGAATAGTGATGGTTTTACGCCCAGCCAGAATGTCATCCTGGAAACGTTGAAAAAAAGTGATGTCGTTTGGCTGCATGGTACTATTTCCTGTAAGAATTGACTCATTTGGAGCCTATGATAGTGAAAAAACTCACCTTACCGAAAGATTTCTTATGGGGTGGCGCAGTTGCCGCTCATCAGGTCGAAGGCGGCTGGAACAAAGGCGGCAAAGGGCCGAGTATTTGCGACGTGCTAACCGGTGGCGCACACGGCGTGCCGCGCGAAATCACCAAAGAAGTTTTGCCCGGCAAATACTATCCGAACCATGAAGCCGTTGATTTTTATGGCCGCTACAAAGAAGACATCAAGCTGTTTGCCGAAATGGGCTTCAAATGTTTTCGTACATCCATCGCCTGGACGCGCATTTTTCCAAAAGGCGATGAAACACAGCCAAACGAAGAAGGGCTGAAGTTCTACGATGATATGTTCGATGAACTGCTGAAATACAACATCGAACCGGTGATCACCCTCTCCCACTTTGAAATGCCACTGCATCTGGTGCAGCAATACGGTAGCTGGACCAACCGTAAAGTGGTTGATTTCTTTGTGCGTTTCGCGGAAGTGGTATTTGAACGCTATAAGCATAAAGTCAAATACTGGATGACCTTCAACGAAATTAACAACCAGCGTAACTGGCGTGCGCCGCTGTTCGGTTACTGCTGCTCCGGCGTGGTGTATACCGAGCATGAAAACCCGGAAGAGACGATGTATCAGGTGCTGCATCATCAGTTTGTCGCCAGCGCCCTGGCGGTGAAAGCCGCGCATCGCATCAACCCGGAGATGAAAGTCGGTTGTATGCTGGCGATGGTGCCGCTCTATACTTACTCCTGTAACCCGGACGATGTGATGTTCGCTCAGGAGTCGATGCGCGAGCGCTACGTCTTTACCGATGTGCAGCTGCGTGGCTATTACCCGTCCTATGTGTTGAACGAGTGGGAGCGTCGCGGATTTAACATCAAGATGGAAGATGGCGATCTGGATATACTGCGCGAAGGCACCTGCGATTATCTTGGCTTCAGTTATTACATGACCAACGCGGTGAAGGCCGAAGGCGGCACCGGCGATGCGATCTCTGGTTTTGAAGGCAGTGTACCGAACCCATTTGTTAAAGCGTCGGACTGGGGATGGCAGATTGATCCGGTGGGTCTGCGCTATGCACTATGCGAATTGTATGAGCGTTATCAGAAGCCGCTGTTTATTGTCGAAAACGGTTTTGGCGCTTACGACAAAGTAGAAGAAGATGGCAGCATCATCGATGACTACCGTATTGACTACCTGCGCGCCCATATTGAAGAGATGAAAAAAGCGGTGACTTACGATGGCGTGGATCTGATGGGCTACACGCCGTGGGGCTGCATCGACTGCGTGTCGTTCACTACCGGGCAGTACAGCAAACGCTACGGCTTTATCTATGTGAATAAACATGACGACGGTACTGGCGATATGTCGCGTTCACGTAAGAAGAGCTTTAACTGGTACAAAGAGGTGATTGCCAGCAACGGCGAGAAGCTTTAAGTAGATAAAGTACCGGATGCAATACTTGCTGCGTTGCATCCGGTCAGACAACTTTCCTGTTTTATTTCCCACCTGCCAAATCGATAAAACTTCCCGTGACATAAGATGCTTTATCACTAATCAGCCAGACAATGGCCTGCGCGACCTCTTCCGCCTGTCCGCCACGCTGCATCGGAATGTTCGATTTCACGCGATCGACGCGTCCGGGTTCACCACCGCTGACGTGCATTTCGGTATAGATAAAACCGGGTCGCACGCCATTGACGCGAATTCCCTGCGCGGCGACTTCCAGCGATAGTCCGGTGGTTAACGTATCAATCGCCCCTTTCGATGCCGCATAATCAACGTATTCCCCCGGCGATCCCAGCCGTGAGGCTACCGAAGAGACATTGACGATAGCGCCGCCATTGCCGCCGTTTTTAAACGCCATGCGTTTTACCGCCTCGCGTGAGCAGAGAAAATATCCCGTTACGTTGGTGGAAAATACTCGGTTGATTCGCTCTGCGGTAAGGTTTTCTACGGTGCACTGGGTAAACAAGATCCCGGCATTGTTGACCAGCACGGCTAGCGGTTCATCACGCTGGTCGATTGCTGTAAACATTGCGACGATCTGGTTTTCGTCGCTGATATCCGCCTGGAGTGCAAATGCCTTGCCACCGGCTTTCGTTATTAAGTTCACCACTTCCTGCGCCGCGTGGAGGTTTTGCTGATAATTAAGCGCAACCGTATACCCTTCTTGCGCCAACAGTAACGCAGTTGCCCGCCCAATACCACGACTGCCGCCGGTCACAAGTGCTATAGCCATTTGTTTTCCCCATAAATTAAGACTGATGACAAAGCCAAAAGAACGCACGATCAGTTCCCTCGCCCTAAAAGGGCGAGGGGGAAAACCGTACCATCATTTACGCTTGAGCAAATTGTCAGCAAGTAAAAAGGCGCCGAAGCGCCTTTAGAAGATAGTCGAATCAGTGAATTACTGGTATTCGCTAATCGGTACGCAGGAGCAGAACAGGTTACGGTCGCCGTAAACATCATCCAGACGTTTCACCGTCGGCCAGTATTTGTCTGCCACGCCTGCCGGGAATACTGCAACTTCACGGCTGTACGGATGCGCCCACTCGGCGACCAGTTCGCTCTGAATGTGCGGCGCGTTGACCAGCGGGTTATCTTCCAGCGGCCAGACACCGGCTTTCACCTGGTCGATTTCTGCGCGGATAGCCAGCATCGCGTCGATAAAGCGATCCAGTTCCACTTTGCTTTCAGATTCAGTCGGTTCAACCATCAGCGTACCCGCCACCGGGAACGACATCGTCGGCGCGTGGAAACCGTAGTCGATCAGGCGCTTGGCAATATCCAGCTCGCTGATGCCGGTTTCTTCTTTCAGCGGGCGAATATCGAGAATACATTCGTGCGCCACGCGACCGTCGCGACCGGTATACAGCACCGGGAAAGCATCCTGCAGGCGGCTGGCAATATAGTTGGCGTTGAGGATTGCCACCTGGCTTGCTTTTTTCAGCCCTTCTGCGCCCATCATGCGGATGTACATCCAGCTGATTGGCAGAATGGATGCGCTACCGAACGGTGCCGCAGAAACCGCGCCCTGACGGGTTAACATGCCTTCGATTTGCACCACGCTATGGCCCGGCACAAACGGCGCCAGATGCGCTTTCACGCCGATCGGTCCCATACCTGGGCCGCCACCGCCGTGCGGAATGCAGAAAGTTTTATGTAGGTTAAGGTGCGAAACGTCCGCGCCAATAAAGCCCGGCGAGGTGATGCCAACCTGGGCGTTCATGTTCGCGCCATCAAGGTAAACCTGACCGCCGAACTGATGCACGACTTCACACACCTCACGGATCGTTTCTTCGTACACGCCGTGGGTGGAAGGATAGGTCACCATGATACAGGAGAGGTTATCGCCCGCCTGTTCCGCTTTCGCGCGCAGATCAGTCAGATCGATGTTGCCGTTTTTATCACACGCCACAACTACCACCTGCATTCCTGCCATATGTGCAGAAGCAGGGTTAGTTCCGTGCGCAGAAGCCGGGATCAGGCAGATATCGCGATGCCCTTCGTTGCGGCTTTCATTATAGTGACGAATCGCCAGCAGGCCCGCGTATTCGCCCTGTGCGCCAGAGTTCGGCTGCATACAAACGGCGTCGTAACCGGTCAGTTTCACCAGCCAGTCAGCCAGCTGCGCGATCATCTGCTGATAACCTTCGGCCTGTTCCGGCGGGCAGAACGGGTGCAGTTCGGCAAATTCCGGCCAGGTGATCGGGATCATCTCGGCGGCGGCGTTCAGTTTCATGGTGCAGGACCCCAGCGGAATCATCGCCTGATTCAGCGCCAGATCTTTACGCTCCAGCGAGTGCATATAGCGCATCATTTCGGTTTCGCTGTGGTAGCGATTAAACACAGGATGGGTGAGGATTTCGTCATCACGCAGCATCGCAGGTTGAATAGAGCGACTGTCGTGAGCCACGTCTTTATCCAGCGTGTCGATCTCCAGCCCGTGGTTATCGCCCAACAGCACGCTGAAAAGCTGCATCACGTTTTCGCGCGTGGTTGTTTCATCAAGGGTGATCCCAACCGCGTTCAGAATATCGCTACGCAGGTTAATTTCAGCCGCTTCGGCACGCGCCAGTACGCCCGCTTTGTCGGCTACTTCCACACACAAAGTGTCGAAATAGTGCGCATGGCGCAGCTTCAGACCTTTTTGTTGCAGGCCCGCCGCCAAAATATCGGTCAGGCGGTGGATGCGGTTAGCGATACGTTTCAGGCCAACCGGACCGTGATAAACGGCGTACAGGCTGGCGATGTTTGCCAGCAGTACCTGGGAAGTACAAATGTTGGAGTTCGCTTTCTCACGGCGGATATGTTGCTCGCGAGTCTGCATCGCCATGCGTAGCGCAGTATTACCCGCGGCATCTTTCGATACGCCAATAATACGACCCGGCATTGAGCGTTTGTATTCATCTTTCGCCGCAAAGAATGCTGCGTGCGGGCCACCGTAGCCCATCGGTACGCCAAAGCGTTGCGCCGAACCAAAAACAATATCCGCGCCCTGTTTACCCGGCGCGGTTAACAGCACCAGCGCCATAATATCGGCGGCGACGCTGACCACAATTTTGCGTGATTTCAGTTCGCTGATAAGCGCAGTGTAGTCGTGAATTTCACCAGTAGTGCCGACCTGCTGTAACAGCACGCCGAACACATCCTGATGCTCGAGCACTTTTTGCGCGTCATCGACAATCACTTCAAAACCAAAGGTTTCGGCACGAGTACGTACCACATCCAGCGTTTGCGGATGAACGTCAGAAGCAACAAAGAAGCGGTTGGCATTTTTCAGTTTGCTGACGCGTTTAGCCATCGCCATTGCTTCGGCGGCAGCGGTGGCCTCGTCCAGAAGAGAAGCCGAAGCCATATCCAGCCCGGTTAAATCCAGCGTTACCTGCTGGAAGTTGAGCAGTGCTTCGAGGCGGCCCTGGGAGACTTCAGGTTGATACGGAGTATACGCGGTATACCAGCCCGGATTTTCCAGCATGTTACGCAGAATAACCGGCGGCAACTGCACGGCGGTGTAACCCATGCCAATGTAAGACGTGAAGCGTTTATTGCGACTGGCAATAGCCTTGAGTTCAGCCAGCGCGGCGTATTCGTTCGCCGGTGCGCCAACCTGCGGCGGGGTCGCAAGCTGAATATCTTTCGGCACAATCTGGCCGGTCAGCGCGTTTAACGATTGTGCGCCAACGGCATTCAGCATTTCTTGCTGTTGCGCGGCGTCCGGTCCGATATGGCGTTCAATAAAAGCGCCGCTGTTTTCAAGCTGGCTTAACGTCTGTGTCATGAGCGATGGTTCCTGAAACGTGCAGTGAATTGTGAACCTCTCTCCTTGCGAAGAGAGTGAGGGTGAGGCGTAAATTTTCCTCACCCTGATCCTCTCCCGCAGAAGAGGATTAAAGCCGTTACTCGTCTTCTAACAATGCTTCGTATGCGGTCGCATCCAGCAGTGATTCCAGTTCGCTTTCATCACTGGCTTTGATTTTAAAGATCCAGCCGCCTGCATACGGTTCGCTGTTCACCAGTTCCGGGGAATCGCTCAGTGCGTCGTTTACCGCCACAATTTCACCGCTTACTGGCGCATAAATGTCTGACGCCGCTTTTACTGATTCGGCAACCGCGCAGTCATCACCCGCGCTAACCGTTGCGCCGACTTCCGGCAGGTCAACAAACACCATATCGCCTAACAGCTCCTGAGCGTGTTCGGTGATGCCAACGGTGTAAGTGCCGTCGGCTTCTTTACGCAGCCATTCGTGTTCTTTGCTGTATTTCAGTTCTGCTGGTACGTTGCTCATCAATCAATCTCCAAAAAAGTAAATCACGCGACGGCTTTGCCGTTACGCACAAAAACAGGTTTCGTCACTTTAACCGGCATTTCACGGTTGCGAATTTGCACAATCGCTGTTTCGCCAATGCCTTCCGGCACGCGCGCCAGCGCAATGCTGTAGCCCAGCGTCGGTGAGAAAGTACCGCTGGTGATAATGCCTTCATGCTGGTTGCCCTGCGCGTCGGTAAAACGTACCGGCAGTTCATTACGCAGCACGCCTTTTTCGGTCATCACCAGGCCAACTAATTTTTCTGTGCCATGTTCACGCTGCGCTTCCAGAGCTTCACGACCAATAAAGTCACGATCTGCCGGTTCCCAGGCGATAGTCCAGCCCATGTTGGCGGCTAAAGGAGAGATGGTTTCGTCCATCTCCTGACTATAAAGATTCATACCCGCTTCCAGACGCAGCGTGTCACGCGCGCCCAAGCCACATGGCTTAACGCCCGCTTCCACCAGCGCGCGCCAGAAATCGGCCGCTTTTTCATTGGGCAGCGCAATTTCGTAGCCCGCTTCACCGGTGTAACCGGTGGTGGCAATAAACAGATCGCCCGCCTGCACGCCAAAGAACGGTTTCATCCCTTCCACCGCCTGACGCTGGGCGTCATTAAACAGTGTGGCAGCTTTTGCCTGAGCATTCGGCCCTTGTACGGCAATCATGGAAAGGTCATCACGAACGGTAATTTCGATGCCGAAAGGTTCAGCGTGTTGGGTAATCCAGGAGAGGTCTTTTTCGCGGGTGGCGGAGTTAACAACGAGGCGGAAGAAATCTTCAGTAAAGTAGTAGACGATGAGGTCATCTATCACACCGCCAGAGGCATTCAACATCCCCGAGTAAAGGGCTTTGCCGCTTTTGGTGAGCTTCGCCACATCGTTCGCCAGCAGATAACGCAGAAACTCCCGGGTGCGGCTGCCGCGGAGATCGACGATGGTCATATGCGACACATCAAACATTCCGGCATCGGTACGTACCGCATGATGTTCGTCGATTTGCGAACCGTAATGCAGCGGCATCATCCAGCCGTGGAAATCCACCATGCGAGCGCCGCAAAGCGTGTGTTGTTCGTACAAAGGAGTCTGTTGTGCCATCTTGTCCTCATTGAATAAGCGGGGCTGACAACTTTTCGTGGTGAAATTGTCACCACGAAACCCAGCACTGGAGCCACTCCCGGTCCCCAACGCAATCGTTCTCTTTTCCCTGAACTTACCACCGAAACAGACGGTTAACCATAAGGAAAAATTGATCATCACATTAGCTTATGGTTAAAAATCTCAAAAATGACAACAGGACAAAAAACCAAATAACGCGATACACGCAAACAAACATAACGAGTTAATAAAACAATTTTGAATAAATCGATATTAAGAACTAAAAAATTGTCAAAAATCGCTAAATCAAAAATTCACGATATTAGAAAATATAATGCGAAATTACGGGTGAAATTAGTTTATTTCAAATGAGGAAAATCTCCCGGCGAAAAACCGGGAGATGAAAGTGTGATGGGTATCAAATAAACAAAAGATGAGAAATTTTTAACGCAGCCATTCAGGCAAATCGTTTAATCCCATTGCCTGACGAATAAGTTGCGGTTTAACGCCAGGAAGCGTGTCGGCCAGTTTCAGACCAATATCACGCAGCAGTTTTTTCGCTGGATTAGCTCCAGAAAACAGATCGCGGAATCCTTGCATACCTGCCAGCATCAGTGCCGCGCTGTGCTTGCGGCTACGCTCATAGCGACGCAGGTAAATGTACTGCCCGATGTCTTTACCCTGACGATGCAGTCGTTTCAGTTCAGCAATCAGCTCTGCAGCATCCATAAAGCCGAGATTTACCCCCTGCCCCGCCAGCGGGTGGATGGTATGCGCGGCGTCGCCCACCAGCGCCAGACGGTGCGCGGCAAACTGGCGCGCATAACGCCCCGTCAGCGGGAACACCTGACGCTCGCTCTCAACCTTGCATAAGCCCAGTCGATTATCAAAAGCGATATTTAACGCGCGATTAAATTCGTCTTCCCCTGCCTGCTGCATCCGCTGCGCTTCCTCTGGCGACAGTGACCAGACAATCGAGCAAAGATGCGGATCGCTAAGCGGTAAAAAGGCCAGAATGCCTTCGCCATGGAAAACCTGCCGCGCCACCGCATCATGCGGTTCTTCCGTGCGAATGGTCGCCACCAACGCGTGATGCTGATAATCCCAGAAAGTCAGCGGAATATCGGCCTTGTTGCGCAACCAGGAATTAGCGCCGTCCGCACCAATTACCAGACGCGCCGTTAACATGCTGCCATCTTTCAGCGTCAGGAAGGTTTCGTTTTCCCCCCAGGCGACCTGTTGTAATTCTGCGGGGGCCAGCAGGGTGATATCTGACGACTGCAGCGCTTTGTTCCACAGCGCGTAGTGAATCACTGAGTTTTCAACGATATGCCCAAGATGGCTATAACCCATGCTTTGATCGTCAAACGAGATGTGACCAAAACTGTCTTTATCCCACACTTCCATACCGTGATAACAGCTGGCTCTGCGAGAGAGGATGTCCTGCCAGACGCCAAGACGGGTGAGTAATTTTTCGCTGGCGGCATTGATAGCCGAAACGCGCAGTTGTGGTGGTGCATCCGCCGCCAGAGATTCCGGTACGCGCTGCTCCAGTACGGCAACGCGTAAGCCGCTCCCCTGTAAGCCGCAGGCAACCGCCAGCCCCACCATGCCGCCGCCAACAATGGCTACATCAACACTTTGCATTGTTTATTCCTTAAAACCGCCTTCAACGCGCCACCCAACCGAGGGTGCGCTGCGCCAGCACATCGCGTGCCGGGGTGAATAATTCCATCGTCATCAGCCCGATGTTGCGCCCGACAACCAACGGCGCCCAACGGTTGGCAAAAAGATGTACCAGACTGTCCGTGACGCCGATGGTTGCTTCGCGATCGCTCTGTCGACGCTGCTGATAACGGCACAATACGCCGTAATCACCAATGTCTTCTGCGCGCTCCTGCGCCTGGGTCAGGGTTTCCGCAAGGCTCATCACATCACGCATACCGAGGTTAAATCCTTGCCCGGCAATCGGGTGCAGGGTTTGTGCCGCATTGCCCACCAGCACGGTGCGATGGGTAATCGGTCTGGCGGCGCGGGTTAACGCCAGCGGATAAGCACTGCGTTTACCGGCGTGGGTAATTTGCCCCAGTCGCCAGCCAAAGGCCGACTGGAGTTCACGGCAAAACTTCTCGTCGCTCCACGCCAACACTTCTTCGCGCCGTTCCAGTGGATGACACCAGACCAGCGAACAGCGTCCTTCAGACATCGGCAACATCGCCAGCGGGCCATGTTGCGTAAAGCGTTCAAAAGCGCGCCCTTCATGCGCAATGGAAGTTGCAACGTTCGCAATCACAGCCAGTTGTTCGTAGGGCTCCTGCTGCCAGTCAACGCCACAGGTAGTAGCTAACGAGGAATGCGTACCGTCAGCCGCCACCAGCACGCGGCCCGTCAGCGTCTCGCCACTCTCCAGCGTCACTTCAACGTTAGCTGGGGTACGAACAACATTAGCAATGCGATCCGGGCAATGCAGCGTTACGCCAGGCGCTTTGCGCAACAGCGCAAACAGCCGTTGCCCGACATTGTGCAATTCGACAACCTGCCCCAGCGCCGCCAGTTGGTAATCTTCTGCGGCGAGGGTGACGAATCCGGCATGACCACGATCGCTGACATGCACGGTGGTGATGGCGGTTGCGCAATCAGCCAGAGATTGCCAGACACCGATGCGCGCCAGCTGCTGACAGGTGCCCGCCGCCAGCGCAATAGCCCGTCCATCAAAGCCCGGATGAGCATGAGACTCTGGCGCGGTCGCTTCAATCAAATGTACCGGCAGCGTCCCGTGACTTAACCGGGAAATAGCCAGCGCCAGCGTCGCGCCAGCCATGCCGCCACCGACGATGATTACGCTCATTGCTTTCTCGCAGCTGCCATCAATGCTTCGATTTCTTCCGGCTTTTTCACCACGCTGGCGGTGAGGTTTTCGTTGCCGTTTTCGGTAATCACAATGTCGTCTTCAATACGAATGCCGATACCGCGATATTGTTCTGGCACTTCTGCATCCGGCGCAATATACAGCCCTGGCTCTACGGTCAGTACCATGCCCGGTTCCAGAATGCGCGAGCGCTCCTGGCCATAAACGCCAACGTCATGGACATCCAGTCCTAACCAGTGGCTAAGGCCATGCATAAAGAAAGGACGATGTGCGTTCTGAGCGATCAGTTCATCAACATCACCTTTCAAGATGCCGAGTTTTACCAGGCCGCTAATCATGATGCGCACCACTTCACCGGTGACTTCCTGAATGGATGTTCCCGGACGATACAGGCGCAAGCTGGTTTCGAGAGATTCCAGCACAATGTCGTAGATTTCGCGCTGGGCCTGGGTGAATTTGCCATTGACCGGGAAGGTACGGGTGATATCGCCCGCGTAACCTTTATATTCACAACCAGCATCAATCAACACCAGGTCGCCGTCGCGCAGTTCACACTCGTTTTCGGTGTAATGCAGAATGCAGCCGTTTTCACCGCTGCCGACAATGGTGTTATAGGAAGGATAGCGCGCACCGTGGCGGTTGAATTCGTGGTGAATTTCGCCTTCCAGATGGTACTCGAACATCCCCGGACGGCATTTTTCCATCGCCCGGGTATGCGCCAGTGCGGTGATTTCACCCGCGCGGCGAAGTACGGCAATCTCTTCCGGCGATTTGAACAGGCGCATTTCATGAACAATGGGACGCCAGTCGATCATCGTTGCTGGCGCGGTGAGATTTTGCCGCGAGCCTTTACGCAATTTTTCCAGCGCACTATTCACGATTTCATCAGCATATGCATATTCGCCCTGGGCGTGGTAAACCACATCCAAACCGTTAAGCAGTTGATAAAGTTGCTGATTAATTTCACTGAACGCCAGAGCGCGATCAACGCCCAGTTTCTCTGGCGCGGCATCCTGACCTAAACGACGGCCAAACCAGATCTCCGCCGTCAGGTCGCGCACGCGGTTAAACAAAACGCTGTGGTTATGAGTGTCATCGCTTTTAATCAGCACCAGTACCGCTTCCGGTTCATTAAAGCCGGTGAAGTACCAGAAGTCGCTGTTCTGACGATAGGGGTATTCGCTGTCGGCGCTTCGGGTCACTTCTGGTGCCGCAAAAATCAGCGCGGCGCTGCCGGGTTGCATTTGCTCCACCAGGGCCTGACGGCGGCGCTGAAATTCCTGCTGAGATATCTCACTCATAACACTCTCCTTACGTTTTTTGTTTTTAGTGTAGAGTCGGTTTTTGTACTTCTGGTGCGGTCGGTTGCGGATGAGTAAAGGTGTCATGGCATAACAGCGCAGCAACACGGACGTACTCGATGATCTCTTCAAGCGACATTTCCAGCTCTTCTTGATCTTCGTCTTCGTCGTAGCCCAGTTGTGCGATGTTACGCAGATCGTCAATGGCTTCACCAGTTTCGCCAGTCACTTTATCCAGCTTCGGCTGAGTGACGCCAAGACCGAGCAGGAAGTGATTTACCCAGCCTGCCAACGCATCAGCGCGATCGAAAACGCTAACGCCATCGCCATCAGGCAGATAAAGCTGAAAAAGGAAGCCGTCATCTTGCAAGGCATCACTGGTGGCAGAGTGCATTTTGCGCAATGCTTGGGCAAGTTCATGCCCGAAAGCCATACCTTCGTTCGTCAGGTCGTGAAGCAGCGGCAGCCAGGAGCTGTCATCATTACCGCCACATATCATCCCACTGATTAAACCATGCATCTCAGCAGGGGTCAGACCTGTCCCTTGTTGGTTCAGATACTGGTTCATTTCATTGTAACCAGGCATTTCGTTCTGTATTGACATAAGCATTCGGCATCAAAGGGAGGAAGATTCATGATATGCTATCACTTTGGACCCTGGTGGACCAGAAAAGGGCTTGTCTCATTGCACCAGGGTAGCTATAGTTTCGCCCCTTCGCAGACCAAAGGTCTGAAGGCGAAGGCAGCGCAGTCAATCAGCAGGAAGGTGGCATGTCTGCACAACCCGTCGATATCCAAATTTTTGGCCGTTCACTGCGTGTGAACTGCCCGCCTGACCAAAGGGATGCGTTGAATCAGGCTGCGGACGATCTGAACCAACGGTTGCAAGATCTGAAAGAACGCACTAGAGTCACAAATACTGAACAGTTGGTTTTCATTGCCGCATTGAATATCAGCTACGAGTTAGCGCAAGAAAAAGCGAAGACTCGTGACTACGCGGCAAGTATGGAACAGCGTATTCGGATGCTGCAACAGACCATAGAACAAGCGTTACTTGAACAAGGTCGCATCACCGAAAAAACGAACCAAAACTTTGAATGACACTTTCCGGTTTACTGTGGTAGAGTAACCGTGAAGACAAAATTTCTCTGAGATGTTCGCAAGCGGGCCAGTCCCCTGAGCCGATATTTCATACCACAAGAATGTGGCGCTCCGTGGTTGGTGAGCATGCTCGGTCCGTCCGAGAAGCCTTAAAACTGCGACGACACATTCACCTTGAACCAAGGGTTCAAGGGTTACAGCCTGCGGCGGCATCTCGGAGATTCCCTTCTTATCTGGCACCAGCCATGACACAACTACCAGAACTCCCACTGACATTATCCCGACAAGAAATCCGCAAAATGATTCGGCAACGTCGTCGTGCGTTAACGCCGGAACAACAACGTGAAATGGGCCAGCAGGCTGCCATGCGGATGATGAGTTATCCCCCTGTTGTGATGGCGCATACGGTCGCTGTATTCCTCTCTTTTGATGGCGAACTCGACACCCAGCCGCTCATAGAGCAACTCTGGCGCGCAGGTAAGCGCGTGTATCTTCCCGTTTTGCATCCCTTTAGTGCCGGTAATTTACTGTTCCTGAATTATCATCCTAAGAGTGAACTGGTAATGAACAGGTTGAAGATCCACGAGCCAAAACTGGACGTGCGTGACGTGCTACCCCTTTCCCGATTAGACGTCCTGATAACGCCGCTGGTCGCCTTTGATGAGTTCGGTCAACGGCTGGGAATGGGCGGTGGATTTTATGATCGGACATTGCAAAACTGGCAGCACTACAACATGCAGCCAGTAGGTTATGCCCATGATTGCCAGTTGGTGGAAAAACTCCCCGTAGAAGAATGGGACGTCCCGCTGCCTGCGGTGGTTACGCCATCGAAAATCTGGGAGTGGTGAGAGCGACACACCTGCATCGCCCTGATTGACATAGTTGATTCTTTAACCTAATTTAGTGAGTAAGGGTAAGGGAGGATTGCTCCTCCCCTGAGACTGACTGTTAATAAGCTGGGAAACTTATGAGTAACAGTACAATCAGTATGATGACAAGTCGCATCATAACCCTTCTCTTTTAAGCCCTCGCTTCGGTGAGGGCTTTACCGTTACAGCCCTGTGCTGCCCCGCCATCGTAAATCCTCTTTGAATAAACACAACGCATTGATCTGGCTTTAATTTATTTCTTCGAGCAGGCTCGCAAAGGCGATTACACAGCGATGCAAATGCCGTAATTAGCGCGGTAAAAGGGATAAAAAAACGGGCAAGTCAGTGACCTGCCCGTTGATTGTCAAAGAAGGGGAATTAGTACAGCAGACGGGCGCGAATGGTACCCGGAATAGCTTTCATAGCCTGCAGAGCTTTTTCGGCAACGTCTTCGTCAGCTTCAATATCAATAACGACGTAACCCATCTGGGCAGAAGTTTGCAGATACTGGGCAGCGATGTTAACGCCCTGCTCGGCAAATATTTTGTTCAGCGCAGTCAGCACGCCCGGACGGTTTTCGTGGATGTGCATCAGACGACGCCCACCGTGCAGTGGCAGAGAGACTTCCGGGAAGTTCACCGCAGAGAGCGTTGAGCCATTGTCAGAGTACTTGATTAATTTGCCCGCAACTTCCAGGCCGATATTCTCCTGTGCTTCCTGAGTCGAACCGCCAATGTGTGGCGTCAGCAGAACATTGTCGAATTCGCACAGCGGAGAGGTAAATGGATCGCTGTTAGTCGCCGGTTCCGTCGGGAACACGTCGATTGCGGCCCCTGCCAGATGTTTGCTCGCCAGAGCGTCACACAGCGCCGGAATATCAACCACCGTTCCGCGCGAAGCGTTAATCAGTAGCGAGCCCGGCTTCATCAGCGAGATCTCTTTCGCGCCCATCATATTTTTGGTAGACGCATTCTCTGGCACATGCAGACTCACTACATCGCTCATATTCAGCAGGTCGGAAAGATGTTGCACCTGAGTGGCGTTGCCCAACGGCAGTTTGTTTTCAATATCATAGAAGTAAACATACATCCCCAGCGATTCTGCCAGAATGCCCAGTTGCGTACCAATATGACCATAACCAATAATGCCCAGCTTTTTGCCGCGCGCTTCAAAAGAACCTGCGGCCAGCTTGTTCCATACGCCACGGTGCGCTTTGGCGTTGGCTTCCGGCACTCCGCGTAATAGCAGCAGAAGTTCGCCAATCACCAGCTCAGCAACGGAACGCGTATTTGAAAACGGGGCATTAAATACCGGGATCCCGCGTTTTGCCGCAGCATTCAAATCAACCTGGTTGGTCCCAATGCAGAAACAGCCAATAGCGACCAGTTTTTCAGCAGCGTTGATCACGTCTTCGGTCAGATGGGTACGGGATCGCAAGCCGATGAAGTGGGCATCGCGGATGGATTCTTTTAATTGTTCATCATCCAGCGCGCCTTTGTGAAATTCGATGTTGGTGTAACCTGCCGCACGAAGGCTTTCGAGCGCCTTTTGATGCACGCCTTCTACCAGCAGAAACTTAATCTTGTCTTTCTCCAGCGATACCTTTGCCATTTACCCAATCCTGTCTTTGAAATGTTGTGTGCGGATTTGCGTCCGCCTTTCAACATATCAAAAAATAATATTGCGGCAATATGAACGTTTGCGTCGCGATGTTGAGGAAATATCACGCAAAGATATTTCTTGGATGAATATGCTGGTTTAGAGGATTTATTTAGAGCAATCGACAATAGCCTGGTAAAAACGTGACACATGTCACTAAATTTAATGAAGAGAATTTTTTTAACGGGGGAGATTCCCCCGTCAGATCATTTCACAATGGTTTTGACACCGTCAGGTGTGCCAATCAGCGCAACGTCCGCGCCACGGTTAGCAAACAAGCCAACGGTCACCACGCCAGGAATCGCATTTATAGCGTTTTCCATCGCGATCGGGTCAAGGATTTCCATGCCATGGACGTCGAGGATCACGTTGCCATTATCGGTCACCACACCCTGACGGTATTCCGGACGACCGCCCAGTTTCACCAGCTGGCGCGCCACTGCACTACGTGCCATCGGAATAACTTCTACTGGCAGCGGGAATTTGCCCAGAATATCAACCTGCTTGGAAGCGTCTGCAATACAGATAAATTTTTCCGCAACCGAAGCAATGATTTTTTCACGGGTCAGAGCCGCGCCGCCGCCTTTGATCATTTGCATGTGGCCGTTGATTTCATCTGCGCCATCAACGTAGATGCCGAGGCTGTCTACTTCATTGAGATCAAAAACGTGAATGCCGAGGCTCTTCAGTTTTTCAGTGGATGCATCCGAGCTGGAAACTGCCCCTTCAATCTGATCTTTCATCGTGCCGAGCGCATCAATAAAGTGTGCGGCGGTGGAACCTGTACCTACGCCAACAATGGTACCGGGCTGAACATACTGAAGTGCCGCCCATCCTACTGCTTTTTTCAATTCATCCTGCGTCATGATCGTTTCGCCTGTGGTATGAAATTTCACACGCATTATATACAAAAAAAGCGACCCGGACCCCGTCAGCAAGTCGGCGACGCATTTATCCATGAAATAACAGGTAACACCGGACATCCTCTTTTGCCCTGGTAAGCCAGGGGCTTGATAATATGACGAATATGAATAATATCCATTGCGGGTTTCGCGCCTCACAAAGACTAAAAAAGCACGATAAAGCCAACCAAAATTTCCATTATGACTGCTTTTGCATACGTTAAATGCTCTGTACCCAAAGCAAAATTATGTCATAGTTCGGCATAAGAAAATTTGAGGAGCAGGTTAAAGCAATGAAACGCCCGGACTACAGGACATTACAGGCACTGGATGCGGTGATACGTGAACGAGGATTTGAGCGCGCGGCACAGAAATTGTGCATTACGCAATCAGCCGTCTCACAGCGCATTAAGCAGCTGGAAAATATGTTCGGGCAGCCGCTGTTGGTGCGAACGGTTCCCCCGCGCCCGACAGAACAAGGGCAAAAATTACTGGCACTGCTTCGCCAGGTCGAGCTGCTGGAAGAAGAGTGGCTGGGCGATGAACAAACCGGTTCCACCCCACTACTGCTCTCGCTGGCAGTCAACGCCGACAGTCTGGCAACCTGGTTGCTTCCGGCACTGGCTCCTGTACTGGCTGATTCGCCTATTCGCCTGAACTTACAGGTGGAAGATGAAACTCGCACCCAGGAGCGTCTGCGTCGAGGTGAAGTGGTCGGCGCGGTGAGTATTCAACATCAGGCGCTGCCCAGTTGCCTGGTCGATAAACTTGGCGCGCTCGACTATCTGTTCGTCAGCTCCAAACCGTTTGCCGAGAAATACTTCCCCAACGGAGTAAGTCGTTCTGCGCTGCTCAAAGCACCAGTAGTCGCGTTTGACCATCTTGACGATATGCACCAGGCATTTTTGCAGCAAAACTTCGATCTGCCGCCTGGTAGCGTACCGTGCCATATCGTTAACTCGTCCGAAGCCTTCGTGCAGCTCGCTCGCCAGGGTACAACCTGCTGTATGATCCCACACCTGCAAATTGAAAAAGAATTGGCCAGCGGAGAGTTGATTGATCTGACGCCCGGGCTATTCCAACGGCGAATGCTCTACTGGCATCGCTTTGCCCCTGAAAGCCGCATGATGCGTAAAGTCACTGATGCTTTGCTCGACTATGGTCACAAAGTGCTTCGTCAGGATTAATCAATCAGTTAACGCCTGATAGCACATATCAGGCGTTTTTCTTTTTTTCTTTTTTATTCTTTGAATAACGTCACAAAACAGACAAATCTCACACGGCAAAAAACGACGCCCCATTCCATTTTTTTTGCTGGCGACAAACCCGTATAAAAAGCTCACCGTAAGCGCAAACACCCTCATTTTTATTGCGTTTTATGGAGCAAATAATGTCAAACGTGCAAGAGTGGCAACAGCTTGCCAACAAGGAGTTGAGCCGTCGGGAGAAAACCGTCGACTCACTGGTTCAGCAAACGGCGGAAGGGATCGCCATCAAGCCACTGTATACCGAAGCCGATCTCGACAATCTGGAAGTGACCGGTACCCTTCCTGGCTTGCCGCCGTACGTTCGTGGTCCCCGCGCCACCATGTATACCGCCCAACCGTGGACCATCCGTCAGTATGCCGGTTTCTCGACAGCCAAAGAGTCCAACGCTTTTTATCGCCGTAACCTGGCTGCCGGGCAAAAAGGTCTTTCCGTGGCGTTTGACCTTGCCACCCACCGTGGCTACGACTCCGATAACCCGCGCGTGGCGGGCGATGTTGGCAAAGCGGGCGTCGCTATCGACACCGTAGAAGATATGAAAGTGCTCTTCGACCAAATCCCGCTGGATAAAATGTCGGTTTCGATGACCATGAACGGCGCAGTCCTGCCAGTGCTGGCCTTTTATATCGTGGCGGCAGAAGAGCAAGGCGTTCCCCCCGATAAACTGACGGGTACAATTCAGAACGATATCCTCAAAGAGTACCTCTGCCGCAATACCTATATTTACCCACCGAAACCTTCTATGCGCATTATCGCTGACATTATCGCCTGGTGTTCCGGCAATATGCCGCGCTTCAATACCATTAGCATCAGCGGCTACCACATGGGCGAAGCCGGTGCGAACTGTGTGCAACAGGTGGCGTTTACTCTCGCCGATGGGATTGAGTACATCAAAGCAGCTCTCTCTGCTGGCTTAAAAATTGATGACTTCGCCCCGCGCCTGTCGTTCTTCTTTGGTATCGGCATGGACCTGTTTATGAACGTCGCCATGCTGCGCGCCGCACGCTATCTCTGGAGCGAAGCAGTAAGCGGGTTTGGTGCTAAAGATCCGAAATCGCTGGCGCTACGCACCCACTGTCAAACCTCCGGCTGGAGTCTCACCGAACAGGATCCGTATAACAACGTTATCCGCACCACCATTGAAGCGTTGGCAGCTACCCTTGGCGGAACCCAGTCGCTGCATACAAATGCCTTTGATGAAGCGCTTGGTTTGCCGACCGATTTTTCGGCACGTATTGCCCGTAACACCCAGATCATTATTCAGGAAGAGTCAGAACTCTGTCGCACCGTCGATCCGCTGGCCGGTTCTTATTACGTTGAGTCACTAACCGATCAGATCGTGAAACAGGCCAGAGCCATCATTGATCAGATCGACGAAGCCGGAGGCATGGCGAAGGCGATCGAAGCAGGTCTGCCAAAAAGGATGATCGAAGAAGCGTCTGCTCGTGAACAGTCGTTGATCGACCAGGGCAAACGCGTGATCGTCGGCGTCAACAAGTACAAACTGGATCACGAAGATGAAACTGATGTCCTTGAAATCGACAACGTGATGGTGCGTAACGAGCAAATTGCTTCGCTGGAACGCATTCGCGCCACCCGTGATGATGCCGCCGTAACCGCCGCGTTGAACGCTCTGACTCACGCTGCACAGCATAACGAAAACCTGCTGGCTGCCGCTGTTAATGCGGCTCGCGTTCGCGCGACGCTGGGTGAAATATCCGATGCGCTGGAAGCCGCTTTTGACCGTTATCTGGTACCGAGCCAGTGTGTTACCGGTGTCATTGCGCAAAGCTATCATCAGTCGGAAAAATCAGCCTTCGAGTTTGATGCCATTGTTGCGCAAACGGAGCTGTTCCTTGCCGACAATGGTCGTCGCCCGCGCATTCTGATCGCCAAAATGGGACAAGATGGACACGATCGCGGAGCGAAAGTCATTGCCAGCGCCTATTCCGATCTTGGTTTCGACGTTGATTTGAGTCCCATGTTCTCCACGCCGGAAGAGATCGCCCGCCTGGCAGTGGAAAACGACGTTCATGTGGTGGGCGCATCCTCGCTTGCAGCAGGACATAAAACGCTGATCCCGGAACTGGTTGAAGCCCTGAAAAAATGGGGGCGCGAAGATATTTGCGTGGTCGCCGGTGGCGTTATTCCGCCGCAAGATTATGCCTTCCTGCAAGAGCGTGGCGTGGCGGCGATTTATGGTCCTGGTACTCCCATGCTCGACAGCGTGCGTGATGTGCTCAACCGGATTAGCCAACATCATGATTAACGAAGCCACGCTGGCAGACAGCATTCGACGCCTACGTCTGGGTGAGCGAGCCACGCTCGCCCAGGCCATGACGCTGGTTGAGAGCCGTCACCCTCGCCATCAGGCACTCAGCACTCAACTGCTTGATGCCATCATGCCGTTTTGTGGCAACGCCCTGCGACTGGGCGTTACCGGCACGCCAGGAGCAGGAAAAAGTACCTTTCTTGAAGCCTTTGGCATGTTACTGATTCGCCAGGGGCTTAAGGTCGCGGTTATCGCGGTCGATCCCAGCAGTCCAGTGACCGGTGGCAGCATCCTTGGGGATAAGACTCGCATGACCGAACTGGCGCGTGCCGATGCAGCGTTTATTCGCCCGGTTCCGTCATCTGGTCACCTTGGCGGCGCCAGTCAGCGGGCGCGGGAGTTAATGCTGTTATGTGAAGCGGCGGGTTATGACGTGGTGATCGTTGAAACCGTCGGCGTCGGGCAGTCAGAAACGGAAGTCGCCCGCATGGTGGACTGCTTTATCTCGCTACAGATTGCCGGTGGTGGCGATGATCTCCAGGGCATTAAAAAGGGTTTGATGGAGATGGCGGATCTGATTGTCATCAACAAAGATGATGGTGATAACCACACCAATGTTGCCATTGCCCGCCATATGTACGAAAGCGCTCTGCATATTTTGCGCCGCAAATATGACGAATGGCAGCCACAGGTCCTCACCTGTAGCGCACTGGAAAAATGCGGTATCGATGAGATATGGCGCGCAATTATCGATTTCAAAACCGCACTGACTACCAGCGGTCGTTTACAACAGGTGCGGCAACAACAATCGGTGGAATGGCTGCGTAAACAGACCGAAGAAGAAGTGCTACGCCACCTGTTCACTAATGAAGATTTCGATCGCTATTACAGCCAAACGCTACTAGCGGTCAAAAATAATATGCTCTCGCCGCGCACAGGTTTGCGGCAGCTCAGTGATTTTATCCAGACTCAATATTTTAATTAAGGGAATTTTTATGTCTTATCAGTATGTTAATGTAGCCATCATCAACAAAGTGGCGGTCATTGAGTTTAACTATGCCCGCAAACTCAATGCGTTAAGTAAAGTCTTTATTGATGACCTGATTCAGGCATTAAACGATCTCAATCGTCCAGAAATCCGCTGCATCATTCTGCGTGCCCCAAGTGGTTCCAAAGTCTTTTCCGCAGGTCACGACATTCATGAGTTGCCGTCAGGAGGTCGCGATCCGCTCTCTTACGATGATCCGCTACGTCAAATTACCCGCGTGATCCAAAAATGCCCTAAACCAGTAATTTCGATGGTCGAAGGTAGCGTCTGGGGTGGCGCATTTGAAATGATCATGAGCTCTGATCTGATCATCGCCGCCAGTACATCTACCTTCTCAATGACGCCAGTCAACCTGGGCGTACCGTATAACCTGGTGGGGATCCACAACCTGACTCGCGACGCGGGCTTCCACATTGTCAAAGAGCTGATTTTTACCGCTTCGCCAATCACCGCCCAACGCGCGCTGGCTGTTGGCATTCTTAACCACGTTGTTGAGGCCGATGAACTTGAAGATTTCACCTTACAAACGGCTCACCACATTTCCGAAAAAGCACCGTTAGCCATTGCAGTAATCAAGGAAGAGCTGCGCGTGTTGGGTGAAGCGCACACTATGAATTCAGATGAATTTGAGCGTATTCAAGGGATGCGCCGGGCGGTTTATGACAGCGAAGATTATCAGGAAGGTATGAACGCCTTCCTGGAAAAACGTAAACCTAATTTCGTCGGTCATTAATGATCCACGAACTAAGGAGCAAAGGATGAATATTACCCGGACAAGGATGACCGCCGATGAAGCGGCGGAAATAATCCAGCACAACGATATGGTGGCATTCAGTGGTTTTACCCCTGCGGGTTCGCCCAAGGCTCTTCCTGTCGCCATTGCCCGTCGCGCCAATGAACAACATGAGGCGAAAAAACCGTATCAAATTCGCCTGCTGACCGGAGCGTCGATTAGCGCCGCCGCCGATGACATACTCTCTGAAGCTGACGCCGTTTCATGGCGCGCGCCATACCAGACATCATTGGGATTGCGTAAAAAGATCAATCAGGGATCGGTTAGTTTTGTTGATCTGCATTTGAGCGAAGTTGCGCAAATGGTCAACTACGGCTTTTTCGGCGACATCGATGTTGCGGTAATTGAAGCCTCAGCCCTCGCTCCGGATGGTCGCGTCTGGTTAACCAGTGGGATCGGTAATGCCCCGACCTGGTTGCTGCACGCAAAGAAAGTGATCATTGAACTCAATCATTATCACGATCCGCGCGTTGCAGAACTGGCAGATATTGTGACTCCTGGCGCACCACCGCGGCGCAATAGCGTGTCGATCTTCCATGCGATGGATCGCGTCGGTACCCGCTATGTACAAATCGATCCGAAAAAAATTGTCGCCGTCGTGGAAACTAACTTACCTGATGCAGGTAACTCGCTGGATAAACAAAATCCTGTGTGCCAGCAAATCGCCGACAATGTGGTCACCTTCTTGTTGCGTGAAATGGCGCAGGGGCGTATTCCACGGGAATTTCTGCCACTGCAAAGCGGGGTAGGCAACATCAATAATGCGGTAATGGCGCGTCTGGGGGAAAACCCGGAAATTCCTCCGTTTATGATGTATTCGGAAGTGCTACAGGAGTCTGTGGTTCATCTTCTGGAAACCGGCAAAATTACCGGGGCCAGCGCCTCCAGTCTGACAATTTCTGCCGATTCACTGCGCAAGATTTACGCCAATATGGATTACTTCGCCAGTCGCATTGTGTTACGTCCGCAAGAAATTTCCAATAATCCAGAAATTATCCGCCGCCTTGGTGTTATCGCTCTGAATGTCGGCCTCGAGTTTGATATTTACGGACACGCCAACTCCACGCACGTCGTCGGCGTTAATTTAATGAATGGTATCGGCGGTAGCGGTGATTTTGAACGCAACGCGTATCTGTCGATCTTTATGGCACCGTCGATTGCTAAAGAAGGCAAGATCTCAACCATCGTGCCTATGTGCAGCCATGTTGATCACAGCGAACACAGCGTGAAAGTGATCATCACAGAACAAGGGATCGCCGACTTACGTGGCCTCTCCCCACTTCAGCGCGCGCGCACTATCATCGATAACTGCGCACATCCGATGTACCGTGACTATCTGCATCGCTATCTGGAGAATGCACCCGGCGGGCATATTCACCACGATCTTAGCCACGTTTTCGATCTGCATCGCAATTTGATCGAAACGGGCTCAATGCTAGGTTAATCGCTCGTACCGTCACGATCTTCAGCAATTTGCTGTAGCAGCGTGGCGGTATAGCGATGATTTTTCAGTGAATAAAGGTATTCCTGCATATACATTGGCGTATGCGGTGCATCAAAATATTTCAACGTAGCTGGGTTCACCAGCCGCCATGCAAAATGTGGGATCACCGTAAGAAAATGTCCGTGCTCAACGGCGCTGATTTTGGCCATAAAACTGTATGGGCGATAAATAATTGTTGGATTGATCCCACAAGGGCGCATGTTCGCATCAATCATCGCTTCATAATTAGCACGGTTTTGAAAGCGCATCTGTAACCAGGGCAACTCCTGTAACAACTCCTGCTCCTGACGCTCTTCATAACGGCGAGAAACGAGAAACCCCAGTCGCAGCGGCGGCAGTTCACTCATTGTTAGATTATCCAACCCGTGTACACGAGCGGAAACATGCTGCGGAGAGATAATAAAATCAAGCTGACGATAGAAGAGATTGTCGATAACCTCATTTTCGCTGAATTCAACCGGCTGGGCCGTCACGCCTTCATACTTATCACCCAGGCTAATTAACTGATCAAAAATAATCGTCGGATAGGTATTATCGATACCTATCACAATTTCACGAGAACGACGTCCAGAATTATGAATTTCATTATCGATCGCAGAAAGCCGTTGGTAAACCGGGAAAAGCTTTTGATAAAGCTCCTGCCCGGCTTTATTAAGGCTGATGTTATTATCTTTACGGGTAAATAATGTATAACCAATTTGCTCCTCTAGCGCGGCAATACTTTTGCCGAACGGTGAAGCAGTCATATGTAACTTTTCTGCCGCTCGGGCAATATTATTGGTTTGTGCTAATAAAATAAAATTGCGCATCTTTTTCGAAATAAAAATATCCATCGCCGCTTCCTCCAAACATCCCTGTCCGCTTAACCGTTTCAGTAAGTTAATCCTTAATGAAATCGCAAGCAAAGATAGGTGTTTACGTCATGGTTTTACAGAAAATTACAGAAAAAAGAGGCGATATCAGATAAAGACATTAGCCCGACAAATGAGTCGGGCTACAGGTATTATTGTGCGGCAGGTGTTTTAGCGGGTTGTTGATCCACTGGTTCTAACTGAAAGACCACATCGACCTGATCATCAAACTGAATAGCGGCCTGCTCGTATGTTTCCTGGGCGGAAACCGGCGCGGCATCGGCTTTCATCATGCGTACCATTGGGCTGGGCTGATAATTGGAAACATGGTAGCGCACGCTATATACCGGCCCCAGTTTGCGATTAAAGCCGTTCGCCAGCTCCTGAGCCTGATGAATCGCGTTATCAATCGCTGCCTTACGCGCTTTGTCTTTATAGGCATCTGGCTGTGCCACGCCCAACGACACAGAACGAATTTCGTTGAGTCCGGCCTTCAGCGCGCCATCCAGCAAGGAATTCAGTTTGTCTAACTGACGAAGCGTGACTTCCACCGTTCTCACGGCACGATAGCCTTTCAGGATACTTTTACCATCCTGGTAATCGTAGTCTGGCTGGGTACGCAAATTCGCGGAACTGATATCTTTTTTCGCGATCTGATTGAGTTCAAGGAAAGAGATATATTGCGCGACACGCTCATCCGCCTGCTTCTTGGCAGAAGCGGCATCCTTCGCCGTCACGTTAACTTCAATAGCAAGAATAGCGATATCTGGCACCGCATCAACGCTTGCCGTTCCTGAAGTGACAATGTGCGGACCATCCGGTAGTTCATTGGCCTGCACAGCCATCCCGCTGAAACCCATCAATGCCGCCAGGGCGATAACTTTGAACTTCACGTTAGTCTCTCCGTGTTAATTGACTTGCCCAAAATTCAGGACCTCTGGAGGCAAGCTTAGCGTCTCTGTTTTATTTTTCCATCAGATAGCGCCTAACTGAACAAGGCTTGTGCATGAGCAACACCCTCTTTCGCCAGTTGTAGGGCGATAATCCACATAACGCAGCCCACCACGAGATTGATAATGCGCTGCGCTTTGGCGGTACGCAAACGCGGCGCCAGCCAGGCGGCTAATAACGCCAGACCAAAAAACCACAGGAAAGAGGCACTGATCGTCCCGAGCGCAAACCAGCGTTTTGGTTCTACATCAAGCTGTCCGCCCAGGCTGCCTAATACCACAAAGGTATCCAGGTAAACATGTGGATTCAGCCAGGTCACCGCCAGCATGGTGGCGATAATTTTCCATCTGCCTTGCTTCATGACTTCAGCACTGACCAGCTCAATATTGCTGCTCATCGCCGTTTTAAAAGCACCAAAGCCATACCACAGCAAGAAGGCCACACCGCCCCAGGTCACCAGCGCCAGCAACCACGGTGACTGCATCAATAACGCGCTACCACCAAAAATCCCGGCACAAATCAGGACCAAATCGCTTATCGCGCAGAGCAAAGCAATCATAATGTGGTACTGACGACGAATGCCCTGATTCATCACAAAAGCATTTTGCGGGCCAAGCGGCAGAATCATAGCAGCACCAAGTGCAAGACCTTGAAAATAATAAGAAAACACGTTGAATATTCCGAACTGATTATCTGATAAAGAGACTATAGCGCGGGATTGTTATTAGATAAAATTTATAATGCTAATAGCATATAAATAATTTTAATAAAAAAATAAATAATTCTATTCGGTAACTGATTTTAGGATAAAGATCTCATCATTCCCCCATAACATAAACGGCGTTATGGCTCTCTTTCCTGCTAGCGTTGTAAAGGACTAACACTATGCAAGCCTATGATCTCACTCTTCTCCCCTACCCTATCCACGAAAATATACCGCGCCAACAAGGTTGGTGCTTTGGCCTACCGCCAGGCATAACGCCCGAACAGTGGCCGCTGGATCCAAATAATGGTTTCCCATTGAATCATGGATTTACCCTGCTGTTGCCGGAAGATTATCGGATTTATGGGCCAGAGATTGTCGCGTTATCTTTCTTTGCTGTTGCGCCCGAGCACAACGATGGCGGAACACCATGTACAGAAGAAATATTGGATGTGTTTGAGAATTTTGAATCCTGCCCCCCACCTGAAGATCCAGATCTTTATGTTTTCTGGCAGGCAGAAAAGCAACGACATCCACGGCTATTTCGGATGGAAGATATATTAGGCTGTTCTTATGCGGTGATTTTACTCACCCAGCACGAGTTCAACGGCCCATTTTGTGAGCCGCCTGAACTTATACCTAACCACTATCGCGACCAGCAAGATACGCCAGAATGGCTGACTATTGGCAGTGCGTTTAGTTATTTTCAGGCTAACGTCAGGCCAAAAGATACGCCTGAAAGCAATTTTGTATACCGTAAAATGGGCACCATTCCTGAGCAGTCGCTGGCTTTCAATCTGGCGATTTCATGCGAGCCGCGCGCTTTTGATCCTAATGTGGGAATTAGCCCCACAGAAAGAAATAATATGGAATATCAGTCCATTCGTTATTTTTCTAAAGATGCAGAGGGAAAAAGTAAATGTGAAACTCACCGGTGGCATAGTGCACATCTGCACAATCATCTCGGTGGTTCAATGGCGCCCGTGCAGTCTATACCAAACGGAATGTCGCCTTATTATATTGAGTTTGAAGAGTATTTCGGTGGGTATAATTTCGGTGCAGGTAATGCCTGGCTGGACTTTAAAAATATGAGGTTTGATTTTAGTTGTTAAAAATGAGGGCTTATCACCTTGATAAGCCCTCGTACATAATTAGCTATTGCTCTCTTTCACCCGCTTGAAGTTCACATCCATTTGCGGATACGGGAAGCTGATGCCAGCAGCATCAAATTCACGTTTAATACGTTCCAGCACATCCCAGTACACGTTTTGCAGATCGCCACTGTTGCTCCAGGCACGAACGACGAAATTAATCGACGATGCGCCAAGTTCGTTCAGGCGTACTGTAATTTCACGATCTTTTAAAATACGATCTTCGGACTGAATAATATCGGTCAGGATCTGCTTAACCTGATCGATATCAGAATCATACGCTACGCCAATAATAAATTCGTTACGGCGCGCCGGCTCACGAGAGAAGTTAATAATATTACCGGCAATAATTTTACCGTTCGGAATAACAATTATTTTACCGTCTGCGGTACGCATGGTGGTGGAGAAAATCTGCACACTCTGCACAGTACCGGCAACGCCGCCGAGGTCAACATATTCTCCTGCACGGAACGGGCGAAACATAACCAGCAAAACGCCAGCAGCCAGGTTAGATAGTGACCCCTGCAAGGCCAGACCTACAGCTAAACCTGCGGCACCGAGTACGGCAATGACCGATGCGGTTTGTACGCCCACGCGGCCCAGTGCTGCAATTAACGTAAAGGCGATAATTGCGTAACGGATTAATGCAGAAAGAAAATCAGCAACGGTGGCATCGATTTTACGGGAGATCATCAGGCGATTCACCGCGTTGGAAATCATCCGCGCGATAATCAAACCAACGATGATGATCGCGAGTGCCGCCACGATGTTTACAGCATAACTCAGCAACAGCGCCTGGTTATTTACCAACCAGGATCCTGCGCCGTTTATGCTATCGACAACTTTCAAATCTTCCATTCAATATTCCTTTTCAACTGACTTAAATTGGAGAAACATACTCCGCCGCCTCACGACGGGCAGTCTGACAAGGGTAAACAATAAAGCATAATTTTGCCAAATAGATCACAGATTTCTTAAGTACATCACCTTGCTTTTGGCGAAAAAAAGGTCCGCAGAGCGGGCCTCAGACAGATGACAATGAGCGCTTTGTCATGCCGGATGCGGCGTGAACGCCTTATCCGGCCTACAAAACCTGAAAATTCAATATATTGCAGGATACGTGTAGGCCTGATAAGCGTAGCGCATCAGGCAATTTTGCTTTTGGCGAAAAAAAGACCCGCAGAGCGGGCCTCAGACAGATGACAAAGAGCGCTTTGTCATGCCGGATGCGGCGTGAACGCCTTATCCGACCTACAAAAACCTGCAAATTCAATATATTGCAGGATACGTGTAGGCCTGATAAGCGTAGCGCATCAGGCAATTTTGCTTTTGGCGAAAAAAAGTCCGCAGAGCGGGCCTCAGACAGATGACAATGTGCACTTTGTCATGCCGGATGCGGCGTGAACGCCTTATCCGACCTACAAAAACCTGCAAATTCAATATATTGCAGGACACTTGTAGGCCTGATAAGCGTAGCGCATCAGGCAATTTTGCTTTTGGCGAAAAAAAGACCCGCAGAGCGGGCCTTGAGATAAGCAGAGAGGAATATCTTACAGAACGTCGATCGCGTTCAGTTCCTGGAATGCTTTTTCCAGACGAGCGATCATCGAAGTCTGACCGGCACGCAGCCATACGCGCGGATCGTAGTATTTCTTGTTCGGCTGATCTTCGCCTTTCGGGTTGCCCAGCTGGCCCTGCAGGTAAGCTTCGTTCGCTTTGTAGTAGTTCAGTACACCTTCCCAGGTCGCCCATTGGGTGTCGGTATCGATGTTCATTTTAACTACACCGTAGCTTACGGAGTCTTTGATTTCCTGAGCAGTAGAACCGGAACCGCCGTGGAATACGAAGTTCAGGCTGTTGTGCGGCAGGTTGTGTTTCTTAGAAACATATTCCTGAGAGTCGCGCAGGATGGTCGGAGTCAGAACAACGTTACCCGGCTTGTAAACACCGTGTACGTTACCGAAGGAAGCTGCGATGGTGAAGCGCGGGCTGATTTTGCTCAGCTCGGTGTATGCGTAATCAACGTCTTCCGGCTGGGTGTACAGTGCAGAAGCGTCCATGTGGCTGTTGTCCACGCCGTCTTCTTCACCACCGGTGCAACCCAGTTCGATTTCCAGAGTCATGCCGATTTTGGACATGCGCTCCAGGTATTTAGAGCAGATTTCGATGTTCTCTTGCAGAGATTCTTCAGACAGGTCGATCATGTGAGAAGAGAACAGCGGCTTACCGGTCGCAGCGAAGTGTTTTTCACCCGCGTCCAGCAGACCGTCGATCCACGGCAGCAGTTTCTTCGCGCAGTGGTCGGTATGCAGGATAACCGGAACACCATAGTGTTCAGCCATCTGGTGAACGTGATGCGCACCAGAGATCGCACCCAGGATAGCAGCGCCCTGCGGAACGTCAGATTTCACGCCTTTACCAGCGATAAAGGAAGCACCACCGTTGGAGAACTGAACGATAACCGGCGCTTTAACTTTAGCAGCGGTTTCCAGTACGGCGTTGATGGAGTCAGTACCGACGCAGTTTACTGCTGGCAGTGCGAAGTTGTTTTCTTTTGCTACCTGGAAAACTTTCTGTACGTCATCACCAGTGATTACGCCAGGTTTTACGAAATCAAAAATCTTAGACATGTCTCTTGTCCTGTATCGTCGGGCCTTATACTCGCCATACCTCAAGTTGCTGTGCTGCAACTCGAATTATTTAGAGTATGAAAAAGTGCGTGCTTTAAAAGCGCGCTGCAACAAGGGCAGGTTTCCCTGCCCTGTGATTTTTTACTTCTTAGCGCGCTCTTCGAGCATCGCTACTGCAGGCAGTACTTTACCTTCCACGAATTCGAGGAATGCGCCGCCGCCAGTGGAGATGTAGGAGATTTTGTCAGCAATGCCGAACAGGTCGATTGCTGCCAGAGTGTCGCCGCCGCCAGCGATGGAGAACGCTTCGCTGTCTGCGATAGCGTTAGCCACGATTTCAGTACCTTTGCGGAAGTTCGGGAATTCGAACACGCCAACCGGACCGTTCCACAGAATGGTTTTCGCATTCTTCAGGATTTCAGCCAGTTCCTGAGCGGAAGCATCACCGATATCCAGGATCTGCTCGTCAGCTTTCACATCGTTAACAGATTTCAGAGTAGCCGGAGCGGTTTCAGAGAACTCAGTCGCTACGCGAACATCAGACGGAACCGGGATGTTGCAGGTGGTCAGCAGACGTTTTGCTTCGTCAACCAGGTCAGCTTCGTACAGAGATTTACCCACATCGTGGCCTTGTGCCGCGATAAAGGTGTTAGCGATACCACCACCAACAATCAGCTGGTCAGCGATTTTAGACAGGGAGTCCAGAACGGTCAGTTTGGTAGATACTTTAGAACCACCAACGATAGCCACCATCGGGCGAGCAGGTTCTTTCAGTGCTTTACCCAGCGCGTCCAGTTCAGCTGCCAGCAGCGGGCCTGCGCACGCAACGTCAGCGAATTTACCGATACCGTGAGTAGAAGCTTGCGCGCGGTGAGCAGTACCGAATGCGTCCATTACGAACACGTCACACAGTGCAGCGTATTTTTTGGACAGGGTTTCGTCGTCTTTCTTCTCGCCTTTGTTGAAGCGAACGTTTTCCAGAACAACCAGTTCACCTTCAGCAACGTCAACGCCGTCGAGGTAATCTTTAACCAGACGAACTGGGTTAGACAGTTTGTCTTTCAGGTAGTTAACAACCGGCAGCAGAGAGAATTCTTCGTTGTACTCGCCTTCGGTAGGACGACCCAGGTGGGAAGTTACCATCACTTTCGCGCCTTGTTTCAGGGCCAGTTCGATGGTCGGCAGAGAAGCACGGATACGCGCGTCGCTGGTTACTTTCCCGTCTTTTACTGGTACGTTCAGATCCGCACGGATAAATACACGTTTCCCAGCAAGATCCAGATCGGTCATCTTAATTACAGACATGGTGAATCCTCTCGTTGATTCTAAAAGTTTTGCAGACGCTGCTTGCGTCTTACCTGAAAGCAACAGTAGCCATAGCTAACGTCGTGTCGAGCATTCGGTTAGCAAAGCCCCATTCGTTATCGCACCAGACCAACGTTTTGATCAGGTGTGCGCCACTGACCCGGGTTTGGGTGCCATCGACAATGGCACTGTGCGGATCGTGGTTAAAATCTACAGAGACCAACGGTAATTCCGTATAGTCAACTATACCATGAAATGCATCTTGTGCTGCTTTTTGCAGCAACAGGTTGACTTCATTGGCTTTTACAGGTTTCTTCACCGTCACGCTTAAATCGATTGCCGTCACATTTATGGTTGGCACACGTACCGCAATCGCTTCAAAGCGATCGTTAAATTGCGGAAAAAATCGTGTGATACCGGCGGCCAGTTTGGTATCGACCGGAATGATCGACTGGCTGGCTGCCCGGGTGCGGCGCAGGTCAGGATGGTATGCATCAATAACCTGTTGATCGTGCATGGCGGAGTGAATTGTAGTCACAGTGCCGGACTCAATACCGTACGCATCATCCAACAATTTGATGACAGGAATTATGCAATTCGTGGTACAGGAAGCGTTAGAAACGATGCGGTGTTCCGCACGAAGTTGATCCTGATTGACGCCGTAAACAACGGTCGCGTCGAGATCGTTACTGCCAGGATGTGAAAAGAGCACTTTTTTGGCCCCGGCGGCAATGTGCGCTTCGCCATGCTCGCGGGTGCCATATACGCCGGTGCAGTCGAGAACCACATCAACGCCTAGTTCACGCCAGGGAAGCGATTGCAGTGAACGTTCATGCAATACGCGGATGACATCATCACCAACAAAAAGTTGATCACGTTCCTCACGGACTTCCCATGCAAAACGGCCATGACTGGTGTCATATTTCAACAAATGCGCCATGCCCGCAGCATCCGCCAGTTCGTTGATTGCCACCACGGTAATTTCCGCCCGGCGTCCTGATTCATACAAAGCACGAACCACATTACGCCCGATGCGACCGAAGCCATTTATCGCTACGCGTACGGTCATAGATCTCCTGCAAGGCTTTCCCTGAGCAAATTTGCCAGACAGAGTAATCCAGCAAATCGTTCGGGGAAACCTTACCTGTCGCAAACTGCGACTGATTGGTTAATTGTCGAACATTTAATCGACTGAAACGCTTCAGCTAGGATAAGCGAAACATGGAATAAAAGGAATGATTGTCCAGTCAAAGAAGACAATTATCTGACTTGCGTCACGTTTTCCGGCCTGATGCGTTGGAATTTATTCCACTTTGCAGAATCACGAATAAGCGTAGCAAAATCTTTTCGTTGTGCCGTCATAAACCCTGACTTATATCAGAATATGACTGATGCAGCGTCGATATTCACCCGTAGCTGTCATCATTAAGGTCAAATTTGCAGGCAGACTCTCTTCAAGCACCCGGCGAACATTCGGACCGTCGGTACGTTCATAAAAGGCTTCTGCGTCTGCCAGCGATAACCCCCCCGCCAGCTTGCGCCCCACCAGCCGTTCACGCAATGCAGCTGCGGGCGCGTTGATAAAGATCGAAAAATCACAAAATTGCGCAAGCTGGCGCCACTTCTCATCATCCAGCAACAACCAGTTTCCTTCGACGATGATTATTGGTGCGGTAACGAGCAACGCATCTTCTACCGGATCATGTTTTTGTCGATCGTACTGCGGCCACGTACAATCCCCTTCCACGACCTGGCACAGATTTTCCGCCAGTTTCGCAACGTCGAATGTCTCTGGTGCACCTTTGAAGGGGCGTAATTGATGCGCATCCAGCCAGCTATTGTAATGATGAAAACCATCCATCGGGAGCGTCTGGATAGTGGGTAATTCAGGGTCTTGTTGCGCGAGATATTCCCAGAAGGTAGTTAATGTAGATTTACCCGTCCCCGGCGGAGCGCAAAGAAAAACCACCGTACGTCGCTGCGGATTTACCGCCTGTAAGGCCGCCAGCATACGCAGTAGCGGTTTATGTACATTCTCAATTTCATCATCAGAGTACTGCGCCTGTACCTTTAGTCCATTCACCGTCAGTTCGATTTTCACGGCGTTAATTCCTTTAAAGTTGTCGTTACTGCCAGCGTCAGCGCCGTTTTGACCATCCCGCTAAAACGCGCCTCTGACCAGACGGCGAAATCGGCGAACTTCATCGCTTTTAACGCATCATAGAGCGTCGCATTGCGGGTTATGCTATTGACGTTGCTGATAAAATCCCAGGTTATATCATCGGTAAATCCGGGCGTTTCATCCTGTTCGTTCAGGTAATGCCAGAACTGGGAAAAGTGCGTGATATCGGCATACAGCCATTTATCCATTTTCCCCAACGCATAAATCAAACGCAGCGCAACATCAATATCGTCAAGCGGGCCGCTTTGGGCGAGTAACGGCTTCACTGCATATTCGACGATCTCTTCATCGTTATCGACAAACAGCGACGGCAGAAACTGGCGTATCCCCAGGAGCAAAATAGAATGCGCAGTTTTCATAAATGACAATAAATTGTCCTGTGCGTCCAGTTGCTCAAGCACATCATCTTCTGTCAGCGTCGCCATTCGTCTTCCGATAGATCACCATCAATGCAGGGAGTCTATTATATTACACGTTTGGTCCGCGCCGCCGATCAGTAATGTCTGCGTCCGCACCCCATTCGCCGTCTGTTGGATACCGTTCACCAGCTCGCCGCTCGTCACGCCCGTAGCGCTAAAGAGGATATCGTTCCCCCTCACCAGTTCGTCGAGTGAGTACACACGGTTGACTTCAACACCCATATTCTTACAACGCTTACGCTCCTGTTCTGCGATTTGCCGATTTTCGGTGTAGTCACCTTTGGCCTGGCAAAAATCGATTAATTCCGCCTGCATATCCCCACCCAACGCTTTAACAGCACAGGCAGAAATAACGCCTTCCGGTGCGCCACCGATGGTGTACATCACATCGTAAGGATTATCCTGCCAGCAGGTCAGCACGCTGGCGGCGACATCGCCATCCGGCAGGGCAAAAACCTTCACGCCCAGCTGTGTTGCTTCCTCAATTGCGGCTCTCAGGCGCGGTTTATCCAGCGTAACCATGCGCAGCTTGTCCAGCGGTTTGCCTAACGCTTTCGCCACGTTGCGCAGGTTGTCCGCCAGGGGCAAAGACAGATCAATCACCCCGGCAGCCAGTCGATTAACAACCAGCTTTTTCATATACATATCGGGCGCATGTAACAGGCTATCTCGAGGGGCGAAAGCCATGACCGCCAGCGCATTGCTCTGCCCCATCGCCACCATCCGCGTGCCTTCAATGGGATCAACCGCGATATCGACTTCTGGCCCATCGCCTTTGCCCACCTCTTCGCCAATCCACAGCATCGGCGCATGGTCAATTTCTCCCTCGCCGATAACCACTCGCCCACGAAAAGCGACGTCGTTCAACGCCTGGCGCATCGCGGTGACCGCCAGGCCATCAATTTTATTTTTGTCGCCACAGCCGGTTTGCGGCCAGGCAGCCAACGCTGCCTGTTCCGTAACGCGAAATAATGGCCACGCCAGGAACATCATTGCGCGGCCTCCCCAATATCAACGCCAAATTGCGCCAGCAGATATTTCTCGGCCTGTTCATTCCAGATGCCGTGCGTTTCCTCAACCAGCCGCGCCAGCTCTTTAAACAGCGGATCGGTTTTGCCTTTTTCGGCAAAATCGGCAATGGCAGTGAGCGGCATGGTCACGCCGTTATAAATGAGTTTTTTGCCGCCGGGGATATCCGGCAGATTGAGCACGGTTTCTGGCACCGCATCCAGGCCACCGATATGGGTCACCATAAACGACGGCTGCAACTGCCCCGTGGCGCTAAGGGCAATCGCCTCTTTCATGTCGTCCGTTGAACCACCGGATGTACCGACGACGTGAGTGCTGTTGTAATGGACGTTGTAGAAATTAAACGGCACTTTGAAGTTTTTATCCGTCGGACCGGCAAAGAAGTTCAGGCAGCCATCTTCCGCCAGTAATTCATCCGCCATTTCAACAACAGCAGGCACCGCCGCATAAACAAAAATGTCATCGAACCCGGCATCATCCGTCAGCGCCCGTAGCATCTGGACAGGATCGCTCATCCCTTTGGTATTCACATACACCAGCTCAATGCCTTTACTGGCCGCCAGCTCCACTGGCAGCAACTTCTGCACCTGCGCCAGACGTTTGTCGTCGATATCGACCACCACCACCCGCGACGGTTGTATGCCGCCGTTAATGGCATAATCGATAGCGCCAATTCCCATCGGACCTGCACACGCCAGCAGTGCAATATTGCCGCCAGGTTTGACGCCCATGCGATGCTCATAAACATATTGCGTGGTGTGATAATTGGCATGATAAGCGCCAATAATGCAGCACATAGGCTCTGCCAGCGACGCCGCAGCAAAATAAGAGCCGTGATACGGTAATACGCAGCCCAAATTAATGGCTACCTCTGGAATAATCATATAGGTGGCGTTACCGCCAAAATATTCGTAGCTGTAGCCCGCTGAATATCCGCTTGGTAACCCCATCGCCGGTTGCAATACAAAACGCTGACCTTTTTTATATTTGTCGGTGAGATTTTTACCCACTTCGACAATAACCCCGGCACATTCATGCCCGGTAATGACCGGATGATTTTCTAAATCGTCGGGTACGCGTTTATGTTCACTACCGAGTAACGCCGCTTTCCAGGTCGATAAACAGACGCTGTCAGAAATTACACTCACTAACAGTTCATTATCGGTAATTTCTGGCAATTCAAATTCGCGCAGACGGACATCCCGCTTGCCATAAATAGCAGCAACTTTGGTTTTCATTTTTACCTCTGCAATCAGTTTTTATGTTCGGCGGTTAATTGATTAAATAAAGTGTCGAGTTTTGGATCGCCAATATAGTTATTAATCAATATCAGCGTTTTATCCGTCACACGTTTCACGCGCCCTTCCAGACTGGCATGAGTAACGACGATATCCGCATCCGCAGGCACGTTTTCTATGGCGTAATGTTTTACTTCAATTGCCAGCCCTGCTTTTTCCAGGCGTTTACGGAAGGTGGTTGCGCCCATCGCGCTGGAGCCCATCCCTGCATCGCAAACAAAGGCAATACGCTTAACACGGCTTAACGAGAATGCGCCTTCCTGCTTCATTGCTTTAACCGCATTGGCTGACTCGGTAAATTCATCTTCGCTCTCAGTCTCCACTGTTTTTTCCATCTTCAGTATCAGGGAAGTGATGACAAAGGACACCAGCGTGCCTACCGTAACTCCGGCAATTGTCGCCAGGAACGAGCCTTTCGGCGTCAGCGCCAGGTAAGCAAAGATAGAACCTGGGCTTGGGCCTGCAACCAGACCACCGTCCAGTAAGTTAAACATCCAGGTGCCAGACATACCGCCCGCAATCATGGCGATAATGGTCAACGGCTTCATCAGCACATACGGGAAATACAGTTCGTGGATCCCACCGAGGAAGTGAATAATCATCGCACCAGGTGCAGAGCGCTTACTCATCCCTTTACCAAACAGAGTGAATGCCAGCAGCAGTCCTAAGCCGGGCCCAGGGTTGGATGCCACCATAAAGAAGATGGATTTGCCATTAACTGATGCCTGTTGCATCCCCAGCGGATAATAGACGCCCTGATCTATCGCGTTATTGAGGAAAAGCACTTTCGCCGGTTCATTGATGACTGACAGCAAAGGCAGATAGCCTGCATGTACCAGTGCTTCAATACACTCTTTGACGAAAGTATTGGCAATTAACACCGCCGGGCCGATGACTTCAAAACCCAGCAGACAGAGAATCATCCCCGCGATACCTAATGAGAAGTTATTGATAACCATCTCAAAACCAGCAGGTATGCGTTTTTCCAGTGCTTTATCGACATATTTTATGACCAGCCCACCTAACGGTCCCATGATCATTGAGCCAAGGAACATCGGAATTTCAGCACCGACAATAACGCCAATCGTCCCTATTCCGCCCATGACCGCACCGCGTTTACCACCGACCAGATGACCACCTGTAGAACCAATTATCACGGGCAATAAATAGGTAATCATCGGGCCGACAATTTTGGCGAAATGTTCGTTAGGCAGCCAACCCGTAGGAATAAATAATGCAGTAATAAAACCCCAGGCAATAAAAGCACCAATATTGGGGATGACCATTGCCGTCAAAAAGCCCCCAAAAGCCTGGACCTTTGCACGAGCAGACTTGTTTTCCATAATATTATCCTGTAGAGGAGAGAGTAATTATCCGCGGTTGATTAAGTCCGCTAATTGTTTTTCTGATATTGCTGTTAATAGTTGTTCGAGTATTCCTTCTTCGCACAGTAATTCACTTAACGCCTGAATAGCGCCAATGTGCGAATCAGCATCGGCAGCCGAAAGCCCGATGAGTAATTTAATCGGTTCGTCATTCCCCGGGAAATACACTGGTCGTTCGAGTAATGTCAGTGACATCCCGGTTTTAAGCGCCCCACATTCCGGTCGCGCATGAGGCATTGCCACGCCTGTTGCGAGAATATAATAAGGGCCATTGTTAATGGTGGAATCTTTAATTGCCTGAATGTAATTCTCGCTGATATAGTTTTTATCCAGCAATGATACCATCGAGAAATCGATAGCTTCCTGCCAGTCTTTTGCTGAATGTATAACTGAGATTGATGATTCTGGAAAATAATCAATAAGCCGCATAAATTATCCTTATTTTATTTTTAGGGTACCGTCCGGCGGTAAAAATAAAATACTCGTGCGGTTTAATGAAAGCAATTGGGTACGCGAGAAGAAAAACCCCATAAACCAAAATAATAAAACCTTAAATAACAACAATATGAAATTGATATTTTTAAAGTCAACTTTGTATTTGTCATGTTTGTCACAAAATCAATATTTTGTTTGTTATTGTATTTGTGATGCATATCTCTATTTGTTTATTGAATGTTCGAAAACATACTTTTCTAATGCAATGTTTTTTCGCTATACCCCTTTATAGATTCTGAATTCTCACCTGTCGGCTGTTTTCTCCTCACCTCATGTGACATATTCCCATACTTTACTCAAGGAAGATTGTCATGAAAGCACCTGTTTCTATAACCTCATTTCGCCCACAAAAATCTATTGCTATCGCCATTGGCGTGCTTGCCGTGGTTGTGCTGCCATTTCTCTCGTATTACACCGTTAATGAAGGTGAACGCGGCATTTTGCTGCGCTACGGAAAAATCGTAAAAGTTGCCGAGCCGGGTCTGGGTTTTAAGATCCCTTTTATGGAAAGCGTGGAGAAAATTTCCACGCGTAATCAGGCTGTGGTCTATCAGGGATTACAGGCCTACAGCCGCGACCAGCAACCGGCACAAATGACAGTATCAGTCAGCTTCCACATAAAACCTTCAGAAGCAGGCGCGGTTTATACCACCTACAACACCATTGAAGCATTAAAAGATCGTCTGATTGTCCGTCAGTTGCCAACTCAACTGGAGAACGTTTTCGGCCAATATACCGCCATCAGCGCCGTACAGGATCGTACAAAACTGGTTCAGGATCTGCAAAATGCCATGCGCAAAGCCGTTGTTGGGCCAGTGGTAATTGACGGGGTCCAGATTGAAAACATCGATTTTTCTGACGCTTATGAAAAGTCGATTGAAGACCGAATGAAAGCAGAAGTCGCCATTGCCACGCGTAAGCAAAATCTGGAAACAGAGAAAATCCAGGCGCAAATTGCGGTAACTCAGGCCCAGGCAGAAGCAGACAGTAAACTGGCGGCAGCCAAAGCAGAAGCAGAGACTATTCGCGTAAGAGGCGCGGCCGAAGCTGAAACTATTCGTTTAAAAAGTGCGGCTGAAGCAGAAGCTATCCGCCTGCGCGGGGAAGCTCTGCGAGATAATCCCGGACTTGTTGCCCTCACCACTGCTGAGCGCTGGGACGGTAAGCTGCCCGATACCATGATTCCAGGTAGCACAGTTCCGTTTATCTCTACTAAGTAAAAAAAGGGCCGCTTTCGCGGCCCTTGAGAATGATGGCAAAGGCAAAACTGCCTGATGCGCTACGCTTATCAGGCCTACATACTTCCTGCAATATATTGAATTTGCACGATCTTGTAGGTCGGATAAGGCGTTCACGCCGCATCCGACATGAACAACGCGCACTTTGCCAATAATCTGAAGGGCCGCTTTCGCGGCCCTTCTCACAAAGCATCTTACCGATTACAGCAACGCTTTTGCTTTCGCAACAACGTTGTCAACGGTGAAGCCGAACTCTTCAAACAGCAGTTCAGCCGGAGCAGATTCACCGAAGGTGGTCATACCGACGATAGCGCCATTCAGGCCAACATACTTGTACCAGTAGTCAGCAATGCCTGCTTCTACTGCAACACGAGCAGTAACCGCTTTCGGCAGTACAGATTCACGGTAAGCCGCATCCTGTTTGTCGAATGCATCAGTAGACGGCATGGAAACCACGCGCGCTTTCACGCCTTCGGCAGTCAGTTTTTCGTAGGCAGCAACCGCCAGTTCAACTTCAGAACCGGTGGCGATGAAGATCAGTTCCGGCTGACCGGCACAGTCTTTCAGCACATAACCACCGCGCGCGATGTTTGCCAGCTGCTCTTCAGTACGTTCCTGCTGCGCCAGGTTCTGACGGGAGAGGATAAGCGCGGTCGGGCCGTCCTGACGCTCAACGCCGTATTTCCACGCGACCGCGGATTCAACCTGGTCACACGGACGCCATGTAGACATGTTCGGGGTCACGCGCAGAGAAGCGACCTGCTCTACCGGCTGGTGAGTCGGGCCATCTTCGCCCAGACCGATGGAGTCGTGGGTGTAAACCATCACCTGGCGCTGTTTCATCAGCGCAGCCATACGTACGGCATTACGTGCGTATTCCACGAACATCAGGAAGGTGGAGGTGTACGGCAGGAAACCACCGTGCAGAGAGATACCGTTAGCAATCGCGGTCATACCGAACTCGCGAACACCGTAGTGGATGTAGTTACCCGCAGCATCTTCGTTGATTGCTTTAGAACCAGACCACAGGGTCAGGTTAGACGGTGCCAGGTCAGCGGAGCCGCCGAGGAATTCCGGCAACAGAGGACCGAAAGCTTCGATAGCATTCTGCGACGCTTTACGGCTGGCGATTTTCGCCGGATTAGCTTGCAGTTTAGCAATGAACTCTTTCGCTTTCGCGTCGAAGTCAGACGGCATCTCGCCTTTCATACGACGGGTAAATTCAGCGGCTTCCTGCGGATAAGCTTTGGCGTAAGCAGCGAATTTCTCGTTCCATGCGGATTCTTTCGCCTGGCCTGCTTCTTTCGCATCCCACTGAGCATAGATTTCAGACGGGATTTCGAACGGCGCATATTTCCAGCCCAGCTGTTCGCGGGTCAGGGCAATTTCAGCGTCGCCCAGCGGCGCACCGTGGGAGTCGTGCGTACCGGCTTTGTTCGGGGAACCGAAACCGATGATGGTTTTGCACATCAGCAGGGACGGTTTGTCGGTCACTGCGCGCGCTTCTTCTACTGCGCGTTTGATGGATGCTGCGTCATGACCGTCGATGTCGCGAATAACGTGCCAGCCGTAGGCTTCGAAACGCATTGCGGTGTCGTCGGTAAACCAGCCTTCAACGTGACCATCGATAGAAATACCGTTGTCATCGTAGAACGCAATCAGTTTACCCAGCTTCAGCGTACCCGCCAGAGAGCAAACTTCGTGGGAGATGCCTTCCATCATGCAGCCGTCACCCATGAAGGCGTAGGTGTAGTGGTCGACAATGTCGTGACCCGGACGGTTAAACTGCGCCGCCAGCGTTTTTTCTGCAATCGCCATACCGACTGCGTTGGCAATACCCTGACCCAGCGGACCAGTGGTGGTTTCCACACCAGCGGTGTAACCCACTTCCGGGTGGCCCGGAGTTTTGGAATGCAGTTGACGGAAGTTTTTCAGTTCTTCCATCGGCAGATCGTAACCGGTAAGGTGCAGCAGGCTGTAGATCAGCATGGAGCCGTGGCCGTTGGACAGCACGAAGCGGTCACGGTCAGCCCAGGACGGATTCTGCGGGTTGTGTTTCAGGAAATCACGCCACAGGACTTCGGCAATGTCAGCCATACCCATAGGGGCGCCCGGGTGACCGGATTTGGCTTTCTGTACTGCGTCCATGCTCAGCGCACGAATAGCATTGGCAAGCTCTTTACGTGAGGACATTTTGACTCCAGATCGGATGATGAAGGGCACGCCCTTAACGACTTGACGACAGCGCGTTTTGGGCTACGCCGGAAAATTTGCCAACAATTTACCGCAAGCCGCGCGTCATGTACATGGAACATCCTTTTGCCGTTTCAGAAATCTCTGGATCATGCTCGCATGTTGCGCAATCTGCTCGCCCGTCCGCTGCGCTTTTTCTTATACTTAGGACGAGCGTCGATTCACCTGCAAACGGCGCATTTTTAGAATAATCCTGACCTTGTGCGGAAGAGAAAACATGAAAATTCGCGTCTTATTGGTAGCAATGAGCATGGCAACGGTACTGACCGGTTGCCAGAATATGGACTCCAGTGGACTGCTCTCATCAGGAGCGGAAGCTTTTCAGGCTTACAGTTTGAGCGATGCGCAGGTAAAAGCCCTGAGCGATCAGGCGTGCCAGGAGATGGACAGCAAGGCGACGATTGCGCCAGACGGTAGCGAATACGCTAAACGTCTGACCACTATTGCTAATGCGCTGGGAAATAACATCAACGGCCAGCCGGTAAATTACAAAGTGTATATGGCGAAGGATGTGAATGCCTTTGCGATGGCAAACGGCTGTATCCGCGTCTATAGCGGCCTGATGGATATGATGACCGATAACGAAGTTGAAGCGGTGATCGGCCATGAAATGGGCCATGTGGCGTTAGGCCATGTGAAGAAAGGGATGCAGGTAGCGCTTGGTACAAATGCCGTACGAGTAGCTGCGGCCTCTGCGGGCGGGATTGTCGGCAGTTTATCGCAATCACAACTCGGTGACTTGGGCGAAAAATTAGTCAACTCGCAATTCTCCCAGCGCCAGGAAGCAGAGGCGGATGATTATTCCTACGATTTGCTGCGTCAACGCGGCATCAGCCCGGCAGGCCTTGCCACCAGCTTTGAAAAACTGGCGAAACTGGAAGAAGGCCGCCAAAGCTCAATGTTTGACGACCATCCGGCATCCGCCGAACGCGCCCAGCATATTCGCGATCGTATGAGCGCGGATGGGATAAAGTGATTTCATATTTCTCCGACAGGAATGTCGGAGAAATTTTCATTCAGGGCCGGCCACAGTCATTAAACAAGCTCAATCATTTGGGGCATCAATTCGCTTCGTAGATTGCTTTCTCTGGTGTATCCAATCGCACCTCTACTACATCGGCAGTGCTTACGCCACAAGCCCAGGCAAAAGCCGTCTCTGTTCCTTCAGGTAATGGAGTATCCCAGGGTAAAGTACGCCACGGACTCCCCTGCTCTTTTAATAAAGATGTAATGGCTTTCTTAAAAAGAATATGGGTAATCAGGTGCCGTTTATCCGTTGCTTTCCAGTACCAACGGGCCAGCAAAAAATGTCCGGCCAATTCGCGCCAGCTTCTATAATGTTGCTGCACGCGTCTGGCTGCCAGCATCGAAAAATCGACCATTTCACGCTGGGTAATGTATCCCACTTGCGCCCCGCTATTACATAGCATGACAAAACGCACCATATCCCAGGCACAAAAATCTATGTCGCATATTTTACGTCGATTTTTTCTGACCATCTGTAGCTGCCACAAACGCTCTTTCGCTTCGCTACTTGATTTCGCGTTCTGAGCTAATTGCTGAGCGAACGCGCGATACTCAGCATCCGGCATTTCGCTATCGTTTTTGATCTGTTCTTCATAAACTGAACGATGCCCTGCTACAAACAAAGCTAAGAGTTGCTCAAGTAACGAATCCCGATCAAAGACGCCCCACATGTCAGCAAGTGACTCAACTTCACTTTTGCAATCATTCTCTGCTTCCACGGAATCATCATTAACGACTCGTCGCGCCCAGTGATTGTTACCCGCAATGGCATAAGGCGCGCCGACTGCCATCGCCCAACGTTCAGCCGCAGGAATTTTTTGAATTGAGGGATCTTTACAGGATGCTTTGAAAAGGCGATGTCCGGCGAACACCAGGCCATAACCAATCCACAAAACAGCCACAAATGCGAGAATAAGTATTATCGCTACCAGATAAAGGGCATATTTTCCTATTGTCAGTAAGACATCCAGCCAGGAAGAGTCTTGCTCCGTAACTGTTTGCTCCACCGATGTCAAAGGGGACTCACTGACCCGGTCTGGCGCGGTCCTCGTCAACACAGGGGAATCCATATGTTGCTTGAATGAGCGTTTTTTAAGCAAATCTATTTTTTTCTGCACCTCATCAGTAACCCGACCGTTTTTTTCAAACTCGTGTAACGATGCAATATCAATCGCAGCAATCTTCCATTTACCATCCCCTTCCCGGATTAATTCCATTGGAATATCAATATCAGATTGGTGACCAAAAAAAGCACCAATCTGCGCCTTGTCGCCTTCGACGAAGGTCGCTAAAGGATCGCTATAACTGGGGAAACGTCGTTTACACGTTTTGGGTGACTCTTGCCAGTATTTCAGTACAGGCTCCATTAAAGCAGGCGTAAATACTTGCTGCATTTCCGCAAGGCGATCGTGCGAATCTGTGCTGGTGACAAACTCAGGGCCACATAATGCGTGATAACTCTTTTTGACGACAGAGGAAATGGCCTCTTTGTCTTGTTGCAGCTGTGCGGCAATTTTCTGTTTTTCTGCTCTATCGCAGCCAGTTGATAAAAGAAATAACAAACAAAGAAGAGGCTTCCAGGGAAGAGTGCGTTTCATCTATTTATTCCATTAAAAACGCGATAATAACAATCCATTAAAAAACAGCAGTCAGGGTAAAGATGACTTAATTAACAGGATAGGTTTTAAATGATAAGTCCCTTGTGCCAGACAAGGGACTGTGCAAAAAATTCAACCTGGCAGATTACTTACTCGCCCTTTTTCGCCGCCTGAATATACAGCATCTCCAGCGCCAGCGTCGCCGCTGCCAGAGCGGTGATTTCCGACTGATCGTATGCCGGAGCCACTTCCACTACGTCCATCCCAACGATGTTGAGATCTTTCAGGCCGCGTACCAGTTTAATGGCGCGATCGGAGGTCAGGCCGCCAATTACCGGCGTACCGGTTCCCGGCGCGAAAGCAGGATCCAGGCAGTCGATATCAAAGGTCAGGTAAACCGGCATATCACCCACAATCTGTTTCACCTGGGCGATAACGTCATCCACGCTGCGATCGTTCACCTGGCAGGCGTCCAGCACGGTAAAGCCGTTGTCTTTATCAAACTCGGTACGAATACCAATCTGCACGGAATGATTCGGGTCGATCAGACCTTCTTTCGGCGCGGTATAGAACATGGTGCCGTGGTCAAATTCACAACCGTTCGCGTAGGTATCGGTGTGGGCATCAAAGTGTACCAGCGCCATTTTGCCGAAATGCTTCGCATGTGCACGCAGCAGCGGCAGCGTAACAAAATGGTCACCACCGAAGGAGAGCATACGCTTACCAGCAGCCAGCAGCTTCTCGGCGTGCGCCTGCAGCTTCTCGCTCATCTCACGGGCATCGCCGAAGGCATATACCAGATCACCGCAGTCCACCACGTTCAGACGCTCACGCATGTCGAAATTCCACGGGAAGCGGTTGTGTTCCCAGGCCAGATTCGTCGAAACCTGACGGATAGCTGCCGGACCGTGACGACCACCCGCACGACCAGAAGTGGCCATATCGAACGGCACGCCAGTAATCACCCAGTCAGCATCGCTGTCATACGGCTGGAAGTTCATCGGCAGGCGTAAAAAACCAAAGGCGTTGGAAACCAGTGAGTTATCGTATTGATGACCTAAGGTGCTCATGGATGGACTCCTATTACAAAGTCGATATAAAAAAACCCTTCCGCGTCGTTAGGCCCGACGAGGAAGGGTTGGATTTGCGAAACACAAGTTTGTGCTAATTATCGCCCTAAATGGGCGAGGCATCAAGCAAGGTTACTATTTACGGCACGGCGGCGGCGCATAGCCATTGTTGTCCGCCGGAAACGCTTGCCCAGAGCACGGCGGCAGCGCGTTTTGCGCCGGGCCTTGTAATTCAAAGGCGGCAAAGCCGATTACACCGATATTACGCACATCGCCTTGCGCCGAATTGGCTGCGTAGGAATCAGCAACGTTGGCGAACTGAAAAGCCGCTTCGGTATGTTTATCTTTGCGGAATCCTTTAATCGCTAACGAATCTCCGGCATTCACAATATAACCGTTGTTATTCAGCGAACCTTGCTTACCGTTCAGAACATCCAGGCCATCAACCGTAGCAACGATCTCGTAGTTGGTGTTACGACTGTAATTGCGGACATATAATTGATAATTCATTCCTACTCTGGCATGGACAATATAGCGTGGTTCATTATTTGATGAATCATAAACCCGCGTAATAGGTAGAGAATTAAAATTACCATCGCGAATAGCATATTCCAGTTCGTTAATACGAATGCTATAAACGCGGTCGTAGCCGGAAGGAACATTAGTCGAATAACTAATAACGATCATCTCCGCCGGATCGCGCCAGGCTCGCTCAGCAGATACGCCCTGAACCGTTGAGTGCACATCTCCACCCCAGGCGGTGCCGACATTGCCCGATGCACTGCTATTATACTGCGCATTACTTGCGCAACCTGCCAGCAGCACGATTAATGCCACCAACGCGCTACGTACTTTCCATTTTTTCATAACCGTTCCCTCTGCATTTAATTAATGCAGCGATTGTAGGGAGATTATTTAATAAGAAAAGCAGCTAAATTATTTTTAAGAATATATAAAAAGAAAGCGGGCCAATTTACGTAAATAAATCGACCCGCCAGCGGAATAATCTTAATTATTCATCTTCAAGATAGGTATAACCGTACAAACCTGCCTCGAACTCTTCCAGGAACTGTTGTTGCAGTTCAGCATCAAGATCGGTTTTCTTCACTTGATCACGGAACTGAGTTAACAGCGTTTTCGGATCGAGCTGTACATATTGCAGCATGTCCGCCACAGTATCGCCTTCGTCAGACAGTTCCACTTCTACGCTGCCGTCAGGGAAGACGAACACGTCAACCGCTTCGGTATCACCGAACAGGTTGTGCATGTTGCCGAGGATCTCCTGATATGCGCCGACCATAAAGAAACCGAGCATCGGCGGATTCTCCGGATCGTACTCCGGCATTGGCATTGTCGTGGCAATACCGTCACCATCGATATAGTGGTCGATAGCACCGTCAGAGTCACAGGTAATATCCAGCAGCACAGCGCGGCGTTCCGGCACTTGATCCAGCCCTTCCAGCGGCAGTACCGGGAACAACTGGTCGATCCCCCACGCATCCGGCATCGACTGGAACAGCGAGAAGTTGACGTACATTTTGTCCGCCATACGTTCCTGCAGCTCGTCGATAATCGGGCGATGAGCGCGGTTTTGCGGGTCCAGTTGCTTCTGCACTTCATGGCACATGCTCAAATAAAGCTGCTCAGCCCATGCGCGTTCTTGCAGGCTAAAGGTGCCAGAAGAGTAGCCGATATGAATATCGTGCAGATCCATCTGGCTGTCGTGCAACCATTCACGCAGAGAACGGCGAGTTCCCGGTTCGTGCATTTCCTGCCAGGTTTCCCACATGCTTTGCAGTGCGCGCGGCGCATCTTCTGCGGGCGCGGTCGGCACCGTGTATTCGTTACGTTCCACGCCGATGATATTAGACACCAGCACGGTGTGATGCGCAGTCACCGCACGACCCGATTCGGTGATTACCGTCGGATGCGGTAGACCATTTTCTTCACACGCATCACCAATCGCCCAGATGATGTTGTTGGCATATTCATTGAGGCCATAGTTTACGGAGCAGTCGGACTGCGAACGGGTACCTTCATAGTCCACGCCCAGACCACCGCCGACGTCGAAGCACTGAATATTGACGCCCAGCTTATGCAGCTCAACATAGAAGCGCGCGGATTCACGAACGCCCGTGGCGATATCGCGAATATTCGCCATCTGCGAACCAAGGTGGAAGTGCAGCAGTTGCAGGCTGTCGAGACGCCCGGCTTCACGCAGCGTTTCAACCAATTGCAGTACCTGAGTCGCTGCCAGGCCGAACTTCGATTTTTCCCCGCCGGAGGACTGCCATTTACCCGAGCCCTGCGAAGCCAGACGTGCACGTACGCCCAGACGAGGAACGACATTCAGACGTTCTGCTTCATCCAGCACAATGGCGATTTCTGACATCTTCTCAATGACCAGATAGACCTTGTGGCCCATCTTCTCGCCAATTAATGCCAGGCGGATATATTCGCGGTCTTTATAACCATTACAGACAATCACGCTGCGGGTCATGCCAGCATGCGCCAGCACCGCCATCAACTCTGCTTTCGAGCCTGCTTCCAGCCCCAACGGTTCGCCAGAATGAATCAGGGACTCAATCACGCGGCGATGCTGGTTAACTTTGATCGGATAAACGAGGAAGTAATCGCCGTTATAGCCGTAGGATTCCCGCGCACGTTTAAACGCGGCGTTTATGGAACGCAAACGGTGCTGCAGGATCTGCGGGAAACAGAACAGTGCAGGCAGACGCTGGCCCTGTGCTTCGCGGGTTTTCACCAACTGCGCGAGATCGACGCGAGCTTCCGGTACGTCCGGGTCCGGGCACACGCTGATGTGGCCCAGCTCGTTAACGTCATAGTAGTTATTGCCCCACCAGGCAATATTGTAAGTACGCAGCATCTTGCTGGCTTCCTGGGAGCTCATTGCAACCTCCTGCATGGAGCGTAGTACACCGTGTTCGCCCGCTGACGAAGGCAAACTCATAGACATGTCGTCAGACATAGCGAACCTCAAATTATTTTATTAAGTGTAAAACAGTTAACCACTATCGCAGCCTGAAACTGCGATAACAACCCATAAGCACATGGATTTTCTAGCAGTGTATGCTGACGCTCCGACTGCGCAACCGGTTTCTTTTTCATAACATTATTAAGCACATAACCGAACGTAAGTGTGACAGTTCGGCGAAACCACGAGAAAACTCTTGTTTTTACAAGAGCGCCCTTGTTCAGTCCTCAGTAACTGTAACCAGCTCTTGAATCCTGAGAAGCGCCGAGATGGGTATAACATCGGCAGGTATGCAAAGCAGAGATGCAGAGTGCGGGGAACGAATCTTCACCAGAACGGTGAGACAGGTTAAGCAGCAGACAACGGTTCATTATTTCGTATCACCTCCACGGTCGCCCGTTAAGACGAACCCACAAGCCAAAACTCTGATTTCAACCCGGCTGGAAGTGGCAACACGAAAGAAACGTCGTGTGCTTTTTATTTAAGCCGCGCGTCGCGTTTTATACCCCACAATGGCAGAAAATTGCAAAAGATAAATACAAAGAATGCCAGCATTGTCAGGAAAAATTTCCAGCCACGTTTTTAACAGAATGAGACACGATTCAAAAAAAAGTGGAAATCGGGTGAAGGATTGACCTAAAATAGCCATCCAGATGTTAATCCATCCATACTGATTAACACTCAGACTGCCAGTGTTTTTAACCTGTCGAGTCGTGGTAGGATCCGCTACCACAGAAAATCCACACAACAGTTTGAGCTAACCAAATTCTCTTTAGGTGATATTAAATATGGCAAAACACCTTTTTACGTCCGAGTCCGTCTCTGAAGGGCATCCTGACAAAATTGCTGACCAAATCTCTGATGCCGTTTTAGACGCGATCCTCGAACAGGATCCGAAAGCACGCGTTGCTTGCGAAACCTACGTAAAAACCGGCATGGTTTTAGTTGGCGGTGAAATCACCACCAGCGCCTGGGTAGACATTGAAGAGATCACCCGTAACACCGTTCGCGAAATTGGCTATGTACATTCCGACATGGGCTTTGACGCTAACTCCTGTGCGGTCCTGAGCGCCATCGGCAAACAATCTCCTGACATCAACCAGGGCGTTGACCGTGCCGATCCGCTGGAACAGGGCGCGGGCGACCAGGGTCTGATGTTTGGCTACGCAACCAACGAAACCGACGTGCTGATGCCAGCACCTATCACCTATGCACACCGTCTGGTACAGCGTCAGGCTGAAGTGCGTAAAAACGGCACTCTGCCGTGGCTGCGCCCGGACGCGAAAAGCCAGGTGACTTTCCAGTATGACGACGGCAAAATCGTCGGCATCGATGCTGTTGTGCTTTCCACTCAGCACTCTGAAGATATCGACCAGAAATCGCTGCAAGAAGCGGTAATGGAAGAGATCATCAAGCCGATTCTGCCGGCTGAATGGCTGACTTCCGCAACCAAATTCTTCATCAACCCGACCGGACGTTTTGTTATCGGCGGCCCGATGGGTGACTGCGGTCTGACTGGTCGTAAAATTATCGTAGATACCTACGGCGGCATGGCGCGTCACGGTGGCGGTGCGTTCTCCGGTAAAGATCCATCAAAAGTGGACCGTTCCGCAGCGTACGCAGCACGTTATGTCGCGAAAAACATCGTTGCTGCTGGCCTGGCTGACCGTTGCGAAATTCAGGTTTCCTACGCAATTGGCGTGGCTGAACCGACCTCCATCATGGTGGAAACTTTCGGTACCGAGAAAGTGCCTTCTGAACAGCTGACCCTGCTGGTACGTGAGTTCTTCGACCTGCGTCCATACGGTCTGATTCAGATGCTGGATCTGCTGCACCCGATTTACAAAGAAACCGCAGCATACGGTCACTTTGGTCGCGAACATTTCCCGTGGGAAAAAACCGACAAAGCGCAACTGCTGCGTGAAGCTGCCGGTCTGAAGTAATCTTTCTTCACCTGCTTTCAAAGGCCAGCCTCGCGCTGGCCTTTTCTTTTACCTCACCGCGGTGGATAGGCGTTCACGCCGCATCCGGCAAAAAGCCGCCCGCGCAATGATATCATTCTTCCTGAACACGTTTTACCCGCAAATCATCATCACGATTGAAACCGATTACACCAGCAACACAGAGCAAATGTTCACAATATTTTCATCGTATGATTCATTTTTTATAATCGTTACATTTCCTTTCAGTAAAGTCTTAAATGCAGATAACTATGTTTAACCTATGATTATATAACTCAATTATTTTCATACACTTAAATTATAATCATAATGAATGTTAGTGTAATCGATTACACTGATGTGATTTGCTTCACATCTTTTTACGTCGTACTCACCTATCTTAATTCACAATAAAAAATAACCATATTGGAGGGCATCATGCCTGACGCTAAAAAACAGGGGCGGTCAAACAAGGCAATGACGTTTTTCGTCTGCTTCCTTGCTGCTCTGGCGGGATTACTCTTTGGCCTGGATATCGGTGTAATTGCTGGCGCACTGCCGTTTATTGCAGATGAATTCCAGATTACTTCGCACACGCAAGAATGGGTCGTAAGCTCCATGATGTTCGGTGCGGCAGTCGGTGCGGTGGGTAGCGGCTGGCTCTCCTTTAAACTCGGGCGCAAAAAGAGCCTGATGATCGGCGCAATCCTGTTTGTTGCCGGTTCGCTGTTCTCTGCTGCTGCACCGAACGTTGAAGTGCTGATTCTTTCCCGCGTGCTGCTGGGACTGGCGGTAGGTGTGGCCTCCTATACCGCGCCGCTGTACCTCTCTGAAATTGCGCCAGAGAAAATTCGCGGCAGTATGATCTCGATGTATCAGTTGATGATCACTATCGGGATCCTCGGTGCTTATCTTTCTGATACCGCCTTCAGCTACACCGGCGCATGGCGCTGGATGCTGGGTGTGATTATCATCCCGGCAATTCTGCTACTGATTGGCGTCTTCTTCCTGCCAGACAGCCCACGTTGGTTTGCCGCTAAACGCCGCTTTGTTGATGCCGAACGCGTGCTACTGCGCCTGCGCGACACCAGCGCGGAAGCGAAACGTGAACTGGATGAAATCCGTGAAAGTTTGCAGGTTAAACAGAGCGGTTGGGCGCTGTTTAAAGAGAACAGTAACTTCCGTCGCGCGGTGTTCCTGGGTGTACTATTGCAGGTGATGCAGCAATTCACCGGGATGAACGTCATCATGTATTACGCGCCAAAAATCTTCGAACTGGCGGGATATACCAACACGACGGAACAAATGTGGGGGACCGTGATTGTCGGCCTGACCAACGTACTTGCCACCTTTATCGCAATCGGTCTTGTTGACCGTTGGGGACGTAAACCAACGTTGACGCTGGGCTTCATGGTGATGGCTGTGGGCATGGGCGTACTGGGTACAATGATGCATATCGGTATTCACTCACCGTCGGCGCAATATTTCGCCATCGCCATGCTGCTGATGTTTATTGTCGGTTTTGCCATGAGCGCGGGTCCGTTGATTTGGGTACTGTGTTCTGAAATCCAGCCGCTGAAAGGCCGCGACTTCGGTATCACCTGCTCCACCGCTACCAACTGGATTGCCAACATGATTGTCGGCGCAACCTTCCTGACTATGCTCAACACGCTGGGCAACGCCAATACCTTCTGGGTTTACGCAGGTCTGAACGTGCTGTTTATCCTGCTGACACTGTGGCTGGTGCCGGAAACCAAACACGTTTCGCTGGAACACATTGAACGTAATCTGATGAAAGGTCGTAAACTGCGCGAAATCGGCGCTCACGATTAATCTCCTCAGGCTTCCTCCCGTCGCGGAGGAAGCCACCTCTTGCAGTCATCTTTTCTTCGCTCTATCCTCTGCCGCTATGAAAACATCCCGTCTCCCTATCGCCATCCAACAGGCTGTTATGCGTCGCCTGCGGGAAAAACTCGCCCAGGCCAACCTGAAGCTGGGGCGTAACTATCCGGAGCCAAAACTCTCTTATACCCAGCGTGGCACATCCGCCGGAACGGCCTGGCTGGAAAGCTATGAAATTCGCCTCAATCCGGTGTTGCTGATGGAAAACAGCGAGGCTTTTATAGAAGAAGTGGTGCCACACGAACTGGCGCATTTGCTGGTATGGAAACACTTTGGTCGCGTAGCGCCACATGGCAAAGAGTGGAAGTGGATGATGGAAAGCGTGCTGGGCGTTCCCGCCCGCCGTACGCATCAGTTTGAACTGCAATCCGTGCGCCGTAACACTTTCCCCTACCGTTGCAAATGCCAGGAGCATCAGCTTACCGTACGTCGTCATAACCGCGTGGTACGAGGCGAAGCCGTCTATCGCTGTGTTCACTGCGGCGAACAACTGGTTGCTCAATAACCAGCAGAACTATCAGGAATTTTACTGATCTGGCTGATTGCATACCAAAACAACTTTCGCTACGTTGCTCGCTCGTTTTAACACGGAGTAAGTGATGTACCGTAATTTGTCTGTGGCTGCGGTGGTACTGAGCGCAGCATTATCCGGCACGGCGTTAGCCGAAGGCATCAATAGTTTTTCCCAGGCGAAAACAGCAGCGGTAAAAGTCTACGCTGATGTGCCGGGAACATTTTACTGCGGATGTAAAATCAACTGGCAGGGTAAAAAAGGCATCGTGGATCTGGAGTCGTGCGGGTATCAGGTGCGCAAAAATGAAAACCGCGCCAGCCGCGTAGAGTGGGAACATGTTGTTCCCGCCTGGCAGTTCGGCCACCAGCGTCAGTGCTGGCAGGAAGGCGGTCGTAAAAACTGCGCTAAAGATCCGGTTTATCGCCAAATGGAAAGCGATATGCATAACCTGCAGCCCGCGATAGGTGAAGTGAACGGCGATCGCGGCAACTTTATGTACAGCCAGTGGAATGGCGGCGAGGGCCAGTATGGGCAGTGCGCCATGAAGATTGATTTCAAAGAAAAAGTTGCTGAACCGCCAGCTCATGCCCGTGGTTCCATTGCGCGGATTTACTTCTACATGCGTGACCAGTACAACCTGACACTCTCACGCCAGCAAACGCAGCTGTTTAACGCCTGGAACAAAATGTATCCGGTCACCGACTGGGAGTGTGAGCGTGACGAACGCATCGCGAAGGTGCAAGGCAATCACAACCCGTATGTGCAACGCGCTTGCCAGGCGCGAAAGAGCTAACCTACACTAGCGAAATTCTTTTTGTTAACCCTACCCCACGCGCGCAACCGCGTGGGGAGACGACGCGGATATTTAACCATGCGTATCCCCCGCATTTATCATCCTGAACCACTCACCAGCAATTCGCAGATCGCGCTTTGTGAAGATGCCGCTAACCATATCGGGCGCGTCCTGCGTATGGGGCCAGGTCAGGCATTACAGTTATTTGACGGCAGCAACCAGGTCTTTGACGCAGAAATCACCAGCGCCAGCAAAAAAAGCGTGGAAGTTAAAGTGCTGGAAGGCCAGGTAGACGATCGTGAATCTCCCTTGCATATTCACCTCGGTCAGGTGATGTCGCGCGGAGAAAAAATGGAATTCACTATCCAGAAATCGATAGAACTTGGCGTAAGCCTCATTACGCCACTTTTTTCTGAACGCTGCGGCGTTAAACTGGATAGTGAACGTCTGAACAAGAAGCTCCAGCAGTGGCAGAAAATTGCAATTGCCGCCTGCGAGCAGTGTGGTCGTAATCGGGTACCAGAAATCCGTCCGGCGATGGATCTGGAAGCCTGGTGTGCAGAGCAAGATGAAGGCTTGAAACTCAATCTTCACCCGCGCGCCAGTAACAGCATCAACACGCTGCCGTTACCAGTCGAACGCGTCCGCCTGCTGATTGGCCCGGAAGGCGGTTTATCGGCAGATGAAATTGCCATGACTGCCCGCTATCAATTTACTGATATCCTGTTGGGACCTCGCGTTCTGCGTACTGAGACAACTGCGCTCACCGCCATTACCGCGCTACAAGTGCGTTTTGGCGATCTGGGCTAACGGAGAAGAATAATGATCAAGCTCGGCATCGTGATGGACCCCATCGCAAGCATCAACATCAAGAAAGATTCCAGTTTCGCTATGTTGCTGGAAGCACAGCGTCGTGGTTACGAACTCCACTATATGGAGATGGCCGATCTCTATTTGATCAATGGTGAGGCTCGCGCTCGTACCCGTACTTTGAGCGTCGAACAGAACTACGATAAATGGTACGAGTTCACGGGTGAGCAGGATCTGCAACTGGCCGATCTCGACGTGATTCTGATGCGTAAAGATCCGCCGTTTGATACCGAGTTTATCTACGCGACCTATATTCTGGAACGCGCCGAAGAGAAAGGAACGCTGATTGTTAACAAGCCGCAGAGCCTGCGCGACTGTAACGAGAAGCTGTTTACCGCCTGGTTCTCTGACTTAACGCCAGAAACGCTGGTCACGCGCAATAAAGCGCAGTTGAAAGCGTTCTGGGAAAAACACAGCGACATCATTCTTAAGCCGCTGGACGGTATGGGTGGCGCGTCGATTTTCCGCGTGAAAGAAGGCGATCCGAACCTTGGTGTGATTGCCGAAACCTTGACTGAGCACGGCACTCGCTACTGCATGGCACAAAATTATCTGCCAGCGATTAAAGATGGTGATAAGCGTGTGCTGGTGGTGGATGGCGAACCAGTACCGTACTGTCTGGCGCGTATTCCACAGGGCGGCGAAACCCGTGGCAATCTGGCTGCCGGTGGTCGTGGCGAACCTCGTCCGCTAACGGAAAGCGACTGGAAAATCGCCCGTCAGGTAGGACCGACGCTGAAAGAAAAAGGGCTGATTTTTGTTGGTCTGGATATCATCGGTGACCGCCTGACTGAAATTAACGTCACCAGCCCAACCTGTATTCGTGAGATTGAAGCAGAGTTTCCGGTGTCTATCACCGGAATGTTAATGGATGCTATTGAAGCACGATTACAGCAGCAGTAACCCTGTTTAGCGAGAGGGATCTCGTTGAGACTATGAGTGACAGCGCCATACTTTCCACGCATACTGGGCGCTGTTGCTTTTTTGAACCAGGAAACAGAACCTCTGACAATGAATTTACAGCATCACTTTCTTATTGCCATGCCTGCTCTCCAGGATCCGATTTTCCGTCGTTCCGTGGTCTACATTTGCGAACATAATACCAATGGAGCAATGGGGATCATCATTAACAAGCCACTGGAAAATCTCAAAATTGAAGGGATTCTGGAAAAGCTGAAGATCACGCCGGAGCCGCGTGATGAATCTGTCCGTCTGGACAAACCGGTTATGCTTGGCGGCCCGCTGGCTGAAGATCGCGGGTTTATTTTGCATACCCCTCCATCCAATTTTGCGTCCAGCATTCGCATTTCAGATAACACGGTGATGACCACTTCCCGCGATGTGCTGGAAACACTCGGCACCGATAAACAACCTGCTGACGTGATGGTAGCCCTTGGTTACTCCTCCTGGGATAAAGGCCAACTGGAACAAGAAATTCTCGATAACGCGTGGTTAACCGCCCCGGCAGATCTGAATATTCTGTTCAAAACACCGATAGCCGACCGCTGGCGCGATGCGGCAAGGCTGATTGGTGTTGATATTCTCACCATGCCTGGTGTGGCAGGGCATGCCTGATGAGCAGAACATTACTCGCCTTCGACTTCGGCACCAAAAGCATTGGCGTAGCGGTCGGCCAACGCATTACCGGCACCGCTCGCCCGCTGCCCGCAATTAAAGCACAGGACGGTACGCCGGACTGGAACATCCTCGAGCGTTTACTGAAAGAGTGGCAACCAGACGAAATCATCGTCGGTTTGCCGCTGAATATGGACGGCACCGAGCAACCATTGACTGCCAGAGCGCGTAAATTTGCCAACCGTATTCATGGCCGTTTCGGTGTTGAAGTAAAGCTCCATGACGAGCGTCTTAGCACCGTGGAAGCGCGTTCCGGTCTGTTTGAACAGGGCGGCTATCGGGCGCTCAACAAAGGCAAAGTCGACTCTGCCTCTGCGGTTATTATTCTCGAAAGTTATTTCGAGCAAGGATATTAAGGCGATTTAAAAGCCTGGCGGATAGTCGTTACCGTCATCCCGCCATCTTGCCGGATGCGGCGTGAACGCCTTATCCAGCCCACATGTGGCAGCGGTCGTAGGTCTGATAAGACGCATCAGCGTCGCATCAGACGTTCATTGCCGGATGCGGTGTGAATGACTACGTTTGTAGGCCTGATAAGCTTGCGCATCGGGCATGTTTACAATTCGTATCAGGCACAGCAACGTCACAAACGCCCTTCCCCCACCCGCTGTTGATAACTCTGCTGAAACGTTATCATCCCCACCTGCTGCCCGGTTTGAATAACATGTGGTAACTGGTGGGTTTTCCCTTCGCGAATCAAATTCCCCACCGCAGGTGTGTTAATCAGTAGTTCAAACAGCGCCACGCGTCCTTCCTGTTTATCCACTTCCAGCTTTTGTGACAACACCGCCCGTAAACTACCTGCCAGTTGATTACGCACGGGATCTTTTTCCTGCGCCGGAAACGAATCCACCAGTCGCTCAACTGCCTGCGCTGCGCCGCGAGTGTGTAATGTCGCCAGCACCAGGTGCCCGGTTTCTGCCGCCGTTAGCGCCAGACGGATTGTCTCGCTGTCACGCAGCTCTCCGAGCAAAATCACATCAGGATCCTCCCGCAATGCGGCCCGCAATCCCGATGCGAACGTCATACAGTGCAAACCAATTTCCCGCTGCTGGATCAAACATCGCTGGCTGGCATAGAGATATTCCACAGGATCTTCCAGCGTCAGAATATGCGCATCGGCATGTTGATTGAGATAGCCAACCATTGCCGCCAGCGTGGTGGATTTACCACTCCCCGTCGCCCCCGTCACCAGAATCAGTCCATTCTCGCTCTTGAGTAATTCCGGCAATACCGGTGGTGCGCCAAGCTGTTCGAGCTGCGGGCAGTGCGAAGGTAACAGCCGTAACGCCAGAGATATGCCTTGCCGCTGCGCGAACGCACTGCCGCGCAATCGCTGGTTTTCCGCCAGCGACACGGCAAAATCCAGCTGACCATTCTCCAGCAATATTGCCCGCTGATCGTCATCCAGCCACTCCCGCAGTAGCTCTTCGACGTCCGGCGCATCAAACGGCGCAGCTTCCATTCTGCCGCGAATGCGCCATCGTGCGGGCCAGGCGCTGCACAGGTGTAGATCAGAGACGTTATGCTTTACACTAAGGGCCACAATTTCTTCCATATTCATACTAAGATCCTCGGAAAATGAACGATATTGCGCATAACCTGGCACAGGTCCGGGACAAAATCTCAGCGGCTGCAACGCGTTGCGGCCGTTCTCCAGAAGAAATTACGCTGCTTGCAGTCAGTAAAACAAAACCTGCGAGCGCCATCGCAGAAGCCATTGATGCCGGGCAGCGTCAATTTGGTGAAAACTACGTTCAGGAAGGGGTAGATAAAATTCGCCACTTTCAGGAGCTGGGCGTAACAGGATTAGAATGGCATTTTATTGGCCCGTTGCAGTCTAATAAAAGCCGCCTGGTGGCAGAGCATTTCGACTGGTGTCATACCATCGACCGTTTGCGTATCGCCACACGCCTGAACGACCAGCGACCGGCAGAACTTCCCCCTCTTAACGTGCTGATTCAAATTAATATTAGTGATGAAAACAGCAAGTCAGGGATTCAACTGGCGGAACTGGACGAGCTGGCAGCTGCGGTCGCTGAACTACCGCGTTTACGTCTACGCGGGCTGATGGCAATCCCGGCGCCTGAGTCAGAATATGTAAGGCAGTTTGAAGTTGCACGCCAAATGGCTGTAGCATTTGCCGGACTGAAAACGCGCTACCCGGATATCGACACGCTCTCTCTGGGAATGTCGGACGATATGGAAGCCGCCATTGCGGCAGGTAGCACGATGGTTCGTATCGGCACTGCCATCTTTGGTGCACGTGATTACTCTAAAAAATAAGGAATCTTAAGAACGCCATGAATACGTTGACTTTCCTGCTTTCAACGGTCATTGAGCTGTATACCATGGTGCTGTTATTACGCATCTGGATGCAGTGGGCTCATTGTGATTTTTATAACCCTTTCTCACAGTTTGTGGTGAAGGTGACACAACCGATTATCGGGCCACTGCGCCGCGTTATTCCGGCAATGGGGCCAATTGATAGCGCCTCGCTGCTGGTTGCCTATATTCTCAGTTTCATCAAAGCCATCGTGCTGTTTAAAGTGGTGACCTTCCTGCCGATCATCTGGATTGCCGGTTTATTGATTCTGCTGAAAACCATCGGCCTGCTGATTTTCTGGGTCCTGCTGGTGATGGCGATTATGAGCTGGGTAAGCCAGGGTCGTAGCCCAATTGAATATGTGCTGATTCAACTTGCCGATCCACTGCTGCGTCCGATTCGCCGCCTGCTACCGGCAATGGGTGGGATTGATTTTTCGCCGATGATCCTCGTTCTGCTACTGTATGTCATTAATATGGGTGTCGCAGAAGTGCTGCAGGCGACCGGAAACATGCTGCTGCCGGGGCTGTGGATGGCGTTATGAGTGCCGTAACAGTTAATGATGACGGTCTGGTTTTACGGCTCTATATTCAGCCGAAAGCCAGCCGTGATTCTATTGTCGGTTTACATGGCGACGAGGTAAAAGTCGCCATTACCGCGCCGCCAGTTGACGGTCAGGCCAACAGCCATCTGGTGAAGTTTCTCGGTAAGCAATTCCGGGTTGCCAAAAGCCAGGTGGTGATTGAGAAAGGCGAACTTGGCCGCCACAAACAAATTAAAATCATTAATCCGCAACAAATCCCGCCAGAAATCGCGGCGTTAATTAATTAGGTATCCTATGCAAAAAGTTGTCCTCGCAACCGGCAATGCCGGTAAAGTGCGTGAGCTGGCGTCGCTGCTTAGCGACTTCGGTCTTGATATCGTGGCCCAAACAGACCTCGGCGTAGATTCCGCTGAAGAAACCGGCCTGACATTTATCGAAAACGCGATTCTGAAAGCGCGCCATGCGGCAAAAGTGACCGGTTTACCGGCAATTGCCGACGACTCCGGTCTGGCGGTAGATGCGCTGGGTGGCGCGCCGGGTATTTACTCCGCGCGTTATTCCGGTGAAGACGCGACCGATCAAAAGAATCTGCAAAAACTGCTGGAAACACTGAAAGACGTACCGGACGACCAACGTCAGGCGCGTTTCCACTGCGTGCTGGTATATCTGCGTCACGCGGAAGATCCCACTCCGCTGGTGTGCCACGGCAGCTGGCCGGGCGTGATTACTCGTGAACCAGCGGGTACTGGCGGCTTTGGTTATGATCCAATCTTCTTCGTACCTTCCGAAGGGAAAACCGCTGCCGAACTGACCCGCGAAGAAAAGAGCGCCATTTCTCACCGTGGTCGGGCGTTGAAACTGCTGCTGGACGCTTTACGTAATGGTTAAATTACCGCCGCTGAGTCTCTACATTCACATCCCGTGGTGCGTGCAGAAATGCCCGTACTGCGATTTCAACTCTCACGCGTTGAAAGGGGAAGTGCCGCACGACGATTACGTTCAGCATCTGCTTTGCGATCTGGACAACGATGTGGCTTACGCTCAGGGCCGTGAAGTGCAGACAATCTTTATTGGCGGCGGTACGCCGAGCCTGCTTTCCGGCCCGGCGATGCAAACGCTGCTGGACGGCGTACGTGCGCGTTTGCCGCTGGCAGCGGATGCAGAAATTACTATGGAAGCGAACCCTGGTACGGTTGAAACCGATCGCTTTGTTGATTATCAGCGTGCTGGTGTGAACCGCATCTCTATTGGTGTGCAGAGTTTTAGCGAAGAAAAGCTGAAACGACTTGGACGCATTCATGGCCCGCAAGAAGCGAAACGTGCAGCAAAACTGGCAAGCGGACTGGGGCTGCGTAGCTTTAACCTCGATTTGATGCACGGGCTGCCGGATCAATCACTGGAAGAGGCGCTAGGCGATCTGCGCCAGGCCATTGAACTGAATCCGCCGCATCTTTCCTGGTATCAACTGACCATCGAACCCAATACGCTGTTTGGCTCGCGCCCTCCCGTACTGCCGGACGATGATGCGTTATGGGATATTTTCGAACAGGGGCATCAGTTGTTAACCGCGGCAGGCTATCAGCAATATGAAACTTCCGCTTACGCCAAGCCCGGTTATCAGTGCCAGCACAATCTCAACTACTGGCGATTTGGCGACTACATCGGTATTGGCTGCGGCGCGCACGGCAAAGTGACCTTCCCGGATGGGCGCATTCTGCGTACCACCAAAACGCGACATCCGCGCGGTTTTATGCAGGGGCGGTATCTGGAAAGCCAGCGTGATGTCGAAGCCGCAGATAAGCCGTTTGAGTTCTTTATGAATCGCTTCCGTCTGCTGGAGGCCGCGCCGCGCGTGGAGTTTAGCCAGTTTACTGGCCTTTCTGAAGAAGTTATTCGCTCTCAGTTAGACGAGGCTATCGCTCAGGGCTATCTCACAGAATGTGCGGATTACTGGCAGATAACGGAACATGGGAAGTTGTTTTTAAATTCGCTGCTGGAGCTTTTTCTGGTGGAGTAAATTTGTGTATCCGGATGCGGCGTGTGCGCAGCATCCGGATACAAGTCATGCATCATCGCAAAAATTACTTAATCACCCCATTGCGCCGCAGTTGTTCGGTATCTTTTTTCCAGCGTTCATTAGCCTGGTTGATATCGTCAATTTTCATCAAAATCGCGACTTTTTTACTATTTATTTCTGAAACCTTCATCGTTAATGGATATTGCCCTTTCTCGAGCGTTATCCAGTCATCCTGCAATTTACGGCTAAGTTTTTGTGATTGCAGAAAAGTCTGTCGCCGTTGTTCGTTGATATCAAAATCTCGCTTCTGCTGAATCGGCACTTCATAACACTCTTCACTCTGTTTATGACATGCCGCAATCGCCGGTTGATAAACCTCTTTGTCATATTTAACCGCGAACGCCTCGCTATCATTCTGTTTATTAAACTCATCACGCTGTTGGTGAATTTTTTTAAAGGCGTCTTCGCGGGTCATTTGCTTGCCATTTGCATCTTTTCCCCAATATGCATCTGCTGCTTTCTTCGCCGCCACCATTTGCTTATCAAGCTCTTTTGCATCCTTTTCCAGCGCAGGAATCGAGTTCTTCTGGGTATTCAACGCTGATTCAAGCTGACTAAAGCGATAATTGAAATCTTCGCTATTTACGATCAGATATTTATTATTCGTTTTGATATCGTCGACCGCCCGCCCACTATCGCTGGCTGCCGCCTGAAAAGAGTAAAAGTTCACCGTCCAGCCAGACGCGGGTGTTCCTTTACTGGTTAACATCGCCGAGAATTTTACTGGTTTATCTTTCGTCCAGGTCTGTTCCAGCAGTTCATAATCTGTCAACTGACCGACCCAGGTATAGAGATCGTCACTGGAAGAGACATCGCCTTCCGCTGACCAGGTGGCCTGATTACCCTTAGCATCAAGATTTTTTAAGGTGATGGCATCAAGCTTGAGAATGCCGTGATACTGCTTTTTGAATTGATCTTTTAAGATATTTTCAGTTGGCGATTCGCCATCTGCCCTGACATTACCAGTCATCAACATAAGCAGCGCCGTACCAACAATCCATTGCTTTTTCACCCGAAAACCCTCGCACGGAATAATTTATTCCGGTGATTATCATTAGGGTAATGAAAATTGGCAATGGACGTGAGTCTGAAGTGAAAAAGCCCCGGCACGATACCGGGGCGAGGTGATTAATACTGATTGAAGATCTGCTGGATCTGTTGCGGATCTTTGGTTTGCGTCAGAGCCAGTTGCAGCAGAACGCGCGCTTTTTGCGGGTTCAGCGTGCCGGAGGCAACGAAACCATATTTCGCATCATCCACTTCGGCATCCTGAGTGGTAGCGCCCGTCGGTACGCGGGAAGAACGCACTACCGCAGTGCCGTTTTTCGCGGCGGTTGCCAGAGTGTCAAACACGGATTTATACAGGTTGCCGTTACCCACACCAGCGCTCACGATGCCATCATAGCCCGCATCTACCAGGGCTTTAGCCGGAAGATCGGATGCGTTAGCGTAGTTATAAACAATGCCGACTTTCGGCAGTTCATTCAGCTTAGAGACATCGAACGGCGTGTCGCTGGTGTGCTTACGTGCCGGGGTACGCTGATAGTCAATCTTACCGTTGTGAATGTAACCCAGAGGGCCGTAGTTAACAGACTTGAAGGTCGCTACGTCGGTGGTGTTGGTTTTGGTGACATCGCGACCGTCCAGTACGGTGTCGTTCATCACTACCAGCACGCCACGATTGGCGGAGGCTTTATCAGCGGCGGTCACTACCGCGTTATACAGGTTGAATGGACCGTCTGCGCTCATGGAGGTGGATGGGCGCATTGCGCCGACCATCACCACCGGTTTGTCGCATTTCACCGTCAGATCGAGGAAGTAAGCAGTCTCTTCCATCGTGTCGGTACCGTGGGTAATAACGAAGCCGTCAGTCTTATCGCAGTCAGTGTTAATTTTTTTCGCCAGTGTCAGCCAGACATTATCGTTCATGTCCTGGGAGCCGATATTAACGACCTGCTCGCCTTTAACGTTCGCAATGTCCTTCAGTTGCGGCACCGCATTGACCAGATTTTCTACGCCAACTTTACCCGCTGTGTAGTTAGATTTGGTTGCAGAGTCACCACCACCGGCAATCGTCCCGCCAGTCGCTAAAATGGTGATATTGGGTAATGCCAATGCTGCACCACTAAAACCCATAACCAGTGCGGCAAGTGCCGTCTTTTTGAAAAACTCCATTTCATTCCTCCAGTTACGTGAACGCTACGTATTATCCCTTAGCTTTGTATAGGAAATTTGACGTTAAACAATTTACTTTGTGAATAGATTTTGGAGATCTATAAAGTTAGAGGCAGGTAACAAAATGAAGAATTAAACGGCATAAAAAAGCATTATGCCGTCTTAAACTAGAGGATTATTTCAAATTTCCGACCAGAGCTTTACGGCTGTCTTCCAGAGTCACAACACGGCTACAAACATCTTTGCCAAATTGCTGGAAATCTTTTTCCTGTTTTTTCCACTCGGTCTGGATTGAGGATTGCAGTCCCCCCAGGCTTCCCAGCACATTCTGTAACGGGTTGCCGCCGCTTTTCAGCACCGCTTTCGCGCCCATTTCGTTAATGCTGTCCTGCAAAATTCCGCCCATCGCCTGATTCACTAACTGCTGACCTTCGGCGCGAACCTGATCAATGGCTTTATAGTGAAACGTCAGGCCATCGCTGCGCGTTTCGATAATGCGATTCATCTGCTCTTTCAGCTGCGCATCAAGTTTGGTCAGACGGCTGCGCATTTTGCTGCTTTCGCCCATCTCCTGAACGATAATTTTATCCAGCGCAACGCGTGCTTTCTCTACGCGGCTTTTCGCACCTTCATCAATCCACGGCAGCGTGCTGCGCAGTTCGGCCTGATAATCCTTCGCCTGCTCGCGCTGGGCGGCGTTCAGTGAATATTGCTTGCCGTTGTACATCACATTGCCGTCTGGCGTGATCACCAGATTGCCGTTTTCGCCCTTCACCTGCACGGTTTGCGGGCTGACAATCACATCGTCACGCGGCGTGACGCTGCACTGGTAGTCGGCGTGAGCGGTCATTGCCGTCACTGAAAGTGCTGCCGCCAGCAGCATTTTGCGCATCATAGTCTTCCCTCAAGAACAAATCAGGCCAGCATTTGCTGGCCCCAGATTGATAACAAAGTACACGTTGTCCATGCCGGATGCGGCGTAAATGCTTTATCCGGCCTACTCGATCGTGCATCTTTGTAGGCCTGATAAGCGTAGCGCATCAGGCAGTTTTGCATTTGTCATCGCCCGTATGCTTTATTAGTCCCACCAAACGTCGAAAAGTTCGCTGGTGCGAACCTCATCCAGTTTGCGCTCTTCCAGCCACTTACGCACAATCGCCTGATGTTCTTCGGTGCATTTGCCGATTTCCTGCATGCAGATCAGACCTTCCCAGGCCAGATAACCGCTGCCGTCAAAGGCCAGTTTGTTCGGTTCGATAACCTCGTTAATAAAGTCATCAACGGTTTTATCAATCTGCTCTTCCGATGTACCTTCCGGGAATCGCCATGCCACCGAAAATCCTAATTCCTGGAATTCGTCGATGTGCATTTTTTTACGCAGACGACGGCTACGGTTCTTTGCCATTATTTCACCCTCTCGAACATTAAGTCCCATACTCCGTGACCAAGACGATGACCACGTTGTTCAAATTTCGTCACCGGACGTGATGCCGGACGCGGTACGTAATCATTGCTCTCTGATAGGTTTTTATAACCGTCAATAGAAGACATCACTTCGAGCATATGTTCCGCATAAGGTTCCCAGTCGGTCGCCATATGGAATACGCCACCCAGCTGCAGTTTGCTTTTTACCAGTTCAGCAAACGGCACCTGAACGATACGGCGTTTATTATGGCGCGCTTTGTGCCACGGGTCAGGGAAAAAGAGTTGCACCATGCGCAATGAATTGTCAGGAATCATTTTATGCAGCACTTCGACCGCGTCGTGACACATCACGCGCAGGTTGCTTAAGCCCTCTTCATGCGCGGAAGCCAGGCAAGCCCCAACGCCCGGTGAATGCACTTCAATGCCGAGGAAGTCCTGCTCAGGGCGATCTTTAGCCATTGCCACCAGCGACGCCCCCATGCCAAAACCAATCTCAAGCGTCACCGGCGCTTCACGGCCAAACAGCGCAGGGAAATCCAGCATATCTTCGCTGAATTCAACGCCCATCACCGGCCAGTAGTTTTCCAGCGCATGTTCCTGGCCTTTGGTCAGTCGCCCCTGGCGGCGCACAAAACTACGGATACGGCGCAGTGGGCGGCCGTTTTCATCAAATTCCGGTGAGATGACGTCGTTTTTCATAAAGATTTAGTCGCTTGTGAAAGTGTTCTGAAAACGGGCATTATCCAAAGTTAGTTGCCGGATGCAAGCATGATAAGGCCGTGGCTGCGGAAAGTTCCGGTTTACACCCCGCCGCGGCTGTGCTGCAATCTTGCCCCCAACAACAGTGAATTCGGTGACCATGCAAGCGTCGCAATTTTCAGCCCAGGTTCTGGACTGGTACGATAAATACGGGCGGAAAACGCTGCCCTGGCAAATTGACAAGACGCCCTACAAAGTATGGCTCTCAGAAGTGATGTTGCAACAAACTCAGGTTGCGACCGTTATCCCCTATTTTGAACGCTTTATGGCGCGCTTCCCGACGGTGACCGATCTCGCCAACGCGCCGCTCGACGAAGTTCTCCACTTGTGGACCGGGCTTGGCTATTACGCCCGCGCGCGCAATCTGCATAAAGCGGCACAACAAGTTGCCACCTTACACGGCGGTAATTTCCCGGAAACCTTTGAAGAAGTCGCGGCGTTACCGGGCGTCGGGCGTTCCACTGCTGGCGCGATTCTCTCACTTTCTCTGGGTAAGCACTTTCCGATTCTCGACGGTAACGTCAAACGCGTGCTGGCGCGCTGCTATGCTGTAAGCGGCTGGCCTGGGAAAAAAGAGGTCGAGAATAAATTATGGAGTTTGAGCGAGCAGGTGACGCCCGCGGTTGGCGTGGAGCGGTTTAATCAGGCGATGATGGATTTAGGTGCGATGATTTGTACGCGTTCGAAGCCGAAATGCTCGCTCTGCCCGCTGCAAAACGGTTGTATTGCCGCCGCCAATAATAGCTGGTCGCTTTATCCGGGCAAAAAGCCGAAACAGACGCTGCCGGAGCGCACCGGCTACTTTCTGCTGTTACAGCACGAAGATGAAGTATTGCTGGCGCAGCGTCCGCCGAGCGGATTGTGGGGCGGTTTATACTGTTTCCCACAGTTTGCCGACGAAGAAAGTTTGCGGCAATGGCTGGCACAACGGCAGATTGCTGCCGATAACCTGACGCAACTGACCGCGTTTCGTCATACCTTCAGCCATTTCCACTTAGATATTGTGCCTATGTGGCTTCCCGTGTCGTCATTCACCGGCTGCATGGATGAAGGCAATGCGCTCTGGTATAACTTAGCGCAACCGCCGTCAGTTGGCCTGGCGGCTCCCGTGGAGCGTTTGTTACAGCAGTTACGCACTGGCGCGCCGGTTTAGCGCGTGAGTCGATAAAGAGGATGATTTATGAGCAGAACGATTTTTTGTACTTTCCTGCAACGTGAAGCAGAAGGTCAGGATTTTCAGCTGTACCCCGGCGAACTGGGAAAACGCATCTATAACGAGATCTCCAAAGAAGCCTGGGCGCAGTGGCAGCACAAACAAACCATGCTGATTAATGAAAAGAAACTCAACATGATGAATGCCGAGCACCGCAAGCTGCTGGAGCAGGAGATGGTTAACTTCCTGTTCGAAGGTAAAGAGGTGCATATCGAGGGCTATACGCCGGAAGATAAAAAATAAAAACAGTGCCGGAGCACGCCTCCGGCAACTTGCATAAATACAAACACAACACGCACCCGGTATGATGAAAAAATATCTCGCGCTGGCTTTGATTGCGCCGTTGCTCATCTCCTGTTCGACGACCAAAAAAGGCGATACCTATAATGAAGCCTGGGTCAAAGATACCAACGGTTTTGATATTCTGATGGGGCAATTTGCCCACAATATTGAGAACATTTGGGGATTCAAAGAGGTGGTGATCGCCGGTCCTAAGGACTACGTGAAATACACCGATCAATATCAGACCCGCAGCCACATCAACTTTGATGACGGCACGATTACTATCGAAACCATCGCCGGGACAGAACCTGCTGCGCATTTGCGCCGGGCAATCATCAAAACATTATTGATGGGCGACGATCCGAGTTCGGTCGATCTCTATTCCGACGTTGATGATATTACGATTTCGAAAGAACCTTTCCTTTACGGTCAGGTGGTGGATAACACCGGGCAGCCGATTCGCTGGGAAGGCCGTGCGAGTAACTTCGCGGATTATCTGCTGAAAAACCGCCTCAAAAGCCGCAGCAACGGGCTGCGTATCATCTACAGCGTCACCATTAACATGGTGCCGAACCACCTTGATAAACGTGCGCACAAATATCTCGGCATGGTCCGCCAGGCATCACGGAAATATGGCGTTGATGAGTCGCTGATTCTGGCGATTATGCAGACCGAATCTTCCTTTAACCCGTATGCGGTCAGCCGTTCCGATGCGCTGGGATTAATGCAGGTGGTACAACATACTGCCGGGAAAGATGTGTTCCGCTCACAGGGGAAATCCGGCACGCCGAGCCGCAGTTTCTTGTTTGATCCTGCCAGCAATATTGATACCGGCACCGCGTATCTGGCGATGCTGAATAATGTTTATCTCGGCGGAATTGATAACCCAACGTCGCGGCGTTATGCCGTCATCACCGCCTATAACGGTGGTGCAGGCAGCGTATTACGCGTCTTCTCGAACGATAAAATTCAGGCTGCCGCTATTATAAATACTATGACGCCGGGCGATGTTTATCAGACGCTGACAACCCGCCATCCGTCTGCGGAATCTCGTCGCTATCTTTATAAAGTGAACATGGCCCAGAAATCTTACCGCCGCCGATAATTTCATCTTTGCCTCTGACAATACTCCGAGACAAAGTGTTATACGCATCACAATTTTGCCTTGCAAATTGAGTTTATTTGCAATTATTTGCTACGGATAACAAAAAAACAGTCAGTGAAGTTGATAGAATCGCATCATCTTGCACGGTCAAATGTGCTTTTTAAAACACTCATCCGCATCACGATGTGAGGAAATTAACATGAATCTTAAGCTGCAGCTGAAAATCCTCTCTTTTCTGCAGTTCTGTCTGTGGGGAAGTTGGCTGACGACCCTCGGCTCATATATGTTCGTTACCCTGAAGTTCGACGGTGCTTCCATTGGCGCTGTTTATAGCTCACTGGGTATCGCTGCGGTCTTTATGCCTGCTTTGCTGGGCATTGTGGCCGACAAATGGTTAAGTGCGAAATGGGTGTATGCTATTTGTCACACCATCGGCGCAATCACCCTCTTCATGGCGGCACAAGTTACCACTCCGGAGGCGATGTTCCTCGTGATATTGATTAACTCGTTTGCTTATATGCCAACGCTTGGGTTAATCAACACCATCTCCTACTATCGCCTGCAAAATGCCGGAATGGATATCGTGACTGATTTCCCGCCAATCCGTATCTGGGGCACCATCGGCTTTATCATGGCGATGTGGGTTGTGAGCCTGTCTGGCTTTGAATTGAGCCACATGCAGCTATATATTGGCGCAGCACTCTCCGCCGTTCTGGTGCTGTTCACCTTTACGCTGCCGTATATTCCGGTTGCTAAACAGCAAGCTAATCAGAGCTGGACGACGCTGCTCGGCCTCGATGCATTCGCGCTGTTTAAAAACAAGCGTATGGCGATTTTCTTCATCTTCTCGATGCTGCTGGGCGCGGAACTGCAGATTACCAACATGTTCGGTAATACCTTCCTGCACAGCTTCGACAAAGATCCGATGTTCGCCAGCAGCTTCATCGTGCAGCATGCGTCAATCATCATGTCGATTTCGCAAATCTCTGAAACCCTGTTCATTCTGACCATCCCGTTCTTCTTAAGCCGCTACGGCATTAAGAACGTAATGATGATCAGTATCGTGGCGTGGATCCTGCGTTTTGCGCTGTTTGCTTACGGCGACCCGACTCCGTTCGGCACCGTACTGCTGGTTCTGTCGATGATTGTTTACGGCTGTGCGTTCGACTTCTTCAACATCTCTGGTTCGGTGTTTGTCGAAAAAGAAGTTAGCCCGGCGATTCGCGCCAGTGCGCAAGGGATGTTCCTGATGATGACCAACGGCTTCGGCTGTATCCTCGGTGGCATCGTGAGCGGTAAAGTGGTTGAGATGTACACCCAAAACGGCATTACCGACTGGCAGACCGTATGGCTGATTTTCGCAGGTTACTCCGTGATTCTGGCCTTCGCATTCATGGCGATGTTTAAATACAAACACGTTCGTGTCCCTGCCGGTACACAAACTGTTAACCACTAATTACGCAAAGAAAAACGGGGCGCCAGAAGGTGCCCCGTTTTTTATTCTTACTTCAACACATAACCGTATAACCGTTTCATTCCATCCGCATCGGTTTCGCTATAGACACCTTGTAGCTCCGGCGAAAATCCCGGCAGCAAATTCACGCCTTCTTCCAGCGCAAGGAAATAACGCTGGACCGCTCCGCCCCACATTTCTCCAGGCACCACGCAAAGCACGCCAGGTGGATACGGCAGCGCGCCTTCCGCCGCAATTCGCCCTTCGGCATCACGAATGCGCACCAACTCCACTTCACCACGAATATAAGCGCTATGCGCGTCCTGGGGATTCATCACCACTGGCGGGAAGCTCTGCTGGCGGAACATCGCTTTTTGTAGGTCTTTGACGTCGAAACTGACATACAGATCGTGCATCTCCTGACACAACTGGCGCAGGGTGTAGTCGCGATAGCGCACCGGATATTTGTTATAAACGCTCGGCAAGACTTCAGACAGCGGCGAGTCATCTTCAATATGCTGTTCAAACTGCACCAGCATCGCCACCAACTGTGCCAGCTTCTCGTGGCTTTCCGCCGGAGTTAATAAGAACAGAATGGAGTTGAGATCGCACTTCTCCGGCACAATGCCGTTCTCACGCAGATAGTGCGCCAGAATCGTCGCTGGAACGCCAAAATCGCTATATTCGCCGGTTTCGGCATCGATACCCGGCGTAGTGAGTAACAGCTTGCAGGGATCAACAAAATACTGATCCGCAGCATATCCTTCAAAGCCGTGCCACTTCGCCCCCGGCTCAAAACTGAAAAAACGGCGGTCGCTGGCTAACACTGACGTCGGATAATCCTGCCACAATTTGCCATCAACAACTGGCGGTATAAACGGGCGGAACAGCTTACAGCGCGCAAGAATCGCTTTCCGCGCTTCAATCCCTATCTCAACACACTCAGCCCACAGCCGACGCCCACTCTCCCCTTCATGAATTTTGGCGTTAATATCCAGCGCAGCAAACAGCGGGTAAAACGGGCTGGTAGAGGCGTGCAGCATAAAAGCATTGTTCAACCGTTTATGCGGGCAAAAACACGCCTGTCGGCGGATATGGTTATCTTTTTTATGGATCTGCGACGTCTGCGAGAATCCCGCCTGCTGTTTGTGCACCGACTGGGTCACAAAGATCCCCGGATCGTTTTCGTTAAGTTCTAACAGCAACGGTGAGCAATCCGCCATCATCGGGATAAACTGCTCGTACCCTACCCATGCAGAATCAAACAGAATGTAATCACACAGATGCCCAATGGTATCGATCACCTGGCGGGCGTTGTAGATAGTGCCGTCATAGGTTCCCAGCTGAATAATCGCCAGGCGGAACGGGCGCGGCAGTTCGGCTTTTTCTGGCGCAACGTCGCGAATTTGCTGGCGCAGATACTCTTCATTAAAACAGTGCGCATCAATCCCGCCGATAAACCCGAATGGGTTGCGTGAGGCTTCCAGATAGACCGGCGTCGCCCCCGCCTGAATCAGCGCACCGTGATGATTCGACTTATGGTTGTTACGGTCGAAGAGCACCAGATCACCACGCGTTAACAGTGCATTCGTCACAACCTTATTCGCCGCCGATGTGCCGTTCAGCACAAAATAGGTTTTATCGGCATGAAAGACTTTGGCAGCGAATTTCTGTGCATCCTTTGCGGAACCTTCATGAATAAGCAAATCGCCCAGTTTTACGTCAGCGTTACACATATCTGCGCGAAAGACGTTCTCGCCAAAGAAATCGTAAAAATGGCGTCCGGCAGGATGCTTTTTAAAGAACGCACCATGTTGATGCCCAGGACAAGCAAAGGTGCTATTGCCCATCTCAACGTACTGGGTCAGCGTGTCATAAAATGGCGGCAGCAAATTCTCTTCATACTGACAGGCTGCGGATTCCAGCTCCAGCCACTGCTGCTCATTGCCGTTGATGATAGCCGTAACGCCCGCGGGCAATTCAACCGCATCTTCAGAATACAAAAACACCGGCAGATGAAAACCGGTGCGCTTAAGTAACGCAAGAATGCCGCTACGACTATCCGCAGCGGTAATGACGACTGCCGCGACGTCCGTAAAATCAGTATCTTCCAGCGCCACCACGCGGCGATGGGTAGAAAGTCGGGAAACCAGTTCACCACTGGCGGCAATACTCATTGATTTCATAAGCGCAAAACCCGTTTCGGGGAAGTAAAAATACCGGGCAAGGTGGACCCCCCTGCCCCATGAGATGTGGGTCAAACTGGTCACCAGCTCCGACCGCCAGACATCAGTAAAAGCAGAAACGCTCTGATTTTACTGTTGCCCTGCAGTGAGCATACGTTAACGTCACCGCATAAAAAGCAGCGTCACAGAACAGGAGACATTTCGCGCGAAACGGCGATAAGCGAAAGAATGTAAGGAGGCGGCGTGCATCAGGCAAGCTCCGTACAGGAAGGAGAAAATTCGCGCAATCATGGCACTTTTCGCTAACGCGTGCAAGCCAGGACTTTGCGACCAGACAAGCAATCGACGGGGCAAAAAGTTCATAATAAAAACATCAAACAACACAATTAACAGGAACTATTGTGGTCATCGGCCCTTTTATCAACGCAAGTGCAGTATTACTGGGTGGCGCCCTCGGCGCACTGCTTAGCCAACGCTTACCGGAACACATCCGCGTCTCTATGACGTCCATTTTTGGCCTGGCGTCGCTGGGAATTGGTATTTTACTGGTCGTGAAATGTGCCAACCTTCCGGCGATGGTTTTAGCTACGCTACTCGGGGCATTAATCGGCGAAATTTGTCTGCTGGAAAAAGGCGTCAACACTGCGGTCGCTAAAGCGCAGAATCTGTTTCGTCACTCGAGCAAGAAATCTGCGCATGAATCTTTTATTCAGAATTTTGTCGCAATTATTGTCCTGTTTTGTGCCAGCGGCACCGGGATCTTCGGCGCGATGAATGAAGGGATGACAGGCGATCCGAGTATTTTAATCGCCAAGTCATTTCTTGATTTCTTTACAGCGATGATCTTCGCCTGTTCACTTGGCATTGCGGTATCGGTGATTAGTATTCCATTGCTCATCATCCAGTTAACGCTGGCGTGGGCTGCTGCGCTGATATTACCGCTGACCACACCGTCGATGATGGCGGACTTCAGCGCCGTAGGTGGTTTATTGCTGCTGGCAACCGGCTTACGCATCTGCGGCATAAAAATGTTTCCGGTGGTCAATATGCTTCCTGCCCTCCTTCTGGCAATGCCGCTTTCCGCCGCCTGGACCACCTGGTTTGCCTGACATTTCGAGCGATAACGGCAAACTGATGATAGATTGTGCAGTCTGCCGTAAATTGAAGAAATTTGATTGACGAGACGAGGCGAATCAGGTTTAATGCGCCCCGTTGCCCGGATAGCTCAGTCGGTAGAGCAGGGGATTGAAAATCCCCGTGTCCTTGGTTCGATTCCGAGTCCGGGCACCAAATTTATAAGGCCTCGCTGCAAAGCGGGGCTTTTTCTTTTTCTGGCTACGGTAAATTTCAGATCGTTGCTACAGGTCATTCGTAATCGTTAACGCCTTTTAATTTCAAAGCATTCTGTCTAATGTCGGCATATCTGGCGATGAGCTGTTTCAGATGCATCTCTGCCTCAGCCCCTGCGGCAGGAGGAAGTGGTTGTCCTGCCGACGACTGTTCCAGTATCCGCAGTTGCTCTTCAGCCGGTATGGATTGATTAAAAGACTGTATCGTTGAAAACACCACTGACTTCAGCTCACTGACCGTCATGTATTTCCCCTTATGCTCATCCAGTCCGTTCAGTCGTTCACTCAGTTTCTGTAGCGTAACCATTCCCTGATGCCAGCCATTCAAATTTTCTGTCGGCAACGCAGCGACATTAAATTGTTGCTGCCACTGCTGTATCAGGGGCTTTGCGCGCTCCGGCCATATCACCTGGGCCTGTTCGACAAGCTGCCTTTCCCGGGTTATGAGCCAGTCCGGCGGTAGCTTGTCCAGAAGCGTAAGCTGCTGTTGTGTTTGCGTAATTAAAGCTTGTGGCAACGGAGATTGCTGACGCAATAAATCCAATTGTTCAGGCGTGAGTACTGCGGGTAACGGTGCCAGAGAGGCAGTAAACTGGGTTTGTAACGGGTCCGGCCGATGCAAAAACTGCCACGTCCATAGCGTTGCTGCACCTATCACCAGCATGGTACACATCCCACCGACAAAAGATTTCCATTTTTTTACTGGCTCAGGTATTGCCGGCAGTACCTCCACGTTCGGCTGTGTAACGTACACCCATTGCACTGCACTGTCTGGCGCCCGGATATCTTCAAACGAACGACCAGTATGGGAACCTGTTGTTATACCCACGTCATTCATGACCGGAGCATGCGAAACGATACCCGACTGAATTGTCGCCCCTGTACAGATTGTGTCATCGCTGTTCTCCAGCCTGACAGCGTTGTTATGTATCAGGGTACGCAATGTATCCAGCTGACTGAGATGTCTGAGTTCCAGGCGCTGTAAAACTGCCCCCAAACGGGTAAGCAGTTGCTCTGCCCGATAGAGTTGGCTAAGGTCGCTGTATTTCAGCGGGAGTGAGCGCATCCGTTGTTGCAAACGCTGGCTCAGATTACTGAGGATCTCAATCCGAACATGGACAGGCTGTGGCCAAAGCACGCCCCACTGATGGCTTATCAGAGCCTCCAGTATTGCCAACCCTTCATTCAGACCAAACAATCCGGCCAGCTGCGTACGGGCCAGCGTATACCAGGCCGCAGTCTGCAGCTCAACACCATTTTGCTCAAACAGTGAGAGACACAGTTTTTCAGCATAACGCCAGTTCACATCCGGACGTGCCGGATGCGTTAGCTTATTGAGTTCATCACACAAAGCGGCATAATCCGGTAGCCTTCGCGGGTCACCGCCGGTTTTAATTCTACGTGGGGTAATGTCATTCATGACCAGTTATCCATCTGACGTACTTGCGGTTATAGAAGATGATTGTTTATGCAGCTTGGTGTTCTGCATATTCAGGGCGTAGCAGATACTGACGGGGTTAGGGAGAAACGCTAAAACCAGACCTTAAATACGAGCTGCCGTGTCGAGATACTGCTGTTTCAGGTGTCTCAACAGGACTCGCCCTTCAGGCATAAATTCAGTGCCATAACGCACCAGACCAACATCTTTGAGTTCAGCGTCAATGGCATAGCACAGCTCGCCAGGGACTGCCTGTTCCAGCAGAACAACGGTTATTTTTTTCAGACGCGGCTCATATTTGAGCAGTACGGTAGATAACGTCCCCATCATTTCATGCGCCGTCCCCGGCATTCCCTGGAGAATTTTGGTCATATCCGGTAGACCATAGTCCGGCAGATGTGCCAGCGTGCCGGCACGACTGTTAAGAATGCGCTGCATATTGTCCAGTACTGAGAGGATTATCTGGTTCTGCTCGCTAACCTGATTCAGATCCAGACCTCCGGTAAAATTCCCAAACAGGGTTTCATATAGCGACGGACGCGGAGTGTCATTCATCTTTCAACGCCTTCAGAGTCAACCGTTCACTCCCTGCTTCAATGATTCTGGCTGAATCCGGGTCAAGGTCGTCACGACTCAACACGATCCGCCAGGTGTTATTCACCTGATCCGGAGTGCCGACCTTATCCAGGTCTAACATCGCTGCCCGGTCCGGATGATTGTGTGCAAACTCTTTCGAGGCTTCACGCAGGTAGCGCATTTCTGCGTCGTAATAACGCGGGGTTAAATTTTCCATAAAATAGTTACTCAAAATATAGGAAACAATGTTTTCTTCCCCAAAAGTGGAAGTTATCTCACCACTTCGCGAGTAGTCAGAGACATAGGTTTTATCTCCTCATTTAAAATCTCAAATTCAGTAGTTATTTTTCTGAATGACTGACCAGATAAAAAATGTGAGAAAGTACCTTGCTATAAATTATGAGCCACACTTATTCATCCTCCTTTTATCCAGCCAATAACTTTCTCTAACCACATAACACCGCGGCCCGCGCCGGATCGAGCTGAATCAGCCCGCCTAGCAATTTTTCCATAGCAGGCCCGAGGCGAATCTTGTCAGCCTCACTGCGACTGGCTTTCAGTCTGAGGAGTTTCAGATGACGGGCCTGTACCTCAAACAGCAGCTCGGGTTCCCAGTCGCTAAGGGCCACTTCTGTGGCACGCTCACCCAGCTCTGCAAACAGGTGCACCGCGAGCTCATTTTTTCCGTACTGTTCTGCAATACGCCCCATTAGCAGGCGCAGCAGCCACTGCTGCCGCGCAGTGGCGATGCCTGGTCGATGCTGTAACCAGCTCAGTGCCGCATCCGGGCTTTCGCTGTCCGCCAGCGCCACGGCTTCCGACTCCAGCGCCAGAATGTCGTCGTTCACTTCGGCCATACGGGCGGAAGGCGTTTCATTGCCCCACCCAGCAGTAGTATCCAGTACGCTCTGCTGGATCCAGTTAAGCGTCACTTCATCAGCAAACGGCGTACCGTCACTGAATGCCAGCGTCTCCAGCCCGGATAGTCGAGTCAGTAGCCCCTTCAGATCAGCGGCAATAATGTCAGCCACTATCTCCTTACCGGACTTCGTCAGCGCCTGGTGGATATACCATTGCAGATCCAGCCACAGGTGGTTAGCACCGCGGGAAAAGGTACTGTCTGCCGTTTCCAGAATTTCAGCCCAGTTTTGCTGCAGGTACAGACGTTTGAGCAGCGCTCGCTGGTCTGCTCTTGGGGGTTCGATGCGAGTTCGCCCCTGTGCGTCTGGAGCCGGAATAGCCTGCAGGGTATCGTGACGCAGACTTTTCATCAGATGGTGCGCCGACAACCAACCGTCGGGCTGTTCGCGCAGGTATTCGCTGAGTGTGCGCGCCTGCGCCAGCAAATCCTGACCGGAAGTGATTCTCCCGATAGCTGGAGCATCGCTGTGACTCGCAGTGGAAAGTGTCTCAGTAGTGCTGGCGTTCTGCGGTACAACTGCATCCACACCGCCCGCTTTCTGCAGGCGGTTTTCCAGCGCACCATACAGCGCGTTAAGTTCTGGGCGGGTTTCATCCGGCTCATTTTCGGTGAGCTGCGCTATCAGCAGCAGCGCACCGATGGTGCGCAGCGCATCTTCCCTGACCACTTCCGGATACAGTGAAAGAGAATCCGTCATGCGTGAACCTGCCAGCCACTCCAGTGCTGCCTTACGGCTGCGGTTGCGCTGTGGATGCAGTTGCGCACCGAAACGGTCTATCAGACCCGCCAGCAGTTCGAGTCCCTCTGCCAGCCCCTGCTCGCCTTCACGATGCAACCTGGCCCAGCAGTAATACGTCGCCACACGAATGTCTTTAGCGGTGGTGGTGAGCACTTTCTCCGCCAACTGGCAGATAAGCTCAGTATCCGCCCCGGAAAGTTTGTTGACCTCCTCGCGCATTTGCTGGAAGCCATCGTCATAACCTGGGTCATCCCCCACTGATGACTCTCCGGGTAACGGCTGCAGCCAATTGCTCCACTGCACCACTCGCTCACGGGTAGCGTCAAGGAGTGTCGTCGGCTCTGTCTGACAGGCGCTAACCAGGGCATTTAACGTGCTCATCAATTGACCTCCACCGCATCACGGTTCGTGCTGGCGACCGGGTCTGTCACTACCACTTTCGCCGTGCTGAAGATGGTATCTGTCAGACTCATAAGGTTCCTTCAGTCATATTTAAACTCCAGCACAACCCCTTCTTCATCATTCCACCCCAGCGTCAACGACGCTGGCTTTTGTTTCGCCGCCATATGAGTCAGCAATTGCTGACTCAGCACCGGCAGAATTTGTTGGTTGAGTAAGCTGTCGACATTGCGCGCCCCGGTGTCCGGTAACAGGCAGGCTGCGGTCAGCGCGTCGTACAGACTTTCGTCAATCAGCGTGGTCAGGCCGTAGTGGCGCTGTAAGCGCTGGCTGACCTGGGAGAGTTTCATCTCCACAATCGTGTGCATGGCTGCTTCTGCCAGCGGACGGTAAATCACGGTCTGGAAACGGGCGAGCAGCGCGGGCTGGAAGTGGTCGCGCAGTATCGGGCGCAGCAGTTCGTGCAGGTCTGCCTCGGTGGCTTCCGGTTGTTCGTCCAGCAACTGCATCAGGTGGTCGCTACCAAGGTTGGAGGTCATCAAAATAACGGTATTGCGGAAGTCAATTTCTCGCCCTTCGCCGTCGCGCATAAAACCACGATCGAATACCTGATAGAAGAGATTCATCACGTCACGGTGCGCTTTTTCGACTTCATCGAGCAGCACCACACTGTACGGACGCTTACGTACGGCTTCGGTAAGGATGCCGCCCTGGCCGTAGCCGATGTAACCAGGTGGAGAACCTTTCAGCTGGGAAACTGTGTGTGGCTCCTGGTATTCCGACAGGTTAATGGTAATCAGCGATTTTTCGCCACCGTACAGCACATCCGCCAGCGCCAGCGCGGTTTCAGTTTTTCCTACACCGCTTGGACCAACCAGCAGGAATACACCCTGTGGACCGTTCTCAGAGGTGAGGCCAGTTTTAGCGGCGCGCAGGCGCCGGGCGATGGCTTCAAGCGCAATATTCTGACCGACTACACGTTTACCGATTTCATTTTCCAGGGTAAGCAGTTCAGTCTGTTCGTCTTTCATCAGCGAAGAAAGCGGCACGCCGGTCCAGTCGGCAATCACTGTTGCAACAGTGCGTACATCCACATCCACCGACAACAACGGATTGCCCTGCTGTAAACCGTTCAGCTCCTGTTGCAGGGCATGCGTTTCGCTCTGACGGGAAATGTCCTGGCGGCATTCCCGTAGTTGTTCAGTAAGTTTCAGTTCCTGGCCGTACTGGGTTTCAAGTTCGTGGAGTTCAACGATGACGTTTTTCTCTTCCTGTTCAATTGCCGTCAAGCGTTCACCGTGGTTTTGATTACCGACGGTAATGTCTTCCTGTAGAGCTTGTCTCTCCATTTTAAGAGAGGTAATCCGGGAACGGATACGGGTCAACTGTTCGGGTACGGTGTCGAGACTCATACGCACGCGAGCGCTTGCAGTGTCGAGCAGGTCAACGGCTTTGTCCGGGAGTTGACGGCCTGTCAGATAACGTCGGGATAACGTAACGGCAGCGCACACCGCATCATCAGTGATGTGCACATTATGATGTTCGGCATAACGGGATTTCAGGCCACGCAACATCAGACAAGCCGTGTCGTCGTCCGGCTCGTCAACTTTCACCATCTGGAAGCGGCGTTCGAGTGCGGCATCGCGCTCAAAGTATTGTTTATACTCAGACCAGGTCGTCGCGGCGATGGTACGTAACTCACCGCGCGCAAGGGCTGGTTTCAGCAGATTGGCAGCATCAGCACCACCAGCCTGGTTACCTGCGCCGATGATGGTATGGGCCTCATCGATAAACAGCAAGATAGGTACCGGAGACTGCTGTACAGCATTAATCACGTTTTTCAGGCGCTGCTCAAATTCCCCCTTCACTCCCGCCCCCGCCTGCAGCAGCCCGAGGTCAAGAGTGCGTAGCACCACCGGTTTGAGGGATTCAGGGACATTACCGTCAGAGATTCTGAGCGCCAGACCTTCAACCAGTGCGGTTTTCCCGACACCTGGCTCACCGACCAGGATTGGGTTATTTTTTCGGCGACGAGAAAGAATGTCCACCATCTGGCGGATTTCACTATCGCGGCCAAATACCGGATCAATTTTACCTTCACGCGCCTGGGCGGTGACGTCATGGGTGAATTTATCCAGCGCATTCTGCAGCGCCGGACTCAGTTCCCCATCTTTCATCTCACTCCCTACTGGACGCCCGATAAACTCCACGTCCCCACCATGGCTCCCCGTAATTTCGGCTTCCTGCTGTACTTGCGCACGCTCGTCTGACTGAGCATCCAGTAGCGGGCGCAGGCACTCTAACTGGCTCTGTCCCAGAGTCAGCAATGGCCACAGACCATCGCAGCGCACCAGCTTCTGGTTAGCCACCATCACCATCAGCAGGTGGTGACTTCGAATCTGTTCTTCTCCCGCCAGTGAGGCAATCAGCCAGGCTTGTTGCATCAATACCTGGATATTTTCTGAAAGCTGCGGGCGATGGCGCACCGAGTGCGGTTGTTTGTCGAGCCAGGCAAGCAAATCTTGCCAGAGAGTGTCCATGTCCCACTCGTAGCGGCGTGCCAGCACGGTGAGATCCCCCTCGCCCTGCTCAAGAAGTTTCAGCAGCCAGTGCTCTGGCAAAATTTCCGCATGCGCGCGAATCTGACAGAGTGAAGCCGCGCCTTCCATCGCACGGGCGCAATAAGGATTCAGACGTCGCAGCAAAATGGCTGGATTTTCCATGAATATCTCTCTTTGTCGGTTTCTGAACACACTACCGCCCCTCGCTGTTTTCCGTGAGGAAGACCAAAGCGCATACGGTCGTGCTGACAGATTGTGGAGTTTTTGCTGAAAGCCCGTTGGCTTCAGACGTTCAGCAAAAACAAAAAACGGACAGAGAAACTCTGTCCGCTCGTGGCTTAGGCGGTGGCGCGTTCGTTCCAGGAATCGGAATGAATGATGTTGCCGTCTTTGTAGGTCCAGGTGATTTTTTCGTAACGCAGTTCAATGCGCTCAAGGTGGTTGTGCTTCTCTTTAGAAGGATCCTTGATGTCATACATTTCAGGATTCACCTTCACCACTTTCACGTTCTCAAGTTTGGTGTTGAAGTACTCCACTTCCTGGCCTGCGTCGTTGATTTTGTACCACTTGAATTCGGCAGACTTGAGGGTCTGACCGGTGGTCACTGCCTTGTACAAGTACGGGCTGGAGGAGTCGATTTCCTTGGTGAACAGGAACGGGGTATGGATACGGGTGCCGGTCAGTTTGCCTGTGTTGTTATCAGTCGGGATGTACAGGTTGTGTTCCTGAGCCACGACTTCGATGCTGCCTTCACGATCCTGAACGTCCACAGACCCTTTGATGTCCGCGCCGCCATCGTCCTTCAGCCAAAGATAAACAGGTATTGCCATGGAATTACTCTCCATTATGTTGTGATGCGCCATCATCCTGCGATGACGCCAGGGTGTGTCCAGGTATCTGACAGGCATTAGCCTGCGGTACCAGACTGATTTCGACACGCCGGTTGAGCGCACGGCCCTCTGGGGTGTCATTGGTTGCGACCGGACGGCTTTCGCCATAGCCCTGTACCGCAAAACAGCTTTCCGGTACGTCACCGGTTTCATGCATCCAGACGCGCACCGCTTCGGCACGTTTCTGAAAAAGCGTCTGGTTTAGTTGTGCGTTCCCGGTGTTATCCGTGTGGCCAGCGACCACAATCAACCAGCCCGGTTTTGCTCTGACTCCCACCAGTGAATTAACCAACATTTTGGTGGCCCCGGCCTTCAGCACCGATTTGCCGGAATCAAATAGCGACATACTGTCGAGGCGGATAATCTTCTGCCCCGGGACGATTTTTTGGATAACAGGTGAAGAGAACGACGGTGGTGCCAGGTCATCCATGACGGCTTCAATAACAGGTACAAGACGCAGTCCCTGATACAGTCCGAGGCGATAACGCACAGGCTCACCGCGACGATGCCAGTCATCCAGCAGTGCACCATCAGCGCGCAGACGCTGTTGGGCCTGGAGTTTAGGTTCTGCCGGTGTGTCAGTAAGATGGTGGTATAAGGCAAGGTGGTCGCCGACATTGCGACGGATAAATCACAAACCGGAGGAAGATTATCCGCCAGGTCGGTATCAACAATCGTGCCATCCTGGAAACGTACCACCAGACGGGTAGCATTTAGCCGTGACAGCGCCAGGGCGGCGGTGTCAAATTCAGCATTCACCACGCCCCAGGGATGGGAAATCCCCATCCTTGCAACGGTATCGGCAACGTGCGCATTCCAGCGGGCCTGCTGCTGGAACTGTTGCGGGGCCAGCGCAGCCCCGTCCTCCCAAAGTGGGCGAAAAATTTTCATCCTTGATTTCCCCTCGCCTTACGACTTGGCTTTTGGCATCTGGGAAACCAGTGATAGGTTGATGTCCATCCCTTCCACCTGGAAGTGGGGGATAGCAAAGAGTTTCACGCGGAAGAAGCCTGGGTTATCCCCGATATCTTCCACCAGCACTTTCGCGTCACGCAGCGGGTGAGAAGCCTGCAAGTCATCGCCCGGATCGGTCATTTCTGTCACAAGACCACGAACCCAGGTATTAAGCTCCAGTTCCAGCAGACGACGATCCTTGGTTGTACCAATGTTTTCCCGTTGAATCAGCTTCAGGTAATGAGCGATTCGCGACAGCAGGAAGATGTACGGCAAACGCGCATTGATGCGGCTATTTGCAGTGGCATCAGCAGTGTCGTAGAGCGCAGGTTTTTGCGTGGAGTTCGCCGAGAAGAAACAGGCATAATCGCGGTTTTTGTAGTACGACAGGGGAATAAATCCAAGATTTGCGAACTCAAATTCGCGGGTTTCCGGGATCATCACCTCTGACGGAATTTTTACCTGATTACCCGTGCCGAGATCATACAGATGAATGGGCAAGTCCTGCACTGCACCACCGGCCTGTGGGCCACGGATTTGCACGCACCAGCCGTTGTTGATGAAGCTTTTCACCATGTTGGCCGCAAAAGCGAAGGAGGCATTGGTCCACAGGTATTTATCGTGATCCGGGCCTTTTACTTCTTCAACATAGTTAAAACTACGTACCGGTACTGTGTCCGGGCCATACGGCAAACGGCCCAGCACGCGAGGCATGACCAGCCCCATGTATCTGGAGTCATCCGTATCCCTGAAACTTTTCCATTTAATGTACTCGGCGCGATCAAAGTAGTTACCAATATCTTTGATGGCCGCGACCTCTTCCATTGACTCTTTCAGGAAAAATTTCGGCCCCGCAGAACCGATAAAGGGCATATGTGCCGCAGCAGACACTTTTGACAAATTACGCATCAGCGCCACGTCCTGCGCAGAAGCATCAAACTCGTAAGAGGAAATCAGCGCGGCAATCGGCTCGCCGCCCGGAGTGTCATACTCATCGATGTATGTGTGTTTGTACAAACCACTCTGGATAATTTCCGGGCTATCTTCAAAATCCTGGCGCAGGTCTTCTTTAGAGATATCCAGCAGTTCAACTTTCACGTTCTGGCGGAAATCGGTTTTATCAACCAACGATTTCACGCCCCGCCACAGGCTTTCTACCGCCTGAAAGGCCTCATGATGCATAACTGCATCAAGTTGACGACTTATCTGGTAATCCAGTTCAGCGATATGGTGGTCAATCAAATTTTTGTCGAGCTTTTCAACTTTAGAGCCGGATTTAGTCAGACATTCTAGGAACACTTGCATCCCGGCCGTTAAACGTTCATCCGCGGTCGCATCCGACATCGCCTGTGCATCCTGCCAAATATCCAGTGCACTCAACTCTGAGACTGGGCTCAGATTAATTTTTTCAAACAGGGACGCATAAACTCCACTTGCCACAGGACGTTCAAGGACCACACTCTCGCCAGCAGTGGCATTCTCATTATTTACAGACATCAACATATTCCTTATTAATCCGTTAAATCGTCATGATCGTTATGGCTGTTTTGGGGCCAGGGCTGAGAGTTCGGCTCTGAGTTCTGCGCTTAATGCCGGGTCCAGCAGAATATTTTCCAGTTCTTTGCGGAAAGCCTGGTTATCCAGAAGATTTGCTTTTAAATCACGAAGTAAATTACGCATGGAAAGCATAGCCTTCAGCTGCGGTATTTGTCGGGAGACTTGTTCCGGGGAGAAATCCTTTATACTGCGGAATGTCAGTTTGATGCTGTCTTCGCTATCGTCATCAGCAAGCGTATTTTTAACGATAAGATTTACTTTTGGCGAATAATCAAAAAGGACTGCATCAAAGTTATTTTTGTTAAGATTAACTTTTTTACGTTCTGATAATGGCGCGGATTCCTGACCATTACTAAAATCACCCGCAATAAGTAACTTAAGGGGTAATTCCATTTTTTTGCTTGCGCCACCTGTATGCAGTTCTAATTTTAGATTAATACGGGCCTTCGGGATCTCCCGCTGGAAGCTGTCACTCATAGTTCCCTCACGTAATTCAGTTAAAGTCAAATTAATAACAATATTTCCTTAACCAGATACTAGGGCAATATCAATTTCAAAAAAACAATATAGATCAATAAATTGAGTATAAAAAACAATAAGAAATCTGCCAAAAAACAAAAATAACTTCAGACATATCAAGCAATTAAAAACGACTCTATACATGTTCTGAATTATATTTTCATTACGTAACTACATTATTTTTTATACCCTAACCCAGATTGTACAAAGTGCGAAATGTTGACTTATTATATAACAACATTCTTCATGGTCCTCAGGCGGCAGCCCTGAGTGTTTTTGCGATGTAATATCGAAGTAATTCGTTTGTATATAAAACCTATCACTAAAGTAAACCGTGAATATTCACCGTGCACTGGCATTTTCTCTTTGCACGCTCCAGCTTAAAGTCAAACCAGTTTCTATTAGGTTAAATACCGTAGAAAGAAGGTTTACTTATTAATATTTTTATTTAAGACAATCGGAATTTTGCATTTTTGCATCCAAAAGCCTCTTCAGGAATACTCTGATTAAGCATAAACATTGATGCAGCGCAGCAAATTATTTATTTTCACCACTTATATTCACATAGACATTGTAATTGCACAGTAAAAGTAGGTACTTATGCGTAATGGAGTATTTCGGATTAGTAAGTATTTGGTTGTTATTACTGCGATATCCTGTATGTATACCGGATTTGCATTTGCAACGAACGTCACATTGAACTCTGTCCAGGTAAAACATCTGAATAGTGTTATCAATCGTGAGGTAAAAGGGACGAATGACCGTAATTTTGTTAATAACAACTGGACTGAAGCTCAGCGCGTAGCCGAATTTATTTGCCGACCGCTCGCACTAAAAGAGCTGCAGAAGCAGTACCCCGACGTAGATAAGGTTATTTTCGATCAGGGAAAACATAATATGCAGCGACTGCTCTCACCTGCACTACTGACAGGCAATGGCCAGTACCGTAGGGGGATTAGCTGGACGCCGTTTCACTTCGAATGCCAACTGTCAGTAAAAACCGGGGAAGCAACAGGATTCAGGCTGACGAGAAACAGAGCCCTGACCATGGCTCCAGGGCCAGTTATTCGATCTGAAGGAGCCAACCAGTGAAAAATATACTTACGGCATTTCTCATCATTACGTTGCCTGCTTTCTCTGTCACGGCAGCCAGTTTTGACTGTCGACTGGCCCGCAGTGCGGATGAAAAAGCGATTTGTGCATCTCGTACCCTCAATGACATGGATGTGGAGATGAGCGTTAAATATAAATTTCTCCATGGGCTTTACGCAATGGGTGCCGCCGGGGAACTAAAAGAATCACAGGCACAGTGGCTGACAGAACGACGCCGTTGTGGCAGTGACAAACCCTGCCTGAGAGAAATATACAGAAAGCGCTTAACAACGTTGAACCATCTTTATGACGCGATTAACAAACCACTCTGAATCCAGAGTGGGCTCGTTGGTTGTTGGAAGTGCCTTCATGCGAGGCACTTCCTTATCAGTGTGCACAGTTATTGGTTAGCGAATGATAATCCCCATCATTATTTTTTAATTTAATAATAGTTTCCACGGAAAATATATACGGTGATAAATGCGCCCCTGTTTGATTTAAAAACATATTTATCGCCATAAATAATCAAGCGCAAAACTATCATGCTAGTCAATATTCACCGCAAAAAATTTGTTATTCTCTTCTGCTTTACAGGGGGATTGTCAACCTGTTTATTATATTCAACTTAAATAGTTAATCACAAAATATCATCGCCATTACTGACGTGTTTTATTTATTGATAACAGTGACATACGTTCTTTTTTTTATAAGCAAATAATCAATCGCTAAATTGTTTTTCGCCTTAATAGTTAATCGCGAAACATTTTAATGATTGATAAAAATCCTAAATTCCTTGTTCATAATGTAGGGGTGTGTTAAATAGGTGGGCAAAATTTGGTTCCCCCTTCTCGCCTGTAATATTGCAGCATCTTCGCACTTCCACGAGACATTGCGACTTAATAAGAAGGTGATAAGCCCTACATAAGCACATGGGCTGACCATAGTTTTATATTCATTAAAACACTTTGTTATAACCAATTGATTTAATATCAATAATTTATTGTTGGTTCGGGTTTGTTGTGACTATGGCATTATTTCCGAGCAAAGGAGTTGATATGTCTGAAAGACATTTACCTGATGACCAGAGCAGTACTATCGATCCATATTTAATTACCTCGGTTTGCCAGACTCTGGCAGAACAAGGTGCTGCATTACAAAACTTGTCCAAACAGTTGGATTCCACTCAGTACCAGCGTGCTCTTGAATTGATAATTAATTGTAAAGGACACGTTATTCTTTCGGGAATGGGTAAATCAGGGCATGTTGGTCGAAAAATGTCTGCGACTCTGGCCTCTACGGGTACGCCGAGTTTCTTTATTCATCCCGCAGAAGCTTTCCATGGCGATCTGGGCATGATTACGCCTTACGATCTTCTGATCCTTATTTCTGCCAGCGGTGAAACAGACGAAATCCTGAAGCTCGTCCCGTCACTGAAGAATTTCGGCAACCGAATTATCGCCATTACCAATAATGGAAATTCCACGCTGGCGAAAAATGCCGATGCCGTGCTGGAACTCCACATGGCGAATGAAACCTGCCCGAATAATCTTGCACCAACAACGTCTACCACGCTGACCATGGCGATCGGCGATGCGTTGGCGATTGCCATGATCCACCAACGCAAATTTATGCCGAATGATTTTGCACGCTATCACCCGGGCGGTTCATTAGGCCGTCGCCTGCTGACCCGCGTTGCGGATGTCATGCAGCATGATGTCCCTTCGGTTCATCTGGATGCGCCCTTTAAAACGGTGATTCAACGTATCACCAGCGGTTGCCAGGGAATGGTGATGGTAGAAGACGCAGAAGGCGAGCTGGCGGGCATTATCACCGACGGTGACCTGCGTCGCTTTATGGAAAAAGAAGATTCTCTGACATCCGCCACGGCGGCGCAGATGATGACGCGTGAACCGCTGACGTTGCCAGAAGAAACCATGATCATCGAAGCGAAAGAAAAGATGCAAAAACACCGCGTCTCGACGTTATTGGTGACCAACAAGGCGAACAAAGTCACTGGTCTTGTGCGCATTTTCGACTAATTAAGCAACAGGGCGCGAGAGTTAAGTCTCTCATTGAGTTTGCGCCCCACTGAAACTCTGATAATCGTTACATGTTGATAAAAGTGAAGTCTGCCGTATCCTGGATGCGTGCTCGTTTGTCTGCCATCTCACTGGCAGATATCCAAAAACACCTGGCGAAAATCATCATTCTGGCACCGATGGCAGTGCTGCTGATCTATCTGGCTATCTTCAGCCAGCCTCGCTATATGAGCGAATCGAAAGTTGCCATTAAACGCTCAGATGATTTAAACAGTGGCAGCTTAAATTTTGGTCTGCTATTGGGTGCCTCTAACCCGAGTTCCGCAGAGGATGCGTTATATCTGAAAGAGTACATTAACTCTCCAGATATGCTGGCAGCGTTAGATAAGCAACTGAATTTTCGCGAAGCGTTTAGCCATAGCGGGCTCGATTTTCTTAATCATCTTAGCAAGGATGAAACCGCAGAAGGCTTCCTGAAGTACTACAAGGACCGTATCAACGTCTCGTATGACGATAAAACCGGATTGCTCAATATTCAGACGCAGGGCTTTAGCCCGGAGTTTGCGCTTAAGTTTAACCAGACCGTGCTGAAAGAGTCAGAGCGCTTTATCAATGAGATGTCACATCGCATTGCGCGTGACCAGCTTGCCTTTGCGGAAACGGAAATGGAAAAGGCACGCCAGCGTCTGGACGCCAGCAAAGCGGAACTGCTCTCTTATCAGGACAACAACAACGTTCTGGATCCACAGGCACAAGCACAGGCTGCGAGCACGTTAGTGAATACGCTGATGGGCCAGAAGATCCAGATGGAAGCGGACCTGCGTAACTTGCTGACGTATCTGCGTGAGGACGCCCCGCAAATTGTGAGTGCGCGTAATGCGATTCAGTCATTGCAGGCACAAATCGATGAAGAAAAAAGCAAAATCACAGCGCCACAGGGTGACAAGCTAAACCGTATGGCGGTGGATTTTGAGGAAATCAAATCAAAAGTAGAGTTCAACACCGAGCTCTACAAACTGACGCTGACCTCCATTGAAAAGACCCGTGTAGAAGCGGCTCGTAAGCTCAAGGTGCTGTCTGTGATCAGTTCGCCACAGTTGCCGCAGGAATCCTCTTTTCCAAATATCCCTTATTTGATCGCCTGTTGGTTACTGGTGTGCTGCCTGCTGTTCGGCACCCTGAAACTGTTGCTGGCTGTGATTGAAGATCACCGAGATTAACGCTGTCGCTGAATGAGTTTGTGATGAAATTATTGAAATCAATTTTACTGATTGCCGCCTGTCACGCGGCGCAGGCCAGCGCGGCCATTGATATTAACGCTGACCCAAACCTGACAGGAGCAGCACCACTGCCCGGTATTCTGAGCGGACAAAAGTCGGATACGCAAAACATGAGCGGCTTCGACAATACCCCGCCGCCCGCACCGCCGGTGGTAATGAGCCGTATGTTTGGTGCTCAACTTTTCAACGGCACCAGCGCGGATAGCGGTGCGACGGTAGGATTCAACCCTGACTATATTCTGAATCCGGGCGATAGCATTCAGGTTCGCTTGTGGGGTGCGTTCACCTTTGATGGTGCGTTACAGGTTGATCCCAAAGGTAATATTTTCCTGCCGAACGTTGGTCCGGTGAAAGTTGCTGGCGTCAGTAATAGTCAGTTAAATACCCTGGTCACATCCAAAGTGAAGGAAGTGTACCAGTCCAACGTCAACGTCTACGCCTCCTTATTACAGGCGCAGCCAGTAAAAGTGTACGTGACCGGATTTGTGCGTAATCCTGGTCTGTATGGCGGTGTGACGTCTGATTCGTTACTCAATTATCTGATCAAGGCTGGCGGCGTTGATCCAGAGCGCGGAAGTTACGTTGATATTGTGGTTAAGCGCGGTAACCGCGTGCGCTCCAACGTCAACCTGTACGACTTCCTGCTGAACGGCAAACTGGGGCTTTCGCAGTTCGCCGATGGTGACACCATCATCGTCGGGCCGCGTCAGCATACTTTCAGCGTTCAGGGCGATGTCTTTAACAGCTACGACTTTGAGTTCCGCGAAAGCAGCATTCCCGTAACGGAAGCGTTGAGCTGGGCGCGCCCTAAGCCTGGCGCGACTCACATTACGATTATGCGTAAACAGGGACTGCAAAAACGTAGCGAATACTATCCGATAAGCTCAGCGCCAGGCCGTATGTTGCAAAATGGCGATACCTTAATCGTCAGCACTGACCGCTATGCCGGCACCATTCAGGTGCGGGTTGAAGGCGCGCACTCTGGCGAACATGCCATGGTGCTGCCATATGGCTCCACCATGCGTGCGGTTCTGGAAAAAGTCCGTCCGAACAGTATGTCGCAGATGAACGCGGTTCAGCTTTATCGCCCATCAGTGGCCCAGCGTCAGAAAGAGATGCTGAATCTCTCGCTGCAAAAGCTGGAGGAAGCATCACTTTCCGCCCAGTCCTCCACCAAAGAAGAAGCCAGCCTGCGAATGCAGGAAGCGCAACTGATCAGCCGCTTTGTGGCGAAAGCGCGCACCGTGGTTCCGAAAGGTGAAGTGATCCTCAACGAGTCCAATATTGATTCTGTTCTGCTTGAAGATGGCGACGTCATCAATATTCCGGAGAAAACATCGCTGGTTATGGTTCATGGCGAGGTGCTGTTCCCGAACGCGGTGAGCTGGCAGAAGGGAATGACCACCGAGGATTACATCGAGAAATGTGGTGGCCTGACGCAAAAATCGGGTAACGCCAGAATTATCGTCATTCGTCAGAACGGTGCGGCAGTCAACGCGGAAGATGTGGATTCACTCAAGCCTGGCGATGAAATTATGGTTCTGCCGAAATATGAATCGAAAAACATTGAAGTTACCCGTGGTATTTCCACCATCCTCTATCAGCTGGCGGTGGGTGCAAAAGTGATTCTGTCTTTGTAAGGAATTGAGATGAGCAAAGCAGTTATTGTCATTCCGGCCCGCTACGGCTCCTCGCGCCTGCCGGGTAAGCCACTGCTCGATATTGTTGGCAAACCGATGATCCAGCATGTTTACGAGCGTGCGTTACAGGTGGCGGGCGTTGCGGAAGTTTGGGTGGCAACAGACGACCCGCGCGTTGAACAGGCCGTGCAGGCGTTTGGTGGGAAAGCCATCATGACGCGCAACGATCATGAATCCGGCACCGATCGGCTGGTCGAGGTGATGCATAAAGTCGATGCAGATATCTATATTAACTTGCAGGGCGATGAACCCATGATTCGCCCGCAGGATGTAGAAACGCTGTTACAAGGAATGCGTGATGACCCCGCGTTGCCAGTGGCAACGCTATGCCACGCGATTTCTGCCGAAGAAGCAACGGAGCCAAGCACGGTAAAAGTGGTGGTAAATACCCGCCAGGATGCACTTTATTTCAGCCGTGCGCCGATTCCGTATCCGCGCAATGCTGAAAAAGCGCGCTACCTGAAACACGTCGGTATTTACGCTTATCGTCGCGATGTGCTGCAAAACTACAGCCAGTTACCTGAGTCCATGCCGGAGCAGGCGGAATCACTGGAGCAGTTACGGTTGATGAACGCGGGGATCAACATTCGCACATTTGAGGTTGCCGCAACCGGTCCGGGCGTCGACACCCCGGCATGCCTTGAAAAGGTGCGCGCTCTGATGGCGCAGGAACTGGCCGAAAACACATGATTGGCATTTACTCGCCTGGCATCTGGCGTATTCCGCATCTGGAGAAATTTCTGGCGCAACCGTGCCAGAAACTTTCTCTGCTGCGTCCTGTTCCGCAAAACGTCGATGCTATCGCCGTGTGGGGGCATCGCCCCAGCGCGGCGAAACCAGTCGCCATCGCCAAAGCCGCGGGAAAACCCATCATTCGTCTGGAAGATGGATTTGTGCGCTCGCTGGATCTTGGCGTCAATGGCGCACCGCCGCTTTCTCTGGTGGTGGATGATTGCGGCATTTACTACGATGCCAGCAAGCCTTCGGCACTGGAGAAACTGGTACAGGATAAAGCCGGAAATACAGCTCTGATAAGCCAGGCCAGAGAAGCGATGCACACCATCGTGACCGGGGATTTGTCGAAATATAACCTGGCGCCTGCGTTTGTGGCTGATGAGTCAGAACGTGCAGACATCGTTCTGGTTGTCGATCAGACATTTAATGATATGTCAGTGACGTATGGCAGTGCTGGCCCGCATGAGTTTGCCGCCATGCTGGAAGCCGCGATGGCGGAAAATCCTCAAGCCGAAATTTGGGTGAAGGTGCATCCGGACGTACTGGAAGGAAAGAAAACAGGTTATTTCGCTGATCTGCGCGCCACGCAACGAGTACGTTTGATTGCCGAGAATGTCAGCCCGCAGTCGCTGTTGCGACACGTTTCCCGGGTTTACGTCGTGACATCCCAATACGGCTTTGAAGCCTTGCTGGCAGGAAAACCAGTGACATGTTTCGGTCGGCCCTGGTATGCAGGCTGGGGCTTAACCGACGATCGCCATCCGCAGTCCGCTTTGTTATCCGCCCGACGCGGTTCTGCCACGCTGGAAGAACTTTTTGCCGCAGCATACCTGCGTTACTGTCGCTATATCGACCCGCTTACGGGGGCCGCAAGCGATCTGTTTACCGTACTGCAATGGCTGCAATTACAGCGCAGCCATCAGCAGCAGCGTAATGGCTATTTATGGGCGCCAGGCTTAACGCTGTGGAAGTCGGCGATCCTGAAACCTTTCTTGCGAACAGCGACAAACCGACTGAGTTATTCACGTCGCTGTACTGCGGCCACCGCTTGCGTGGTATGGGGTGTAAAGGGAGAACAGGAATGGCAAGCCGAAGCGCAGCGAAAATCACTGCCGTTATGGCGAATGGAAGATGGTTTTCTGCGTTCATCCGGGCTTGGCTCTGACCTGTTGCCGCCGCTATCGCTGGTGCTGGATAAACGCGGGATCTACTATGACGCCACACGCCCCAGCGACCTGGAGGAGCTGCTTAATCACAGCCAGTTAACGCTGGCGCAGCAGATGCGAGCTGAGAAGTTGCGGCAACGACTGGTTGAAAGCAAACTGAGCAAGTACAACCTGGGGGCCGATTTCTCTCTGCCTGCCGAGTCCAAAGGTAAAAAAATCATCCTGGTACCGGGTCAGGTAGAGGACGATGCATCTATTAAAACAGGCACTGTCTCGATTAAGAGCAACCTTGAGTTATTGCGCACAGTACGCGAGCGTAATCCGCGCGCCTACATTATTTATAAACCGCACCCGGATGTACTGGTGGGAAATCGCAAGGGCAATATTCCGGCTAAATTGATCTCTGAACTTGCCAATTATCAGGCACTGGATGCAGATATTATTCAATGCATTCAGCGCGCAGATGAAGTGCACACCATGACATCATTGTCCGGGTTTGAAGCGTTATTACATGGCAAACAAGTTCATTGTTACGGCCTGCCCTTCTACGCCGGTTGGGGTTTAACCGTTGATGAACATCACTGCCCGCGCCGCGAGCGCAGATTAACGTTAGCAGACTTGATCTATCAGGCGTTGATTGTTTATCCAACATACATTCACCCAACACGGTTACAACCTATTACGGTTGAAGAAGCTGCGGAATATTTAATCCAGACGCCGCGCAAGCAGATGTTTATTACCCGAAAAAAAGCGGGGCGAGTCATACGCTATTACCGCAAATTAATTATGTTCTGCAAAGTCAGATTTGGCTAAATAATTTCACCATTGACTATTACACAGATTATTTATGCAAGACAACGCACTAACCGTTTTATTATCGGGTAAAAAATATCTGCTATTGCAGGGACCGATGGGACCTTTTTTCAATGACGTCGCGGAATGGTTAGAGTCATTAGGCCGTAACGCTGTGAATGTTGTCTTCAACGGCGGGGATCGTTTTTACTGCCGCAATCGACAATACCTGGCTTACTACCAAACGCCGAAAGAGTTTCCCGGTTGGTTGCGAGATCTCCACCGACAATATGACTTTGATACCATCCTCTGCTTTGGTGACTGCCGCCCATTGCACAAAGAAGCAAAACGGTGGGCAACGTCGAAAGGCATTCGCTTTCTGGCATTTGAAGAAGGATATTTACGCCCGCAATTTATAACCGTTGAAGAAGGCGGAGTGAACGCATATTCATCGCTACCGCGCGACCCGGATTTTTATCGTAAGTTGCCAGATATGTCTACGCCGCACGCTGAGAATTTAAAACCTTCAACGATGAAACGTATTGGTCATGCGATGTGGTATTACCTGATGGGTTGGCATTACCGTCATGAGTTCCCTCGCTACCGCCACCACAAATCGTTTTCCCCCTGGTATGAGGCACGTTGCTGGGTTCGTGCATACTGGCGCAAGCAACTTTACAAGGTAACACAGCGTAAGGTATTGCCGAGGTTAATGAACGAGCTGGACCAGCGTTATTATCTTGCCATTTTGCAGGTGTATAACGATAGCCAGATTCGTAACCACAGCAATTATAACGATGTGCGTGACTATATTAATGAAGTCATGTACTCATTTTCGCGTAAAGCGCCGAAAGAGAGTTATTTGGTGATCAAACATCATCCGATGGATCGTGGTCACAGACTCTATCGACCATTAATTAAGCGGTTGAGTAAGGAATATGGCTTAGGTGAGCGAGTCATATACGTGCACGATCTCCCTATGCCGGAATTATTACGCCACGCAAAAGCGGTGGTGACGATTAACAGTACGGCGGGGATCTCTGCACTGATTCATAACAAACCACTCAAGGTGATGGGCAATGCCCTGTACGACATCAAAGGATTGACGTATCAAGGGCATTTGCACCAGTTCTGGCAGGCCGATTTTAAACCAGATATGAAGCTGTTTAAGAAGTTTCGTGGGTATTTATTGGTTAAGACGCAGGTTAATGGGGTTTATTATGGGAAATGGGTTTTTAATAAGATAAAAACAGAAAAAAAAGATTGTATTATGATATCAAAAAGAACATTACAATGAGTTGTATTAACATAAATACTTATTAATACTCCCCCATAGTATAAGGCTCAATAAGTTATAATTAGAAAATGCAGGTGATTATAAAAAATAAATGGCATAGATTATACATGAAGTAATAGGTTATACACTGGCAAGATTAATATGAGCACATCGTAATGCAAACTTGATGGCATTAGTATCAACTAATATTGAGTCAGGTGCTGGGAATGGTCTGTTATCATTAGTAAAATCAGAATTTCCTATGTAAAGACTTTCTTTATTTCTTAACGAGTTTATGTGCCATCGTGACCAGGAATCCCAATATTTCTGGCGATCCGGTGAAATTCCCTGAGAGGAATAACCTGTTGTAGGTGAATTCATTAACGAGTCGGTACGATGACTTCCTAGTGTCAAAGGCAATTTAATACGATGTATAGAGGAGGCACCAAAAATTAGCTGAAGTCGAGCAATAAATTCACTATCAGCACCAGTTTTAACGCAGTCCCAAACGCCCGCTTTTTGCAATACCTCCGCCCTTCTAAACAGCAAAGAAGAAGGATTCAGTCGTTTTAGTGGATAAACCGCACGCGCATAGAAAATCCCATTATCTTGTAACCTTACCCAATCAGAAATTGAACAAATTAGTTTAGGATTTAACAATAAAGGTGATATCTGTCTAAATAATTTTTCAGGATGGGACCAGTCATCTGAGTCATGGCATGTCACAAACTCTCCCTTAGCTTGTATTAAACCTATTCGTTTTGCAGCATATGTTCCAACATTTTGTGGCAGGCTAATAATTTTTATTCGACTATCTTTGAGTGCTAATCTCTGAAGACGAAATAGCGTATCATCAGTGCTGGCATCATCAACAATAATTAGTTCAAATGAACGATATGTTTGATTAAGCAATGATATTACTGCATTTTCTACCCGCCTGTCGGTATTGTATGTTGTCATTAAAATAGAAACTAGGGGGCCCGTTTGGACAGTATAAGGAACCGATGTAACAATATTACAAGGTGACAAAGGAGATGAGTTATCTGCAAGTGCGACCGGAGATAAACCAAAGTACGTATAGTATGAGTTAAGTCTATTTAAAGAGGTTTTTGGTGTTTCTCTCAAAGCATTATTTTGTAAGAGCAATATATCAGGGGAAGAAATAAGACTACTGGAATCAATCTGAGAAAGTGTTGATATGGCTTTTTGAGTTAACCCAACTCTTAATTGAAGAGCTGCATATAAATCTAAAGGATAATTATCTATATTATCTATATTATCTAATAATGATAATGAAAACGTAGGAGAGTATGATGCCAGGGCCTTTGCCAACTCAATCTTTTGATGTGTGTCCGTGAACTCATCTTTGAACTCCGTAAGTAATTCTGGGGTTAAACTTATGTCACCACAAGCAATTTTAGCTATTTTAATCGCTAATTTACACCGCCAATCTGGCGGTGTATCGTTGATATTACGCAATGACCAATACATATTAAGATCATACATTGCTAAGATACGTTTTGACTGCCAAAACTGGCAGTCATCGTGTATTGAAGCTAAAGCATAAACATATCGTTTATTTTTTAAATGCCATAAAAACTTTAAATTCCTGAACATAATTAAGAATCGACACCAAATAAATCGCGTGTATAAATTTTCTCGCCTACATCGTCTAATTCTTGTGTGCGACGGTTTGCTACTATAACATCAACACGTTCTTTAAAAGCATTAATATCGCGCTCAACATAAGAACCAAAGAAATAAGGCTCTTTTAGTACAGGTTCATATACAACTATCTCAATTCCTTTGGCTTTGAGTCGTTTCATTACACCTTGAATACTACTTGCTCTAAAGTTATCACTACCTGCTTTCATTATGAGGCGATAGATTCCTACAACTTTTGGTTTACGACTTAATATATCCTCCGCAACAAAGTCTTTTCGGGTAGTATTGGCATCGACAATAGCCTGGATTAAGTTCTGCGGAACATCACGATAATTTGCAAGTAATTGCTTGGTATCCTTAGGTAAGCAATAACCTCCATAGCCAAAAGAAGGATTATTATAATGTTGACCAATTCTAGGATCTAAACCAACACCCTCTATAATTTGCTTTGTATCTAAACCATGAACGGAGGCATAAGTATCCAATTCATTGAAATAAGCAATCCGCATTGCAAGGTAAGTATTTGCAAAAAGTTTAATGGCTTCAGCTTCAGTGCTATTCGTTAACAATATTGGAATATCTTTTTTTATAGCACCTTCACAGAGAAGCTCAGCGAACTTTCTTGCTCGTTCGCTACGCTCTCCGACAACTATGCGAGATGGATACAGGTTATCATAAAGAGCTTTACCTTCACGTAAAAATTCTGGGGAAAAGATAATATTATTCGTGTTTAGATCGCGCTTTAGTCGTTCAGTAAATCCGACGGGGACTGTAGATTTGATTATGATAGTTGTATTTGGATTTATACTTAGTACATCACATGCCACTGATTCGACAGAGTGTGTATCGAAGCTATTATTAATAGGGTCATAATTAGTTGGTGTCGAAATTATAACATAATCAGCATCTCTATAGGCTTCGTATTTTTCTGTTGTAGCATATAGGTTTAATTTTCTATTTGATAAAAAATTTTGTATTTCAGGATCACATATTGGTGACAACCTTTCATTAATTAATGAAACTTTATCAAGATCTATATCTAGAGCAATAACATCGTGTTTTTGTGAAAGCAATGTAGCAATTGACATGCCAACATAACCAACACCGGAGATTGTAATTTTCACAATTAACTCACAATTTTATTATTTATACTGCCTTTTGTTGACATTATATCAAGCAAAAGCTTAGGATTATGATAAATAATAGAATAATTTACGTAAATTTTACTAAAACAAAAAACATAATTTTTATATCTTACATTAAACTTCTTGAAATGTTTTAATTTTTGGCAATCCATTGACTTCAAGATACTCGTTGAAATTATTAAATAATTTATTTATGTTCTTGAAAAATTTGTCATAACTTATATATGACTTAATTTGACTTAATGACATAGAATTAATAGCATCTAAGTCAATACTTGGCAGATTAAAAAACTCAGTCAATTCTAGCGTTCTCGCATCGTGGGTTAGCCATAATGCAGGAACACCACTAAGAACAGAGGCCATATTCACATGAAATCTAGTTCCGAATGTATAATCTACACATTCTCGATTGAACTCATACCACGTTTTTGTATTTCTAAATAATCTATATTTTGTTTTTATATACAAATCTAATTGTTCTTTATTAAGTGAAGACTCATTATTATTAACCATTGATTTAAAGTAATATGGTAACTCAGCGTCTTTTTTCTCTTTAATGAGATCAATATAATATTGATGAGTGCGTTTATTTACTGGCTCAATAAAAAATGAATTGCTTAGTACTGCTCTTTCAAAAAGTTGTTTCTCTGATACTCGTGACAAATTTGTCACATTTATAGACGCTACATTAAAATCTCTTTTAGTATATTTTTCATAAAGGACGCGTAATGCTATTGGATCAGAAAATAAAGATGGACAGCCGGTAACAAACACATTTTTTATATTGGTGCACTTTTCTATTACTTTCTTTGTAAACTCACCTCTTACGCCCAGATACATTGCTTTAAACGACAAAAAATCCAGTAATTCAATAGCCTCCTTACAAAGTTCTGCTTTATTTATATCCCGAACACTTGATTGAATACCAAGTCCAAAAACAATAATAGGCACATCATACTGCTTAAGAGAGTCAAGAAGCCTTTTGTATTTATCTGGACTTGGTTTTTCTAATGAAAGAGAGTTAGCAAGGGTAATAATCAAATGAGAGCATGTTTTATTTACAAAATCCTTAAAATTTGTTTCTCCTGATAAAATAAAACTACTATCTCTGTAATGTACTGCCCTTGAAAACATCCTTAATGGTGCTTCAGCATGAACCATGTTCCCAGAGTTTTCTGGAATTAAAAGTGGAAAATCGACAGGAAGTTCAGGTAAGCAGCCTATAACGCCTATATTTTTCATTCTAACTTATCCGCCATACTAATTTTTACAATTGAATATCCCCTACTTGAATCATCACTATTAACAGGCTTAAAGAAATATGAATTTATACCTTGACGAGTCAAAGATTCATTTATAACTTTAAAGTGATTATTTTTTTGTGCACCTATTTTTTTTATAGATGTATTATCTCCATGCAATACCCTGTTATAACATATTTTATTTATATGTTTGAATGGTCCCACCTCGCTAAGTTTTAGATAAATATCATAATCAACAGCATTGCTAATCTGCTCATTAAATCCATCCGTTAAATTCCATGCCCTGGCTGTAAACATTCTAAAATGATGGCAAATCATTGCCGTAGTAAATTTCTCTCGCGAGAATTCTGGCCAGTTATAACCATTTTCAATCAACTTTCCTTGACTATCAACATTCCTATTCGTTGTGTAGACACATACCAAGGATAGATCTCTTTTAAATTCATTTAAACAAAGTTCCACAGCATCAGGTTCGAGGTAGTCATCGGAGTCAAGTTGACCAATATAAAAACCACGGCACAATTTTACTGCTGCGTTGGAAGCAGCTCCAATTCCTTTATTTTTTTGTGTAATAAAACGTACTCGAGGATGATTTCCATAATGTTCTTCTAGAATTCTTAACGTGTTATCCGTAGAACCATCATTACAAATGCATACTTCCAGGTCAGTGATTGTTTGATTCAATGCACTATCGACACAACGTACAATATGGTCCGCACAGTTATAGGCTGGAATATAAATTGATACTAAAGGAACCTTCTTGAGTGTTGAGTTTTCTATTTTGTCCAGTTTTCTATAATAATATGGAACTTTTTCTTGTATTAATTGGATAGTGATAGATTTTCCAGTTGCTCGGTCTGTTTCATTTTCTTTACCTGGCGGTTCCTGATGATATGCCATTGCACCATCCACAGAACGGAAATAACATCCTTCTCTGTACAGACGGTATCCAAACTCGTTATCCTCTCCTCCCCAGTGTGTGAATTCTTCATCAAACCAACCTGCACGCTCAAGCCATTTTTTTGCAAATGCTACATTGCCACCGCTGAAATATCGAAATGGAGTATTACAGAGTCTTAAGTTATCTGTTTTCTCAAAATGTTCTAATCGCCAATCAACTGATTTACTTCGTTCAATTTTTCCCGCAACTTGGTTATTTGTAATAATTTCGGGTAGTTTCTCAAGCAAGCTTTCGTCTTCAAGGAACTCTAAATAATTATATTTGGTAGTGTCAATGTATTTTCTTGGACCGATCAGAGCTACATCATCATCTAATTCAAGTAACTCCATATAAGATTGTACCCAAAGAGGGTTTGGAGCCATATCGCAATCAAGTATAGCAACGAAGTTGTATCGTGCGGTTCTAAGCCCTAAATTTCTTACTGCACACAATTGATAGCCATAATCCTTCTGGCGCACATACTTAATATCAATTAGTTGCTCAAATTTTCTGATTATTTGTTCTATATTTTCTTTACTTCCATCGTCGGCAACAATTACTTCATAATTAAATTTCGTTTTTTGGTTACAAAGGCAAGCTAACGTTATTTCCAATATTTTTGAACGATTGAAGGTCGGTACGACAATACTGAGACCATCCATATTTTCATTCTTACCCTTCCCCTCTTTTACTGATTTTTTTTTGGTCAGCCATTTAAAATCATTAGTACTCTCTGGTAATTGGAATAAGTTCAAATCTTTTGGCCAATCAGAAGGTACAGGATTTATAGTTTTCGTTTCTGCTGTTTCTGATTTTCTTATAGTTGCTTTATGATATTTTATTATTAATTTGCTAATCTCCTTTTCATTTAATTTTTCAATATTAGAGTTTGAATACATGATCTGGGTTGCGGGGTCCCACTCAATATTTTTTTTTGCTTCGATAGCGTTAATGTCACCAAAAGCCTGCAATGCATTTTTACATAAAATTATATTTGCCTTAACCCAACTAGCATCATATATCTCACCTGCTTTCTCAAATAATGACAATGATTTATGATATTCACCATTCTTATACAATTTAATTGCTTCGTTTAAAATACTCATATTTTTATAACCACCTTAATTTCAGCATATCTATTGCAATTATTTTTTAACTATTGAGTTATTGTAATATTTTATCGATATGATTGGTAAATTCATAAAGTGTATATTATTTTGAAAGATTTGAAACATATGAATAGGCCGAATAATATCATTTGCAATGGTATACATTAAAAAATAGTCATAAACAGCAGCGTAGATTTAAGCTTGTCTTTTGCGTTAACAATGTTCTGCCATAATTAATACCTCGGACAAAACAACGCCATGTCATTATTTTTAGCATTAACTCAATTGATATTGAGTATCATTGTGGGCTTTGGCGACTGTTTAACTAATTAATAGTTATGTCTGCAATATTATACGTTATTAAATCATCACAAAAGAAATCATTATGCATAATGATTTTTTATATTTTACTTTATAACTTTATTCTTTTTGGCTTTCTTGAATTGGCGAACAGTTCTGTATATAGAAAATGGAAGAGTTATGAATCCGAAAATTGATCCTTTTTTCTGTACTAGTATTTTCCCCAACATATAAGATAAATGCTGTTTAACTCTATTCGCTTCATGAGCATCGCGGTACATGCACAGTGGTGGAAGATCACTCTGTTTTTCAGAAATATACTGCTTATGCCATATTTTTCGCTCCTTTACTATAGCTATTGGCATACTAATTACACCAAATATAGATTTAGAATGTTGAATCATGATAGCGCCGAGACGATATTCCAGCCCTTCTTTAATTCGCTCTGCTGCTCCATATAGTTCCGGAAATTGCTGTTGTTTCAGCTTTTGATTTTCCAAATAATATTGTTCTAGTTTTTCCTGAACTAGATGCAACTGCGTTAGCATCAAGTTTTTTTCTTTAGTTATTCTATCTAATTGTTGTTTTTGTAGATCTTGATTAGATTTTTCTTTCGCCAACTGATTATTAAGATCATCTAAATGTTTTTTTAATTCTTTAACATCAGAACTATCTTTCTCTTTAGTCTTTTGGTTATATTCAATTTTATTTTTTAAATTATGGAATTCACTCTCAATAAATCGTAACTCTTTCTCTTTTTTACAAATAAAAGAAGTTTGTTTTTTTAATTTACTTTTTAATTTTCGGTTTTTTGCATGCAGTTCTTTTTTTCGCGCATAATAATGCTCAAACTTTTCTTTCATCTGATTTAATTGTGATGAAAGTAGATAATGTGCCTCCGTTTGTTGAGCAAGGTCAATTTTATAGTCAATAAGAGAAGTCTTATAAAGTTGGTGCAGCTTTGAAATTATTTCTATTGTAATCAATCTTTGTTGAACCAAACCAGTCCAAATAGTATTGGGATTAAGTTTTTCCTCGTTACCTGAAAGTGCAGGGATATCTGCTTCTGATTGAAGCTTTCTGTAGAGACATTGACTCTCCGGATATTGAGTTAGTATCATTTTTAATAAATAATCTTCAGCAATATTTTTATTGAAGAATTTATCACCTATTTTAATATCAATACCAGAAAGGGCCATAATTTCTTGTTTTGCCTCTTCATCTATTAATAAAGGTGACGCGGATACTTGTTCGCTATAAGAATGAATACTTGTATTTATATACTCTTGAAAAGAGCATATATTTAGCGTTTTTTTTAGTACTAATTGTAATTTTTCTAGAAAACCTTCTGTGTTATTTTTAATTTGATCTGTGCTGATTAATAAACAGCGATCCCGGTTTTTAGAATAAAAATCAAGCAAAGCAGTATTATAAGCTATCCAGTTATCAATTAAATGCTCTATCGTGTTATTAATAAATGACTCTTGACTATTAGCTGCTTGTTCCAGGACTGATCTTGGGTGATCATAAACCAGAATGAAAGTTAGGTTTTCATCGAGTGATGCCCAGTAATCTAACGTATAAATAGCATACGGATCTGACCACCCCCAGAATTTCCGCTCTAAATTATTAAGAAATAAGTCTAGAGCCATACCATGCCAGACAGCAGAGACCTGTAAAGGAGAAAATTCAGATATATTGGTAACTTCACTGATCTTGGGAGCATTATATGCTTTACAAATAATTTTGGTTATGTCTTGTGGACTTAGATTTTCTCGTTTTGATAAGCGAGGAATCCCCATTCCATATTGAAGAGAAATTTTTTCGGCAATATCTAAATTTGAATTTGGGTGCCCAACTATAATTATTTTGTTCATCAACTTACTCTGCTTAATAAATTATGTGCATTTAATGTGTTTTTAATAGATAATATTATATATCATTATAACCATTGGGATTTTTCAATTGCCATTGCCATGCGTCAGCTAACATTTGCTCTAAACTTCGTTTCGCTTGCCATTTTAAACATTTATTGGCTCTCAACGGAGATGACCAAGATTCAGCAATATCCCCCTCTCTCCTTTCCGTTATTTCATAAGGAATGGTTATGCCTGATATTTTTTCAAAGCAAGAGATTAGTTCTAAAACAGAATACCCTTTCCCTGTCCCCAAATTGAATGTATGGTAATTAGTTTGATGATTATTAGAAATATACGACAGAGCGGCTTCATGTCCCTCTGCCAAATCCATTACATGTATATAATCTCGTACACCTGTCCCATCTTTTGTAGGATAATCCCCCCCAAAAATCATAAGTTTTTCTAGTTTACCAATTGCAACTTGTGTTATATAAGGAACTAAATTACTCGGTATATCAGATGGGCTTTCTCCAATCATTCCTGATTCATGAGCACCTATTGGATTAAAATATCTCAGGCAAATGAAATTCATATTGCGGTATGTTTTTGCAATATCCCTAATCATTAGCTCTGATATATATTTCGATGTGCCGTAAGGATTTAAAGTACCACCTATAGCACAATTTTCAGTAATAGGTATTATATTACCATTGCCGTAAACTGTTGCAGAAGAACTAAAAATAAAGTTAGCAACGTTATTCTTGATGGCGAGATTAATTAGATGTAATGTTCCTAATACATTATTGCTATAATAAAAATCTGGTTTTTTTAATGATTCTGCAACAGACTTTGCTCCAGCAAAATGCATTATACATTCAATATTATGTTTTTTTATTATTTCAGAAACACTGTCTTCATTATTTATATTTAGCTCATATAATATAACTTTTTTTTTAGTGATAGCTTCAACCCTTACAATGGACTCTTTGGATGAATTACTAAGATTATCAATTATTACAACATTATGCCCTTTATTTAACAGGCATAAAGTCGTATGTGAGCCAATGTAGCCGGCCCCACCTGTAACCAATATATTCATTATTACCTCGAAATTAAATATCAGTGTTTATTTCTTTCTTTTTTATATTCCTCTATCCCTCCCTGAACATTTTCATGAAAACTAACCGCGTTATCATTTTTAAACACAATGGCCACATCACAAAAATCTTTCAATAAATTCATACTATGCGATACCATTAAAAAACTAGATTCTTTATGCCTTTCTTTAAACAATTGAGCGCATTTTTCTTTAAACCTGGCATCACCGACTGCGGTTACTTCATCGACGATATAATAATCAAACTTAAATGCCATGCTTAAACCAAAGCCTAAACGCGATCGCATACCAGATGAGTAAGTTTTAATCGGCATATCGAAGTACTTACCGAGTTCGGCAAATTCTTCAACAAACTCAATTTTCTCTTTCAGCTCTTCTTGCTTCGCGTATAACCGCGCAACAAATTTTACGTTTTCGCGTCCGGTTAAACTTCCCTGAAATCCACCTGCGAGGCCGACTGGCCATGATATTGTTTTATTAGTGATGATCTTTCCACTGTCGGGGCGGTCAATTCCGCCAATCATTCTCAGTAACGTTGATTTACCCGCTCCGTTGCGACCAATAAAGGCAACACTTTTTCCTGAAGGGATTTCGATGTTTAAATCCTTAAAGACATAATGTCGCCCTGTTGGTGTGCGATAGGACTTCGTCAAATTCTCAATCTTAATCATGATGTCAGCATTGCCTCTTCACGCGTTCGGTATAACGCCAGACCGATGAACAGGGTGACCAGAGTGAACATTGCCAGGTAGTTCAGACTCACGCCTTCGCTGATATAGCCAGGCATAACTGCCTCGCGGCTTAACTCTACGACATGTACTAATGGGTTCCAGAGTAGATACGACCAGTATTGCTTTGGAATCGAGTGTAAAGGGAACATGATGCAGGAGATGAAATACAGCGGCTTAAGTAGTATCGGCAGGACCTTTTGCATTTCAGGGAAGGTTTTGCCAACGACCATGAATATTAAGCCGACGCCACATGAAAGAATGATCAGCAGACTCCAGGTAAGCACAAGTTGTAAAAAGTTTGTTATTTCGAAATATTCGCCGGCCATCCAGACAATGAGCATAAGCAATATATAAACAGCAACGTAAATCAGCGTCTCAAGCAGTGCGCGTGCAATGATCGTATCGATAGGTTTTACTGGTCGATAATTAAACAACCCCTGGTTCGCTTCAATAGCACCTACAGAACGTTTGCTGATACTGCTAAAGATAAAAAAGGGAATCAGGCCATTAAGTAAAAACACCGGGAATGAGATGTCTGGCATCGTGCGGTGCATAATGTAACCAAAAATGCCCAACAGTATCAGCAAATGCGCAGAGGGTTCGAGAATCGCCCACAGATATCCCAGACGGAACTTACCAAAGCGTGTTCGTATTTCTCGTAGAAATAATGCCTCTACGGTGACTTTCTGGACTTCAAATCCACTTCTTGCCATTTGGTGATGTGATCCTATTCTCTTCAGGTATGCTACCGCCCCTGGCTTAACAGCTACCAATACACTGGAGGTAATACTTGTTTGTAACTGGATAAAATTCACTCAGACGGTTTGACCTTTTTAATAGCCGCAAACAATTTCATCAGAAATTATTTCCGCAGGGATAAATAGATCTATTTCCGTCTCGTTTCTTCTAATCCATTCTTCAGGCATGAATGTATTCGGTCTTCTGGTAATTTCAGAAAACTGGCCGTTTTAGAATGTAGAGTTAATTTCTCAGGAAATTATTTCTACCTCTTTTTGCTTAACCAATATGGCTTGAAAAAGACGTAACGCAGCATGCGTTCTGGATTACTCCGGAACACACTTATTCAAAATGGGCCGCTAATTTCGCAAGAAATTATTTTTTACTATTACAGTTAACTACTTGATTATAATGCCACCTATAAACTTTATGCATAATAACACCTGCAATCTGTCTCAAACCAGAACGCACGCGATTGATTACCAACAAATTGTTTCACGAGAAACTATTTCTCTATTTAAAATTCACTCATGTACTTCTTATTTATATCTACAGCACCCTCTTCACAGCCATATTTGTGATTTATATCACATTTAAATGGTGTTATTTAAGTCGCATAAATAATCCCGAAAGTAATTATTTTGTCGATTAAAATATACATCTTGATTATTTTTATTATTTACTTTAACCAGCGTTACAGCCAGCATTAACCGTCGGTAGATATACCAAATCAGACATTTCTTAAAATCGACGAATAGTTTCCGCTGAAATTATTTTACTTTCCCAAAATTCCCTTTCTGATTATCTCCAAGAATTTTACTAATTTCCAGGCTACACAAAATACAGATCACACAAGAATTATCCTATATGTTTTGGCCTATCAATTGTTACTCAATGATTTATTGCAACTATTAATAATCATAATGTGTCAAAACACTTAAGCATCTTTACAGTCTGTGAAAGGTGTCTATTCACAAGGGCTACATAGTGAAAAACGAATTCCTACAGTATTGTCGAACATTCCGTGGTGGTCTGGAGGGAGATAATTCTTGCTACATCGGAACTCAGCCCGGTGAGCGGGTTTGACAGTTCCGCACTCACCATTGGGCTAAGGGTTATCAGGTGGGGTTAAGGAAATGGCAATACCTACCCCCGCCCAAACTCCAGTCGCTGCACGTTCACCATCCCAGGCTTCTCACCCGCACTGACATCAATTTGTGTCACCCGCAGCGCATATTTTTCGTTCAGCGTATTGAGCCAGTTCAGCAGGTCATTAAACACCACCGGTTCTATCCAGACCTGAATATTCTCCCCGCGCTCGGCTATCCGCTTGATGACCACGGAGTGCACGGAAGCACTGTCACTGATGACCCGCGATACCTGTGCAGGCGTTGTCGTGGCGGATTTTCGCGCCGCAATAATATCCGGCGCGGCGCTCTTCATCCGGGAGTTCATCGCCACCAGCTGTTGCAACATCGTCTCCTGTTGCTCTATCCGTTCGCTCAAAGGCTGCCAGATGAGGACGTAATATCCGGCGCTAAACAGGAACACTGCCGCTGCCAGTAACATGTCTTTTTCACGCGGCGAACGCCCTGCCAGGTGTTGTGCCAGCCAGTGTTCGCCACGGCTTAACTGGCGTTCACGCCATTGCTGAAAATAGTGAATAAATTTATCGCGTAACATGTTATTTCCTCCGCAACGTTACGCCGCCGGAAACCGCATCACCCTCTTTCTGTAACGCGTCCTGTTGCACAACATAATCTGCCGCCAGTGCGCTACGCAGTTTGTCGAAACTGGCAAAGTTCGCAGCCCGCAGCTGGAGGTGAAGCGTCTGCCGTTTTTGATCAAAGGTGAAACCACGCATCTCGATGTCGGAAAGTGACGCTGATTTCAGAGTACTGGCGATCGCTGACAATTCTGCGAGCAGCCGGGTATCGTCGACCTGCGGGCGATATTTTTTAAGCGCCATCGTCACCTGAGAGCGTAAATTCACAATCCGCTTCTGCTCCGGGAACAGCGTTAAGAACTGCTTCTCCGCCTGGGCGCGGCTTTGCGCCACCTGCTCGCTGACGCTCCATAATGTCACGCCCCGTTCCACTGCCAGCGCAACCAGAATCAGCAATATCGGCAGAATCATCACCCGCCAGCGCGCCCACTGTTTTCGGTAGCTGACACGAGGCTGCCATGGCCCTGTTAGCAGGTTCCCTTCCGGTTCGCCATAAGTGGTAATGGCGGGCAGGGCCGTAACGGTCAGGCGTTCGGCGTCTGCGCCAGACCATGCAGATAGCTCTTCCGGTGCAATACCGACCACGGTTAGCGAAAGCGGTAAATCCTGCTCATTGAGCTGGGCGCGGAACATGACCGGAGCCAGCGCCCGCCCGGCGCTCCATCCGCGACATTCATCGATGCGGCAAATAACCCGTTGCGCATCGCCAGCCATATAGCCACAAGGAATGGACATCCAGTCTGGCGCAACAGTCGCGCGGGTGATGCCGTTTTCCTGCAACCACTGCGCAATGTTGCGCATATGCTGCTGGTGAATCACTGCCACGGTTGCCAGTTGCTGGTCGATTTTCAACGGGGCGAAATGCAGTTCGTCAATATCCTGGTTCAGCTCTTCTTCCAGTAAGGCGGGCAGAATAGTCGGTATCTGCTTGCGGGCAACATCAGGCAGTTCAACCTGCCAGACGCTGATCCATTCGCCGGGGATGTAGAGTCGAATCGCATCGGTTTGCAGCCATTGCTGAAGACGTTCGTCGGCAGCGTCAGGCCAGATGCCGTACTCCACATCGGCGGTACGGTGCTGCCAACGGATGGGGTCGGAGGCGCAAAGCGGGAAAAAAATCTCAAGCATGGAACTCACTCACTTTCTCCTGTCTGATGCCAGAGAACAGAAAAGTGTTGTGGGCCCATGCGGACAATTAACGAATTCATCGTCAGTTCAATCTCATTCACGGTGATATCTGAACGCAGCCAGAAGTAATTGCTGTCCACGCTCAGGACGGTTTTTAGCTGTTTTTTAGTACGCTCATCGACGTCAGCAAGTAGCGGCTGTGCAAGAAACTGATCGACATCTTCCCAGCCCTTCGCCGGACGTTGTTGTAATAACGCCCGCGCCTGAACAGGGCTTAACCACGGGTCAAACAGCGCCTCAAGAATCACACTTTGCGTGACGTCTAAGGTATTGATGTTGATTTGCTGGCGGGTCATCGGCAGCGCACAGACCAGCGGTTTCAGTTTTTGATAAAGCCCGGCGTCCATTCCCTGCACCACGCGCATCTCGCTGATATCCGCCAGCGGTTGATTCGCGGCGTAGAATGGCACCGAACGGGCGAGATACTCGCTGTCTTCACGCCCCAGACGCGTCTGCACGCTGCGGTCCTCGTCAATAAACTCCCACAGGCTTTCGGCTATCAGTTCGGCCCGATAAGCAGGCACATCCAGGCGCGAGATCAGGGCAATCAGTTGTTGCACTGCGAGCGGACGCGACGCCGTTGTGGGCTGAGCAAGGGCATTCAGGTTAAAGCAGGCCTGTGCGTCACGCAGAGTGACGCCGATTTGCCCCTGCGGCAGTGGGAAAAAACGAGGGCCAGAAGCCCACGGCTGCGCCAGATGCACGCGTTGTTCATTTTTCAGGCTCAGACTGAGCGCGCTCAGCGCCAGGCTTTCGGCACTGGCGCTGTACCACAGCGCCTGCTGATACTCCTGCTGGCTGCGCGTTCGCCCAAGTTGTTGCTGCATCCGCCCGGAAAGCGTGATGGTTACCAGCATCATGACCGCCAGCAATACCAGCACCACGACCAGTGCCATTCCGCGTTTTGGTGGTGAGATGATCATGATAATTGCGGCCCGCGTAACAACCAGATGCGTTCAATCTCGCCCCATTGCGGCGAATGCAGGGTCATACGCACCGCCACAGGGATCGTCTGAAGTGATGACCAGGTTTCCTGCCAGCGCGTGCCGTCGTAGAACTGCAAATGGAGCGAATCCGCCGGGATTAATTTTTGCGTTGTTGGCTTCACGCTACCTGCTGCATCGGTCAGCGGCCAGGATAACCGTTCGAGATAACCATCATGAATGCGGTAACCGACGGTGAGCAGATTACTGCGCGGCAGGCGCATCAACGGATTAACCACGCCGCCGCGCACAAAGCGCATCCCTTCACTCTCAGACGCCAGCACGCCAGCGCCAGCCAGTAACGCTGGTTCACGCTGGCCCTGCTCGCCTCTTACCGGACGCGGCATCATTTGTGTCAGATCGTGGGTCAGAAAACTCATCGTTTGCTGCATGAGGTTTAGTTTTTGATCGTGTCCGGCGACGGCGCTATTCACGCGCGTGACGCCGTTTGTCACCTGCTGCGCCATCAGTGCCAGTGAGGCAAAAATGGCGATTGCCACCAGCATTTCCAGTAACGTGAAACCAGCGCGAGTCCTTCTCACTGTTGGCCTCCCACGGCGCTAAACCAGGCGCGTCGTGACTGAATCACCGACGAAAAGTCTTCATGAAGGCTGACTTCAATATCCACCGCCTGAAGTAGCGCATTACCTGTATTCAGCGGTATGGTTCGCCAGTACCAGCGGCTTCCTGCCATATCGCTCTCGCCCTGGTGCCTGACCGCCCGCTGCTCGCGGGTCATCAGGTAGAGCAGCGCGGTCTGGTTTTCAGCTACCCAGCCCGCTACCGTTTTCTCCTCAAGCACCTGCTGATTGTTCAGCGCGCCGCTGGCAATCTGTAACACTGCCGTGGCAGCCAGCGCAAAAATCGCCAGCGCGAGCATCACTTCCAGCAAGGTAAATCCGCGCTTCATGGCATCCTCTCATCACATTGATTGAGAGATAACGCACCATCGTGCGCCAGTTTCACCGCCCAGCAATCGTTTTGCGCCTTCTGGTAAAAGCGCAGCGTAAACGGCGCGGCGGGTTCAAAAGGCGAAAAACGGATCTGCGGCGTCTTCTTTTTCGCCTCTTTTTGCAGCTCCAGTTCAATATCGTGCAGCGTCAGGCGACGACGTTGCAGCTCCAGCGCATATTCCTTCTGCCAGATATCACTTCCTGGTTGTAACAGCATCTGCACCTGTTTTGGCACCGTAACCTGTGCCGATAACCGGGTCGCAGAAACGGGCAGCCACTTCCCCTGACGACGCTGCATAAACTGGTAGCCAGGTGGGTCGATTAACACACCGAGTGTTTGCCCTTCGATCACTGCCCTGTCCTTAAACTGCGCAAAGCGAGTCAGAAAATCCTGCGCCGCTTTTTTCGCAGGCGGTTCAGAATCGGTCGCAAATGTCTGTACCACGCCCGCACTGGCAAGGCCGATAAGGAAAATCACCAGCATGATTTCCAGAAGTGTGAATCCGCGTTCAGGCACTGATTACTGAAACTCCTGCAAATTCCAGTTACCGATATCTGCGCCAGCACCTTCCCCGTTTTCCTGACCATCTGCCCCCAGGGTATAAACATCAAACAGCCCTTTTTCACCCGGGCTGAGATACTGATAATCATTGCCCCACGGATCCTTTGGCAGTCGTTTAATGTATCCACCGGTACGGTAGTTGCGGGCGTCAGCCATATTGGCTGGTTGCTGGATCAGTGCCTCAAGCCCCTGCTCGGTAGTCGGATAACGCCCGTTATCCAGTCGGTACATATCCAGCGCGTTTTCCAGCGCCACGATATCGCTGATGGCTTTTTGCCGATCTGCTTTCTCTTTGTTGCCCAAAAGGTTAGGCACCACCAGACTTGCCAGGACGCCAAGAATAACAATCACCACCATCACTTCCAGCAGGGTAAAACCTGCCCGTGGTTTTTGTGTGCGGGATAACGAATTCATGTGATAACTCCGTAAATTACATTCCAACCATATTGTTCAGTTGCAGCATCGGTTCGAGGATGGCGATGACGATAAACAGCACCACGCCCGCCATCATCACCACCAGCGCCGGTTCAAGCAGTCCTAACGCCAGCCCCACCTGGGTATCAAATTCCCGTTCCTGGTTGACCGCGGCCTGTTCAAGCATGGTTTCCAGTTCGCCACTCTGTTCACCGGAGGCAATCATGTACAGCATCATCGGCGGGAACAGGCGCAACTCCGCCAGCGCAGCGCGCAGACTGCTTCCTTCGCGGACGCGGTCTGCCGCCAGCAGCAGTTGTTGTTCGACATAGCGATTTGCCGACACGGCGGCAGCGGTCTGAATGCCTTCCAGTAGCGGAACACTGCTGGCGGTGAGGATGCTTAAGGTGCGGGAAAAACGCGCCGTATTCAGCCCGCGCGCAACACGCCCCGTCACGGGCAGGCGCAGCAGGGTTTTATCCCAGCGCAGGCGCATAGCGGGATTTTTAAGTAGCCGTTGCCCCAACACCAGAAGCCCCAGCAGACCAGCCAGCCAGTAAACACCGCTGGCCTGTAACGCGTCACTCATGGCGATAAGCGCGCGGGTGGAGGCGGGCAGCGCGTGTCCGAGATGATCAAACTGTTCGATAATTTTCGGCACCACCGCCGTCAGCAAAATAGTGACCACGCCCGTTGCCACCACCAGCAGTACCAACGGATAGAGCATAGCCTGCAGCAGGCGTGATTTCAGGCGCTGCCGCTGTTCGGTGTAATCCGCAAGGCGATTGAGCACCACGTCGAGATGCCCGGATTTTTCTCCGGCGGCTACCATCGAACAAAACAGGGAGTCAAAGACGCGGGGATGTTCGCGCAGGCTGTCCGACAGGGTGTAACCTTCCTGAATCCGGCTGCGCAGCGCCATTCCGAGGCTTTTCACATGCAGTTTTTCACTTTGCTCACTGACCGCCTGTAAGCAGGTTTCCAGCGGCATTGCTGCCTGCACCAGCGTTGCCAGTTGGCGAGTGAACAGCGCCAGATCTGCCGCCGCCACACGACGATGTGCGTGTCGCCGACGCTGCAACATTCCCCCTGTAGAAGCATTCATCCGGGCTTCAATGTGCACGGGAATAAGCTCTTTAGCGCGCAACAACTGGCGGGCATGACGCGCGGAATCCGCCTCAATCATGCCTTTGGTTTTGCGACCATTACGCTCCAGCGCCTGATAGTAAAACAGTGCCATTACGCCTCCATCGTGACCCGCAGAACTTCATCGAGAGAGGTTTCTCCGGCGAGCACTTTCTCAATGCCGTTGCTGCGGATGCCCGCAGAGTGTTGCCGGACATAACGTTCCAGCTCCAGTTCCCCGGCCTGACGGTGGATCAAATCACGCAATGTGGCGTCCACCACGATCAGCTCATGAATGGCAGTACGTCCGCGAAAACCTTTGTGATTACAGGCGGGGCAACCCTGCGGATGGTACAGAGTGACAGTACGCGCGTCGGTAATCCCCAGCAGGCGTTTTTCTTCGTCAGTGGCAGGCGCAGCCTGGCGGCAGTCGGAGCACAGCGTGCGGACCAGTCGCTGCGCCATCACGCCCGTCAGACTGGAAGAGAGCAGGAAAGGCTCCACGCCCATATCCTGCAAACGCGTAATCGCCCCCACCGCCGTGTTGGTATGTAGCGTGGAAAGTACCAGGTGCCCGGTCAATGACGCCTGAACGGCGATTTCTGCGGTTTCGGTATCGCGGATCTCACCGACCATCACCACATCCGGGTCCTGACGCAAAATCGCGCGCAGGCCACGGGCGAAGGTCATACCGACGCGGGTGTTGACCTGCGTCTGACCGATCCCTTCAATCATGTATTCGATGGGGTCTTCAACCGTGAGAATGTTGCGCGAATGGTTGTTCAGCTCCTGCAATCCGGCGTACAGCGTGGTGCTTTTGCCGGAACCCGTCGGCCCCGTCACCAGAAAGATGCCGTGCGGTTTGTGTAACAGCTGGCGCAACTGCACTGTCAGTTGCTGACTTAAACCCAGACGCTCCAGCGTCAGGCGGGCCTGGTTTTTGTCCAGCAGTCGCAGCACCACGCGCTCGCCCCAGGCGGAAGGCATGGTGGAGACACGCACGTCAATCGCCCGACCGCCCAGCAGCAGTGCAATACGTCCATCCTGCGGTACGCGCTTTTCGGCGATATCCAGCCGCGCCATTACCTTAATACGCGATACCAGCAGCGAGGCCAGTTTGCGCCCCGGGCGCAGCATTTCATGTAATGTGCCGTCAACACGAAAACGGATCACCAGACTCTTTTCAAACGTCTCGATGTGGATATCCGAAGCGCCTTCTTTAATCGCCTCTGCCAGCATGGCGTTGATCAGTTTGATGATCGGCGCATCGTCGTCACTTTCCAGCAGATCTTCCGTTTCTGGCAGTTCTTCAGCGAGGGTAAAGAAGTCTTCGGCGGAACCGAGATCTTCCATCAGCTGGCGGGCCTCGGAAGAGTCCCGCTGCCAGACCGCATTCAGCCGCTGTTCAAATTCGGCCTCGTCGATTTGCCGCAGCGTAAAGGGCGCGTTCAGCCCCCGCTGCAGCTCCTGCAAAACAGAGAGCGACAACGGATGAACATGGAGGATCTCCAGCGACGCTTCGCACCATGCCACCAGGCTAAACCGACGGCTGAAACTGTAGGGCAGACGCACGGTGTTAGCGGTGGTTTCCTGTGCTACAGGCACCATTAACGCGCTCTCCCGGCGTTGAGGAACGCGCGAACTTCCGGCGGTAGAGACTGGTTTTGCGCTGGCAGCACCGGCTGCGCGGTGTGCGGCATCAGGCTTAAGCCTTGTTCATCGCGATAGATCTGCTCGGCGCGCATATAGTTATATTTGCGCTGCGACACGCCGTCTGCCGCCATACCGTCACGCAGAATGGTCGGGCGGATAAACACCATCAGGTTACGTTTTTCTTTTTTATCCGCCGTCGATTTAAACAGGTTACCAATCAACGGGATATCGCCAAGCAGCGGCACTTTCGCCACGCTTTCTCCCGCCTGGTCGTCCATCAGGCCGCCAAGCACGATCAGCTCGCCATCATTAGCCAGCACGGTGGTTTTCAGTTTGCGCTCGCCAAACACGACATCGAGGCTGGTCTGTCCTTCCACCTTAGAGACTTCCTGCTCAATCACCATCTGTACCGCGTTACCTTCGTTAATCTGCGGCGTGACTTTCAGCATGATGCCGACTTTTTTCCTCTCTACCGTGTTGAAAGGATTGCTGTTATTGGAGCCAACGGTAGAGCCGGTTAATACCGGAACGTCCTGGCCCACCATGAAGAAGGCTTCCTGGTTGTCCAGCGTGGTGATGCTCGGCGTGGAGAGGACGTTCGAGCTGGAGTCGTTTTTAACCGCCTGTACCAGCGCCATCCAGTCGCCTTTCACCACGCCAACCGCCGTACCGCTAAAGCCGGAAAGTAGCTGGGCGAGCGTGGAGAGATCGCCGTTGGTATCCGGGTTAATGGTGGTGGCACCGTTTTCGCTGATCACCGTCGAGCCTTTCTGCGGTTTCGCCTGAGAAATGGCTGCCCCCAGCGTGCCAATAGGGATCTGCGTACCGTTAGCAAACTGCATTAATCCAGCATCTTTCGACGCCCACTGCACGCCGAAATTGATATTGCTGCCTTCGGCAACTTCCACGATCAACGCCTCGACATGCACCTGAGCACGGCGAATATCCAGTTGTTCAATCACGCTTTGCAGCGACTGCATGATGTCCTGCGGCGCGGTAACAATCAGGGCATTACTGTGTTTGCTGGCGGCGATGGAGACAACCTCACGCCCGCTACCGACCGTGCCTTCCGCCTCTTCTTTAGCCGCCGTGAGCGTGCCGCTGACCTGCTTCAGCACATCGACCAGATCTTCGGCTTTGCTGTATTTGAGATAGAAAACCTGGCTGTTGCCGCTGCGCTCCATTTCTGAGTCCAGCCGACGGATCAGGCGGCGCATTTTGTCTCGCGTGGCGGGGTCACCGCTGACAATCACACTGTTGGTGCGTTCGTCGGCGACAATTTGAGATTTCAGCGTTGCTGGCTGGTTCTCGCCGCTATTTTTAGTCAGGCTTTCCAGCACGCGGGCGATTTCCGAAGCCGAGGCGTTATCCAGCGGGATTACCTCTTCAGTGCGATTTCCCGCATGATCCACACGCTGGATCACTTCCGTCAGGCGCTCCACGACGGAGGCACGTCCGGTGAGCATAATTACGTTGGAGGGATCGTAATTGACGACGTTGCCGGACCCCGCACTGTCGATCATCTGGCGCAAAATCGGCGCCAGCTCGCGGACCGAAACATTGCGTACCGGCACTACTTTGGTAACCATTTCATCGCCCGCGTAGTTGTCGCTGCCTTCACCGACCAGCGGCAGCGGCTCGACTTTCGCGGCGCTGGATTTCACCACCTTCAGCACGTCGTTTTCCATCGGTACGACGGCATACCCCTGTGCTTCCAGCAGGTTAAGGAATAGCTGGTAATACTGACGTTCATTGAGCGGGGTCATGGTGCGAATACTCACTTTCCCCTGTACGCCCGGCCCCATAATGATGGTCTTATTAAGGTTAGCGCCGACGGTTTCGATGAACGATTTCAGGTCGGTATCTTTAAAATTAGCGGTGAAAGTGGCTTCTTCCGCCCAGACCGGTGAACTACATAATGCCGCTGCCAGCACCAGCGGCAGTAAACGCTTTTTTGTTTTGAGGCCAGTTGTCTTCTTACGCCAGACCGACAACGTAATATCACGCCAAAACACGATGAATGATTCTCCTGGATTAAATGCGGTTAGCGCAGCGCGATGGAAATGTCGTAGCGCGCACCCTTGCGTAAAACCGTAAGTTGAATGGAATCCATTGAAGGTAACTGCCGCATCAGAGCAATCATTGCTCGTGGATCAGTGAAATCCTGCTGATTTAGCGCAATGGCGATATCGCCTTCCTTGAAACCGCTGGCATCGAACAGAGAACGATCTGCCCCCGGTTTCACTGCATAACCGACAATCCCCTCCTTACGCACAGGCGTAAGCTGGATATAGTTAAAAATTTTCTGCGGATCTTTCGCCAGCGCCTGACGCACGGCAGCCGGGATCTCAACGGGCGCACTGACAGCAGGCTCAGCAACAACTTGCTTTGCTTCGTCACTGGCGGCTTTTTTGTTGGTCACGGCTACGGTGGAACGCTCCTCTTCAGCCAGACTCAGGCGCTCTATTTTTCCCTGATAGCGCAGCATCACATGGTCGCGGTTGATTTCCTCAATCACCGCGTTGTGAGAGCCAAGCCGTTCGCCCTGCAAATAAACCTGTTGTTTGCCGCCTTCTTCAATAACCGCGCCGGGTCTGGCACCAAAGGCGATCCCACGCAGCACCACATTAAGACGCGTTTCTGCCACAGGCGCAGGTTCGGGTTGTTTTACCGGTGCGGCGACGGGCTGATATTTGCCAAACCAGTTTTGTTGGCTGATTAATTGCACGTCTTTTTTATCGAACGGTTTTGCACCTGCACGTGCCGGTTTATTCGCCGATGAAGAAGCCGATGTATATTCCGCAGAAAAGGAGATATAGCGCCAGAGTGAATGCGCCATTTTTGCAGAAATAATAAGCAGCATCAGCCAGAACATCCCGCGTGCAATTTTGCGCAGGTGCTCTTTGTCTGTATTAAGAGATTGTCTCTGGCTAAGTGTGTGACGAATTTTTGTCAGCCATTGAATGAGATAAATTCGTGCGTCACGAAAAACAACCCGCGCCAATTTATATACCCGACGTTATGCTTTGACTATTCCACAGGTGGTACGATCCAGTTTCCGCTGATACTGGTTACCTGTGCGTGTATCATTAATCGTTATGCTGTAATTAATTCCCTCGGTGATCATTAATTTCACCGTCGGATCAGCGCACATTTGTCGTTGGTAGCTGGTTAAAAAGGCGTCAGGCGTCTGCGTGGTCTGAGTACCTGCTTCGCTGATAATGGTCATTTTTACCGTCGTGCCGCTACTTTGCGCCAGCACTAAGGTATATCCCGCAGATTTAATCGGCAGGTTTTGGCTGATATTTTGCGCCTGTTTTTTCGCCAGTAAACTGGCATTTTCATTATGGCTGGCGCAGCCACTTAATAATCCTGTAACGCTCAACAATAGCGATATTAATACCCTCCCTGGCATTTGTTTTATCGACATGGTAAATAATCTCTAAGGTTATTAATAAGAGTTAAAATGTCACTTCGATAATGACGTGGTTATCATTAAAACAATGCCTGTAGATAAAGTGTTGCTATACCGCCCAGACTTAAACACGGTCCAAAAGGCAGTGTGGTTGATCCTCTTTTTGTAATAACGGCATATATCAGGCCGCAGCATGAGGCGATTAAAGCAACATTGGGCAGCGACAACGGCCCCACCCAACTACCTAACGCAGCGAACAATAATACATCGCCCATGCCTAATGCTTCTTTACGCAGAACTATTCCGGCTATCCAGCGCAGGGAGTAAAAAGTGATAAACCCCACCAGTACGCCGGTGACTGCGTCTTGTAGCGTTAACGGACTCTGTTGCGCCCATGCCGCAATCAGCCCGGTCCACAATACGCCCTGAGTAAAAACATCGGGCAGCCATTGGTGATCGAGGTCGATGATGCTCGCGGCAATCAGCCAGGCGGATAATATCATCACCGCCAGCCCCCATCCACTTTCCGGCCAGACCAGACTCGCCAGCAAAAAAGCGAGTGCCGTCAATAACTCGACCAGCGGATAACGCTTGCTGATTTTCGCCTGACAGTCGCGGCAGCGCCCTTTGAGCATCAGCCAGGAGAGCAGCGGAATGTTGTCTCGTATCCGGATGGTCTGCTGACAATGCGGACAGTGCGAGCGCGGCAGCGCAAGGCTTATTTTTGACTGCGTACTCGGCATTTCACCGTGAAACTCCGCCATTTGTTGACGAAGCATGATGGGGTAACGCCAAATCACCACATTCAAAAAACTGCCGATGATTAATCCTCCGACGGTTGCCAGTATGGGCATCGCCGCAGGGTATTGCTGAAAAACATCAAAAAGCATGGTTAAAGGTTATTTGTTGTAACTTGCCGGATGCGGCGTGAACGCCTTATCCGCCTACAGGTGTCTGCCAACGCAAATAATCGCGGCTTTCCCTCCAGGCCCGATAAGCTGGCGCATCGGGCAAATGTGTTAACCCGGTGCGCCTTATTTCATGCCGGATGCGGCGTGAACGCCTTATCCGGCCTACGGGTGTCTGCCAACGCAAATAATCGCGGCTTCTTCCCTTCAGGCCCGATAAGCTGGCGCATCGGGCAAATGTGTTAACCCGGTGCGCCTTATTTCATGCCGGATGCGGCGTGAACGCCTTATCCGGTTTATTCAGCAGGCATCGAATACTCGGTAACCTTGTTAATGGTTTCCGGTCCTCCTTGCTGCGGTTTCGGCAGACCAAGCGCAGCGAGCTTGTTGTAAGCCGACTGGCTCACACCGCCCTCGAAGCTCATATCGCTTGCCCCCGGCAGCTGATAAGCATTCGCGCCCGGATTCCATTTCTTAAAGAACTCCGAAAGATCCGTCTGAGCGACCCAGGAGGCACACAGCATCAGCGTGTCGGCAGCGTTACCATTGGATTCAGCACAGTAATTCTTGCCACCAAAGGTCTTGTCACCAACATCATCGCCGCGCGCTTTACGATGCATCAACTGGAAGAGGTTCCAGCCTTTCATCCCCTCACGCTCGCTGTAGAACTCTGGCAGCTTGCTATCTGGATACCATTTCTTGATATCAAAGTTTTTCTCTGCCCATTCCTTCAGCTGCGCGTACATCAGCAGACGGTCACCCGCACCGCCGCGCGCCCATGCCTGACCGTTGCTCTCGTCCAGATATTCCGGCGCGACGGTAATATCTTCAGCGACACGGTTCATCTTGCCGAGATAGCGATCCTGCATGTACAACGCCAGCACGTTGTTCGCCACTTCAGTTGCGCCCGGTACAGTCAGTGGTGTTTCTGCGGCGTTATGCCCTACTTCATGCCAGATCAGCCAGTCGTTCAGCGGCGTCGTCGGCAGCGTGGTGCTGTTCGTCGAGAAGCTGCTGTTCATTACCGGATAACCAGAGTGCGCATCACCGATGGAGATCTGCACATCGTTGGCGAAACGATGTTTATGACCCGTCAATGCTTCATAGGTAAACATCCGGTGGTTGCCGCTCGTTTCATTGCGACCGTAGAAGTCATTCATCGAGCTGGCAAAGGTATCCAGATCTTTAGCGAATTGTTTCAGGCCGCCCGTGTAATTGCTGGCATTCAGGTTCTTCTTCGGCGTGGTATAGACGAACGACGCAGACTCCAGTTCGCCCAGCGGCGCAGGGGAGTTCAGATCGTTTTTCCATTCGCCGTCTTTATAGAACGGCGCTTTTACCACACCGGTAAAGGTGAAGTTGGCTGACTCATTCTTTGAGCTGTTGCCCTTGATATAAATCAGACCACCGTAAGGCACCTTGAAGGTCACCGTGCCTTGAGCATCCAGATCATAGGTTTTCGTCACTTTTGGCGGACGGTTCAGAGCAACTTCATGCTTCTCACGTCCGGTCAGGTCGTCGGCCAGCGCCACGGTGACAGTCACAGGAACGTTCGCATTGGACTTAATGCTGACTTCCTGCTGAGCCGGAGCCCACAGGCCTGTAGACTGCATGTTACCCGCAAACCATTTGGTCGGACTCGAGTACAGGCTGATGCTTTCAGTAACCTCCTGCCCTTCTGCCGATACCGCTCCCGGATATTTCTCGACATCAACCTTAATGTTCAGATCCCACCAGGAACGACCCAGCATCAGGCGCGTCAGCGGTTTTTCCATATAGTTGAGCGGATAGCTCGGGTTCATCATGCCCGCTTTATTAACGCTCTTCTCGCCGTAGATCATGTTGTTATCGACCAGCGATTGTTTCAGCTCATCAGAACACTGCGTGCCGCCAGTATAGGCATTGTTGGCATAGCAGTTCAGGAACTCAGTGAACGTTTTAAAGCCCAGCTCGTCGTCCTTGCCGCTTTCATAGCGGTATTCAATTTTATTCCACAGCCAGACCGACATGTTCTGGTACAGACGTTCCAGATCGACGCTGTTCAGACGCTCACCTTTACGACCATTGGTACGGAAGTAAAGCTCGTGCTGATACAGGCGCTGAATGTTGGTACCTAAATCCGCAGCCTGCACCATCGCTTTCGCGGTGTCGGCGCTGAGATTCAGTTGCGTATATTGCGGAACATACATGCCACCCGTTACCGGAACGTTCGTGCCAGGACGGTATTCCAGACAGTTGACCTCATAGTGGTAGTCAGGATCCTTACACTCTTCCAGCCCCGGGAACGCTTTAAAGATTTTATCCTTTGCAGCCTTCAAAGAATCTTCCGTCTTATGCTCCGCCACATCAATAAAGGCATAACGAGTTACCTGCTCACCATCCACATCCTCCAGCCAGCTGGCTACTTCCAGTTTCGGTTTCTTATCAGGTTTGTTATCAATCTGATATTTCCAGGTAACTTCGCCTGTCTCAGAATTAATGGTGTACGGCAGCGCACCTTCCACAACCGGATAACGTTCATAAACCCACATCCCTTTTTCATTCAACTGACGAACGCGATCCGGATACCCTTGAGGATCATTATTCACCACCGACTTGTTAAGAGCCATCGACAGACCTGCGGCATCCAACAGGCGCACAAAGCCAGACGCGCTCTCTTCCTTAAGATTGCTCATCACGTTTTCCATGATCAGCACCGAACCACCTTTGTTCAGATAGGCGATCAGATCGGTCACATCCTGCTGGCTCAGCTTCGGTTTGCTGGTATCTGCACGCAGAGGCACTGCATAGGGATCGTTCCACACCTGAGTCACATACTCAAAGCCGTTAAGGATCAGCAGCGGCATTTTCTGCGGATCGAGATCGCCATAGCTACTTAAATGCTCAACGGAGATACCCGCGAAATCCGGATGGAAGCCGAACTCAGCACTGTTTCCTGTAACCTGACCATGACGTTTGAAATAGACGGTATCCAGGTTGGTGCCTACGGTCATGCTGGTTTTCGCGTCTGGCGTCCAGCTATTGTTAGACAAATAGCGCAACACGTTCTGCATAAAGTGCTTCATGTCATTTGAATCACTGTTACGCATACACTGACCGCTTTTATCAACACCGCCTTCCCAGCTGTAACCGTTCGGACAGCGCAGAATGCTGTTGTAGTGCGGGTTACCGATAACCATCAGCTTACCTTTGCCGACTTGCCCCAGCGAGATAAACGGCAGGTTGAAGGTCGCGGTATCGCGCGTAACGTTTTCAGGCACCACAAGAGAAGGCGCTTCAGTAATGTACGCCAGCTCATTTTTATCCCAGGCGCGTTTTTCGCCGAAGGCCAGCCAGTAGTTTTTATCATTACGCGCCATCAGAATCGGGAATGCCGCGTTGGAGATATTTACCACCGCCTGACCGCGCGCATTACCGGTGCTGCCATAGAAGTTGGTGGAGTCATGGAAAACATGGAACTTGCTGACAGATTTGTAGCTCTGATCCACGCCCCACAGCTTGTTGATAACGCCCTGAATCTGACCTTCATTAATGCTGCGCGCGGTCAGCGAGAACCAGCGCGGAGAGTTACAACCGTCGGTTTTCGCACAGATTGCAGTATCGATCTCTTTGGCCTGACCCGTTTCAAACTGTTCGATAAATTCGTTAGGCAGCGTAACAACTTGATCACCTTCACCCAGCGTCGCACCGTTGGATAAAGAGAGATTGATAATCTCGTTGATCACGTTGGGGTATTCAGCAAAGACCTTGCGCACATCGTCCGGAACGACACGGGTATTATTTTGCCCGGCTTTCGAATAGCGGTGGATCAGCTGATCGATATTTGCCCCGCGAACTTCATCGCCCAGTTCCGTCAGTGCAATAGTCGACTTGTTACCGCGCACTGAGCCAAGTTCAAAGGTGTCGATGCCAAAGGAGATGGTTTCCCCCCAGCTAAAGGAAAACTCGCCGTTTTCTCCGGTTACACCACGCCCTGAATTGGTGTAGTAGTTGACGCCAACAACGCCATTCCCCTGGCTATCTACCAGTCGGCCTTCAGAGAGAATGATTTCCGTAGGTTGATACTGATAAAACTGTTCCGCGTTAGCCGACACGAAGGAAGCGTTCAGATCCGGTTTTGTTCCCGGTGTGGTGACTGGCACAACCGGTGAAGTATGAGTGGATGGAGCTTTATCAGTCGCGGCATTGTTTTCCACCTCTTCATTGACCAGCTTTTTGAACTCTTCCGGTGCCAGATCGATTTGCTTATACAGCGAGTCGAAGCGTTTACTCTCGATCACCGAGGAGAACGTCAGGCAAACCTGTTCTGTATCCGCCGGACAACTGTTCATGGAGGTTACCAGCGAGAGCGCATTGCTTTTCTTGTCATCAGACCCCGCCAGTTCTTGCGCATCCTCAAGGCTAAACGACACTTTTTCAACCGCACGCAAGCTACGCGCAGATTCTGACTGAGTGTTGAAGGTGGCAATTGTCGTGTTACCCGCCACGCAAGTAACGTTCTCGCCAGGTGTAAAAGTAAAGCCGTCGCTGGATTCACCATTACATTTAGCACCGATTACCCGCTGGCTTCCGCCCAGGGTCAGATAACCTGTTTTCGTAGGAACAGGTTCTGGCTCCGGTTCTGGCGTTGGCTCTGGCTCAGGTGTCGGGTCCGGAGTAGGTTCAGGCTCCGGCGTCGGCTCCGGGGTTGGCGTTGGATCGGGTTTCACTTCCGGCAAAGACCCGGTTCCAGAATCTACAGGCGGGTTATCGGAGGAAGAACCTGAACCGCCGCCATCACAACCGGTTAATAAGGTTGCGCTTAAAATAGCCGCTAAAAGCGATTTTTTATATTTAAATTTCTTATTCATTAATAACGCAAGTGACAAAATATAGTTAAAAAATTCGTAACTGGGGAAATAGTTTTATGTTTTACCTTCTCTAGTAACTTCCTCCATTCTTAAGAAAACTGCATTATTGATAACGAAACAGGTGAAATTTATAAGAATATCCCCTATTCGATGTCAGACGGGGTATTTATAAAATGATTCAACAAACAAAAAAGTAACAATTATTCACAATGTAACTATCCCAAGTTGTTGATAGTTTTAACGATTGCGATTGCAAAAGCAACAGATAGCACGGTGTTTGCTCATCAAGCGAACACAATTAATACAGACTTGTTTTGCGTGACAAAAAAATAGATATTCTCACTCCCTTAATTATTTAGCGAGTTATCTGAACACGAAATATTATTTATGCATGGATAATAAACAACGAAATGATTTTACAATTATTTAGTCAGGATAATGAAACGTGAGTAGAAAGAAGCCGGATGATATTGACGATCATCCGGCATTATTGACTTACGAAACTAACATTCCGGTAAACACATATGCCTGCAGCAGGGTGATAATGCCGATAACGCTGGCAAAAATCAGACTGTGCTTCACGGTGTAGCGGAACAGTTCAGATTCTCGGCCCACCATGCCCGTCGCGGCGCAGGCCACGGCGATAGATTGCGGGGAGATCATCTTGCCAGTTACGCCGCCGCTGGTATTTGCTGCCACCAGCAGAGTGTCAGAGACGTTGATTTGCTGCGCCGTGGTTGATTGTAGTGAACCAAACAGAGCGTTCGAGGAGGTGTCCGAGCCGGTAAGGAATACCCCCAGCCAGCCGAGGAATGGCGAAAAGAACGGGAACATCACACCAGTACCCGCCAGTACCAGCGCCAGTGTGGTAGACATACCGGAATAGTTGGTCACGAAGGCAAATGCCAGCACCATGCCAATCGACAGTATCGGCCACTTCAGGCTAATTAGCGTTTCGGCAAAGACACTAATACCTTTCTTGATCCCCACGCCGAGGATGAAGATAGAGATAATCGCTGCAATGAAAATAGCGGTGCCGCCAGCAGAGAGCGGGTCGAATTTAAACACCGCGTCCATTGGCGTCGGCTGGGCGACAATGGGGGCCGCTTTCAAGACTTGTTGATGCAAATGAGGGATCTGGAAATTAATCACCAGCGAATAAAACGCGCCGCCCGGAGCAAATAACGCTTTAAACGGTTTCATGGTCCAGATGGTGACCAGCACCGTTAAGATTAAAAACGGTGACCACGCGCGAATGATTTGCCCCAGACTATATTCTGAAGGCACGGGACCGCCAGAAGACGGTTTATTCACCACCATCGCACCTGCGGATTGCCCCATGCTGATTGCCGTTTCGGTATTTTTCGGTCGCCAGACTTTAAGGAATAAAGACAGTGAGACGATACTCACCAGCGCCGAAGTAATATCCGGCAGCTCAGGACCAATGTAGTTAGAGGTAAAGAACTGGGTAACCGCAAAGCTACCACCCGCAACCAGCGCCGCTGGCCACGTCTCTTTCACCCCTTTCCAGCCATCCATCATCGCTACCAGCCAGAACGGCACCAGTACCGACAGGAACGGCAACTGACGTCCCGCCATTGCACCAATGTGGAACGGATCGATTCCGGTCACCTGACCGGCGACCAGTATCGGCACGCCCAACGCACCAAACGCCACCGGCGCAGTGTTAGCAATCAGACACAGCCCCGCCGCGTATAACGGTTTGAAGCCCAGGCCCACCAGCAATGCCCCTGTAATTGCCACCGGTGCGCCAAAGCCTGCCGCCCCTTCCAGCAACGCGCCAAAGGAGAAACCAATCAGTAACACCTGCAAACGCTGATCGTCGGTGATGGAGATAACCGAGCTGCGGATAATATCAAACTGACCGCTGGCAACGGTTAATTTATACAGGAAAACCGCCGCGACAATAATCCAGGCAATTGGCCATAATCCATAAATAAAGCCATAGCCCGCAGCAGCAAATGCCATATCAATCGGCATTTTAAAGGCGAATATCGCAATCAGGATAGATAATATAAGGGTTATTGCTCCAGCGACATGCCCTTTCAGACGTAATACCGCAAGTGCAACGAAGAAGAATATTATTGGGATCAGGGCAACCAGAGCGGATAGCCCCAGTCCTCCCATCGGCATATACATTTGGGTCCAGGTAACCATATTGTTCAGTCTCTTATTATCTTTATATGCTTGATATGATTAAGGTTGTAATAAGCAAAAGAGGACTGAACTGTAAAATATAGGCGTTATACTTTACAGCAACAGTACGCTGCTAACGCAATTGCTACCTCTGGCATAACAAGTATATCGGGTAAGGGGTTCTATTCCGCACACGCAGGTGCAGAGTATCGTTAAGATGTCCATATTGTTGTTTTAGGCCCGCTAGTAATGCGCTGCGGGTATTTAATTTTGTTAAACCCTGATAATCGCTCCGGTTATTTCCGGGATAAATGTACTACCGCAGTTACTATAATAGCCCCGACAATAAAACTTGCCGGGGCTTTTTTTGACGCTATTAATGACTTTCTTTTTCGCGTAAACGCCAGGCGTGTAATAACGGTTCGGTATAACCGTTTGGCTGTTTCACGCCGAGGAAGATCAAATCGCTGGCGGCTTTAAAAGCACACGAGTTAGCGAAATTCCCCGCCATCGGACGATAAGCCGGATCGCCAGCGTTTTGCTGATCAACCACTTTCGCCATATTCTCCAGTGACGCCTGCACCTGCTCATTGGTCAGAATGCCGTGGCGTAACCAGTTGGCAATATGCTGGCTGGAGATGCGCAGCGTTGCACGGTCTTCCATCAGCGCCACGTTGTGAATATCCGGCACTTTTGAACAACCAATCCCCTGCTCTACCCAACGCACCACGTACCCCAGAATCCCCTGCACGTTGTTATCCAGCTCTTGTTGGATCTCTTGCGCCGACCAGTTAGCATTTTCAGCAACCGGAATGGTCAGCAGATCGTCCAGCAGCGGTTCAAATTCAGCATTGAACTCGGTCTGGGCAATGTTGGCTTGCACGCTCTGTACGTTGGTTTGGTGGTAGTGCAGCGCATGGAGCGTAGCGGCAGTTGGCGACGGAACCCAGGCCGTGTTTGCCCCGGCACGTAACTGGTCGCCCTTCTGGCTGTACATGTCTGCCATCAGGTCCGGCATTGCCCACATGCCTTTGCCGATTTGCGCTTTACCGCGCAGCCCGCAGAACAGACCGGAAAGCACGTTATTGCGCTCGTAGGCTTTGATCCACGGCGTCGATTTCATCTGGTTTTTACGCAGCATCGGGCCAGCTTCCATCACCGAATGCATCTCATCGCCAGTACGGTCGAGGAAACCGGTATTGATGAACGCCACGCGGTTGCGCGCCTGAGCGATACAGCTACGCAAGTTCAGCGAGGTCCGGCGTTCTTCATCCATAATGCCCATTTTCAGGGTATTCGGTGCCATACCGAGCATTGCCTCAACGCGGGTAAACAGTTTGTTGGCGAACGCCACTTCCTGCGGACCGTGCATTTTCGGCTTCACAATATAGACGCTGCCAGTGCGCGAGTTTTTCTGCACTTTTAAATCATAGAGGGCAATCGCGCCAGTCATGACGCCATCAAGAATACCTTCCGGAATTTCATTGCCTTCGCTGTCCCAAATTACGGGAATGGTCATCAAATGACCTACGTTACGGATAAACAGCAGCGAGCGCCCGTGCAGAGAAATTTCAGAGCCATCGGCGGCGGTGTACTGACGATCGTCATTCAGTTTACGCACGATTTGCCGACCGTTTTTCTCCATTTTCTCTTGCAGAGTCCCCTGCATCAGGCCCAGCAGGTTACGGTACAGCAGGATTTTATCTTCCGCATCAACCGCAGCGACCGAATCTTCACAGTCGAGAATGGTACTGATGGCGGCTTCAACGATAACGTCGTTGATGTGCGCCGGATCGTCTTTGCCAATCCGCCCGTTGGCATCGATTTGCAGCTCAATATGCAGGCCGTTATTTTTCAGCAAAATGCAGGTCGGCGCAGCGGCATTACCACGGTAACCGACAAACTGTGCCGGAGTACGTAACGTGGTTTCTTTACCATTTTTCAACTGGATACGTAATTGTTTGTCGACCACCTTAAACGCCACCACATCCTGATAGCTGCCGTTTTCCAGCGGTAGAGATTCATCGAGGAAACGCCGAACCCAGGCGATAACCTGCTCACCGCGCTGCGGATCGTAGCCACTGACCATCGCCCCTTCCTGTGGGATGATGTCGCTGCCGTATAACGCATCGTACAGTGAGCCCCAGCGAGCGTTTGCCGCGTTCAGCGCGTAGCGGGCGTTCATCGCCGGAACCACCAGTTGTGGCCCCGCCTGACTGGTGATTTCGCTATCGATGCCCGTGGTTTCCACCGTAACGTGGTCCGGCTGCGGCACGAGATAGCCCAGTTCACGCAGGAAAGATTTATAAGCCGCTTTGTCTTTTACCGGCCCCGGATTGCTGCGATGCCATTCGTCCAGCGCCGCCTGAATGCGATCGCGCTCTGCCAGTAATTGACGATTTTCTGGCGCCAGATCGTGAACGATCTCATCAAAATTGCGCCAGAACGCCGCAGCGTCCAGCCCTGTTCCCGGTAAAACTTCTTCATCCACAAAACGTTTAAAATTGGCGTCAATGCGTAAACGGCCCTGGGTTATGGTTTGACTCATTGTTTATCTCCTCGTTTTCGCTTATTTCGCCAACACCGCTGCTGCCGCTTTCGCGACCTGCGCATCCTGTGCTCCGGTTAAACCAGAAACGCCCACGGCACCAATAATTTGTCCATCAACAACAACCGGTACGCCACCTTCCAGCGACGTCAGTAACGGCGCAGTCACGAACGCGGTACGTCCGTTGTTCACCATCTCTTCATAGCCCTTAGTTTCGCGACGCCCCAGCGCGGCAGTACGCGCTTTCTCCTGAGAGATGTAGGCCGCTATCGGCGCGCAATCGTCCATGCGACTTAACGCCAGCAGATGACCGCCGTCATCGGCAACAGCAATGGAAACAGACCAGTTATTTTTCTGCGCTTCTTCCTGACCTGCGGCAATAATTGCACTCGCCATTTGCTGGCTAAGAATGACTTTAGTTTTCATTTTGTTATTCCTTTTCAAGGGCTTGTTCTACAATTTCAATCCAGTGACGCACAGAGGTACGACCGGCGCTCGCCAGATGCGTCTGGCAACCAATGTTGGCGGTGACGATCATTTCCGGTTTGCCGCTTTCCAGCGCATTCATTTTGTTATCCCGCAACTGGCGCGCCAGATCGGGATGCGTTAACGCATATGTTCCCGCCGACCCGCAGCACAGATGGCTGTCGGGAACATCGGTTAAGGTAAATCCAAGACGAAGCAACACTTTTTCCACTTCGCCGTTCAGCTTTTGCGCATGTTGTAGGGTACACGGGCAGTGGAAGGCCAGTTTTTTATCGCCGCGAATTGCCAGTTTTTCCAGCGGTTCCTCGCGCAGAAGTTCGACTAAATCGACCGCCAGCTCACTGACCTGACGCGCTTTATCGGCATACAACGCATCGTTTTTCAGCATCTGCCCATACTCTTTAACGAACGCGCCGCAGCCGCTGGCGGTTTGCAAAATTGCCTCGGCACCTGCTTCAAGCGCGGGCCACCAGGCATCAATGTTATTTCGCGCCCGCGCTAACCCTTTCTCTTGCGCATTAAGATGATAGTCCACCGCGCCACAACAGCCTGCTTCGTTAGCTGGCATGACGCTGATCCCCAGACGATCCAGCACCCGCGCGGTTGCCGCGTTAGTGTTGGGCGAAAGTGTAGGCTGGGCGCAACCTTCCAGCATTAAAACCCGGCGCTTATGGCGCAGCGGTGGACGCGGTTTGGCTTTCACCGTTTCAGCGGGTAATTTTGCTCTTATCTGTTCTGGCAAAAACGGTCGCAGCACCAGCCCTACCTGCGTCAATGCGCGAAAGACCGCCGGACGCGGCACCACCTGACGCAGCCCTTCGCGCAGCATTCGCTCCGGCAGTGGGCGTTTCACTTTCTGCTCGACAATATCACGCCCGATATCCAGCAAATTGTGATAGCGCACACCAGAAGGACAGGTGGTTTCACAATTACGGCAAGTGAGACAGCGATCGAGATGCTCCTGTGTTTTAAGCGTAACTTCGTTGCCTTCCAACACCTGTTTAATCAGATAGATGCGCCCGCGCGGCCCGTCCAGTTCATCGCCCAATAGCTGATAAGTTGGGCAGGTTGCGGTACAAAATCCGCAATGAACACAGGCGCGCAGGATGCTGTCGGCTTCCTGCGCTCGCGCGTTCTGCCGCATCTCTTCGGTTAACCGGGTTTGCATAGCCTGCTCCTTAAAGTTCCGCGTACATGCGACCGGGGTTAAACACGCCGCAAGGATCGAGCTGCTGTTTAAGCTGCTGGTGATAGCGGAATAAAGGAGCCGGTAGCGCGGCAAAGCCGCCATCTCCGGCACTAAAGCGGGTCGCATGACCGCCAGCGTTGCGGGCGATGCGATGGATTTGATTGTCATCGGCTGTCGATTTCAGCCAGCGTAACGCGCCGCCCCAGTCGATCAGTTGTTCGCCGGGTAAATCCATCATCGGCGCATCGCTGGGTAATGAAATGCGCCATAAGGTACCTGGTAACGAGAAGAACGGCAGTTGTTGTTCACGCAATTGCTGCCAGAACTGACCCGCAACCTCTTCGCCCCCCAGCAGTTCACGCGCCGCTTTCACCGATCCTTCACCGCCTTCAAGGCGGATCCACAACGCGTTGTCGAAGTAACATAAGCCACTAATGGGTAGCGGCTGAAGTTGCCACTGGGCGATTTCACTCATGGCTTCTTGCAGGCTGATTTCCCGACGCAGGCTCAGGGTGGCGCGCGGTCGCGGTAACACTTTCATTGAGATTTCAGTGAGCACGCCAAGACAACCGTAGCTTCCGGCCATTAATCGCGAGAGATCGTATCCGGCAACGTTTTTCATCACTTCGCCGCCAAAACGCAGATGTTTTCCTGTGCCGGTAATGATGCGCGTGCCGAGGACAAAATCGCGGACCGAACCGCTCCACGGGCGACGCGGCCCCGCCAGCCCGCAGGCGACCATCCCGCCCCAGGTAGCTTCTTCACCATAATGCGGCGGCTCGCAGGGGAGCATTTGCCCCGCGCTTTCCAGCGCCGCTTCAATCGCCACCAGCGGCGTTCCGGCACGCGCGGTTATCACCAGCTCGGTCGGGTCGTAATTAACAATGCCGCGATGACAACGCACATCCAGCGTTTGCCCGGTGACAGGACGGCCTAAAAAGGCTTTGCTATTGCTTCCCTGAATCACCAGCGGCGTTTTATTACTAATCGCCTGATTCACCTGCTCCAGCAGCGCCTGGCTGTAATCACACTCGCGTAGCATCAGAAACGCTCCAGTTCAGGGAAAGGTAAATGACCGTGATGCACGTGCATGGCACCAAATTCAGCACAGCGGTGTAGCGTGGGGATGTTTTTTCCTGGGTTCAGCAAACCATCGGGATCAAACGCCGCCTTGACTGCATGGAAGGTCGTGATTTCATCGCTGTTGAACTGGGCGCACATTTGATTGATTTTTTCGCGCCCGATGCCATGTTCCCCACTGATGCTGCCGCCCACTTCAACGCAGAGTTCGAGGATCTTCCCGCCCAGCTCTTCCGCGCGGGCAAATTCACCGGGTTCGTTGGCATCGAAAAGGATTAACGGGTGCATGTTGCCGTCTCCGGCATGAAAGACGTTGGCGACGCGTAAATCATATTGCTGCGATAAACGGGCAATGCCTTCCAGTACGCCAGGTAGCGCGCGGCGTGGGATGGTGCCGTCCATGCAGTAGTAATCGGGAGAGATGCGCCCCACCGCCGGAAAAGCGTTCTTGCGGCCAGCCCAGAAACGTACGCGCTCTGCTTCATCCTGTGCCAGACGGACGTCAGTCGCGCCCGCTTTCAGTAAGATGTCGTTAACTCGCTCGCAGTCTTCCTGTACGTCAGACTCCACGCCGTCCAGCTCGCATAACAAAATCGCTTCGGCGTCGACGGGATAACCGGCATGAATAAAATCTTCTGCCGCGCGGATCGACAGGTTATCCATCATCTCCAGCCCGCCGGGGATAATGCCATTGGCGATGATGTCACCAACCGCAAGTCCGGCTTTTTCTACCGAGTCAAAGCTGGCTAACAACACACGCGCCACGGGCGGCTTCGGCAGCAGTTTTACCGTCACTTCGGTGGTCACGCCGAGCATACCTTCCGATCCGGTGAACAGCGCCAGCAGGTCAAAACCAGGCGAATCCAGCGCGTCCGATCCCAGCGTCAGCGCCTCGCCGTCCAGCGTTTGCACTTCAATTTTCAGCAGGTTATGTACGGTCAGACCATATTTCAGGCAGTGGACGCCCCCCGCGTTTTCCGCCACGTTGCCGCCAATCGAACAGGCGATTTGCGAGGAAGGGTCCGGTGCATAATAGAGATTATGCGGTGCTACGGCCTGGGAGATCGCCAGGTTACGCACGCCCGGCTGCACGCGCGCACGGCGTCCGACGGGGTTAATGTCGAGGATCTCTTTAAAGCGCGCCATCACCAACAACACACCTTTTTCCAGCGGCAGCGCGCCGCCAGAAAGCCCGGTGCCTGCGCCACGGGTCACCACCGGCACACGCAGGCGGTGGCAAACGGCCAGAATCGCCGTCACCTGTTCCATCTGCTTAGGCAGAACAACCAGTAATGGACGCGTGCGATACGCGCTCAACCCGTCACATTCGTAAGGAGTGATCTCCTCATCGGTATGCAGGATCTCCAGTCCAGGGACATGCTCACGCAGTGCCATCAGTACCGATGTGCGGTCGACATCGGGTAAAGCGCCATCAAGACGCTCTTCGTACAAGATGCTCATGAGTAGGGTTCGCTTTGTTGTGTTGTGTGGCAGCTGATTTTTGCGCGCTGCTTCTGTGAACAGTTATTAAGCGGGGTTTTCGTTTTCGTCTATCTCTTTAGCTACCGGTCAGACCATTTTTTTTCCATCTCTGTGACTTCGCGTTGGTTAACTCAATGTTAAATTGATGTAACATAATCACTTACGTGATGTACGTGTTTCGCGAGTTAAGAACAGAAAAATTGGTCCTACCTGTGCACGAGGTCCGGGAATGAAAGATGAACGTCGCCCTATTTGCGAAGTAGTTGCTGAGAGTATCGAACGGTTAATTATCGACGGCGTACTGAAGGTCGGTCAGCCGCTTCCCTCGGAGCGTCGGCTGTGCGAAAAGCTCGGCTTCTCGCGTTCCGCACTGCGTGAAGGACTGACCGTGCTGCGCGGGCGCGGGATTATTGAAACAGCGCAGGGTCGCGATTCTCGGGTCGCGCGGCTTAATCGGGTCCAGGACACCAGCCCGCTAATTCATCTGTTCAGCACGCAGCCGCGAACGCTGTACGATCTGCTTGACGTTCGCGCATTGCTGGAGGGCGAATCGGCAAGGTTGGCGGCTACGCTGGGAACCCAGGCTGATTTTGTTTTGATAACCCGCTGTTATGAAAAAATGCTCGCTGCCAGTGAGCACAACAAAGAGCTTTCGCTGATCGAACATGCACAGCTGGATCACGCTTTCCATCTCGCCATTTGTCAGGCTTCCCACAATCAGGTGCTGGTGTTTACGCTGCAATCATTGACCGATCTAATGTTTAATTCGGTGTTTGCCAGCGTGAATAATCTCTACCATCGACCACAGCAAAAAAAACAGATCGATCGCCAGCATGCGCGGATCTATAACGCGGTGTTGCAGCGACTCCCGCATGTCGCCCAGCGCGCCGCCCGCGATCATGTGATGACCGTGAAAAAGAATCTCCACGATATCGAACTGGAAGGCCACCATTTGATTCGTTCGGCGGTGCCGCTGGAAATGAACCAGAGTTAGCTGGAGTTAAATCTGCTTTTCATACAAGCGGTAACGCTTGTACGGCTCCGCCCCAATGCGTTCCAGCATGTTATTCATGCCTGTATTGGTTTCGAGGATCCATGACATTTCCAGCGCATCGATCTTCCGGCGGGCAAACGGATCATGTAAGGCTTCAATCAATAACAGCGCAATCACCGGGCCGATGCGGCTGAACTGATACTCGTCGCGAACCCCCATTAGCGGCACTCGCGCGGTCCGCACACCGCTGACTTTCAAGCGCCACAGCAATTTTGCCCAGCCGAAGGGAAAGAGCGATCCGTTCAGATCGGCAATCGCCTCGTTGATGTTCGGTAAGCCGACAATAAACGCGCAGGGTGCAGAATCAATCTCGGCGATGTAGATCATATCGTCCGGCACCAGATACTTAAGTTGATCGCCCATGGTCGCAAATTCATGTTCGGTAAACGGCACAAATCCCCAGTTGTGCTGCCAGCCGGAGTTGAAAATCTCACGCAGGATCTGCATCTCTTCGGCAAACCGCTGACGATTGATGCAGCGAATGGTCACCTTTTTGCGCACCTGATCCATCAGTTTTTTTAGCGCCGGAGAGAAAGTGAGATCGGTTCGCTGCATCCACCACGCCAGTAAATCAATACCTTTGTGATAACCCAGTTGTTCAATATGCGCGGCATACCACGGTTTACCGTGCGGCATCATCGCACTGGGTGGTGTGTCAAAACCTTCAATCAGTAATCCGCTTTCCTGATTGATATTCAGGCTGAAAGGCCCGGTGATGTTGCGTGCGCCTTGTGACTTCAACCACGCTTCCGCTACGTCAAATAAAGCTTTAAAAACCTGCGAATCATCAATGGCGTCAATCATGCCGAAATGACCGGTATCCTCGCCGTAACGCTCGCGGTGCAAGGTATCGATTTGCGCGGTAATGCGCCCTACTACCTGCCCCTCTTTTTTCGCCACCCATGCCTGCCAGATAATATGGTCCGTTCCCGGATTCTTTTGTGACAGATGCTCACTGCGTTCAATGCATAAAGGAGGGATCCAGTTTGGATCATCGAGATAAAGTGACGACGGAAAAGCGATAAATGCTTTTAAGTCGTTTTTATTTATTACTTTTTCAATTTTAATCATCAGCAGATCGCATTCCATATTTACGTGGATAACAAATAATTAACGGTGAAAAACAGGCAGTAACCGCAACGAATGGCACCTTAATAATCCACCCAATGAATACAAACGAAGACAAAACAATATTTATTAATGATGTTGATAAAACCAGTGACTGCGTTAAACAGTCAATAATGTCTCTTATAGACTTAAGCGACCCGACAAGGCATCACCTTAATACATTCATAAATTAAATATTATTCACAATAAAAAATAACAGAGCAGAACTTATTATCTTAATCAATGTTCAATATCACAACGATGAAAATACTATCTCATTTATCTTTTATGCATATATAATCCACCGCATTATTGTCATTTTATTTTTGATATCCAATTTTCTTGTGGTGTATATGTCCAATAAAATCTTTACGCATTCTTTGCCTATGCGCTATGCCGATTTTCCAACGCTGGTTGATGCTTTGGACTATGCCGCTCTGAGTAACGCCGGAATGAATTTTTATGACAGGCGTAGCCAGCTTGAAGATGAACTGGAATATCACACTTTAAAAGTGCGAGCGGAAACAGGAGCCAGGCGGCTGCTATCGCTGAACCTGAAAAAAGGCGATCGCGTGGCGCTGATTGCCGAAACCAGTAGCGGGTTTGTCGAGGCATTTTTTGCCTGCCAGTATGCTGGATTAGTTGCCGTACCATTGGCGATTCCAATGGGCGTCGGTCAGAGGGATTCCTGGAGCACCAAACTGCAAGGTTTACTGGCAAGCTGCCAACCAGCCGCGATAATCACTGGCGATGAATGGTTGCCGCTGGTCAATGCCGCGACGCATGATAACCCCGAATTACATGTTTTAAGCCACGCCTGGTTTAAGGCATTACCGGAAGCCGATGTTGCGCTCCAGCGTCCAATTCCGGACGATATCGCCTATTTGCAGTACACCTCCGGCAGCACCCGTTTTCCCCGTGGCGTTATCATCACTCACCGCGAAGTGATGGCTAATCTACGCGCCATCAGCCACGATGGCATTAAATTACGCCCTGGCGACCGCTGCGTCTCCTGGCTGCCTTTCTACCATGATATGGGGCTGGTCGGTTTTCTCCTGACACCTGTAGCCACGCAGCTTTCGGTGGATTATTTGCGCACCCAGGATTTCGCCATGCGCCCACTGCAATGGCTTAAATTGATCAGTAAAAATCGTGGCACTGTTTCCGTTGCGCCGCCGTTTGGCTATGAATTGTGCCAGCGCCGCGTGAATGAAAAAGATCTCGCTGAGCTGGATCTCTCCTGCTGGCGCGTCGCGGGTATTGGCGCTGAACCCATCTCCGCAGAACAACTCCATCAATTTTCTGAATGTTTTCGTCAGGTTAACTTTGACGATAAAACGTTTATGCCCTGCTACGGACTGGCAGAAAACGCGCTGGCCGTCAGCTTCTCCGATGAAGCCTCCGGAGTTGTGGTCAATGAAGTGGATCGCGATATCCTCGAATACCAGGGTAAAGCCGTGAAGCCAGGTGTTGAAACACGTGCCGTATCAACTTTCGTCAACTGTGGTAAGGCATTGCCGGAACATGGCATTGAAATCCGTAATGAAGCAGGTATACCAGTAGCGGAACGTGTGGTGGGCCATATTTGCATCTCCGGCCCCAGCCTGATGAGCGGTTACTTTGGCGATCAGGCTTCACAAGACGAAATTACCGCGACGGGCTGGTTAGATACCGGCGATCTCGGCTATCTGCTGGACGGTTATCTGTATGTCACCGGGCGCATTAAAGACCTGATTATTATTCGTGGGCGTAATATCTGGCCGCAGGATATTGAATACATTGCGGAACAGGAGCCAGAAATTCACTCTGGCGATGCCATTGCGTTTGTTACCGCCCAGGAAAAAATCATTTTGCAGATCCAGTGTCGGATCAGCGACGCAGAGCGCCGCACGCAGCTTATCCACTCGCTGGCGGCGCGGATACAAAGCGAATTTGGCGTAACCGCGGCTATCGACCTGTTACCGCCCCACAGCATTCCTCGCACATCTTCCGGCAAGCCCGCCCGCGCAGAAGCCAAAAAACGTTATCAGAAGGCCGTTGCCGCCAGTTTCCATGTGCAGGAATCACTCGCATGAATCAAACTGTCGCGGTAACGGGCGCTACCGGGTTTATCGGTAAATATATTGTCGATAACCTGCTCGCCCGCGGCTTTCACGTCCGCGCATTGACGCGTACTTCCCGCGCTCACGTCAATGACAATCTCATCTGGGTGCGCGGTTCGCTGGAAGATACGCATTCACTTAGCGAGTTGGTTGCTGGTGCCGGTGCTGTGGTCCATTGCGCCGGGCAAGTACGCGGACACAAAGAGGATGTCTTTACTCGCTGTAACGTTGACGGCAGTCTGCGCCTGATGCAGGCGGCAAAAGAGAGTGGCTTTTGCCAACGTTTTCTTTTTATCTCTTCGCTGGCGGCGCGCCATCCCGAACTCTCCTGGTACGCGAAATCCAAACACGTCGCCGAACAACGACTAGCAGCAGTGGCGGACAAAATTACGCTGGGCATTTTTCGCCCAACAGCAGTCTATGGCCCCGGCGATAAAGAGTTAAAACCACTGTTTGACTGGATGCTGCGCGGCCTGCTGCCACGGCTGGGCGCACCAGAGACGCAGCTCTCTTTCCTGCACGTCACCGATTTTGCGCAAGCCGTGGGTCAGTGGTTAAGCGCCGATTCCGTACAGGCGCAAACGTATGAATTATGTGATGGTGTCGCCGGTGGCTATGACTGGCAGCGCGTGCAACAACTGGCCGCCGCCGCCCGTCAAGGAGCTGTACGGATGGTCGGCATTCCTCTGCCGTTGCTCACCTGCCTTGCAGATGTCAGTACCGCGTTGAGTCGCCTGGCCGGTAAAGAACCTATGCTGACCCGCTCGAAAATTCGTGAATTAACCCACGCCGACTGGTCGGCAAGTAATAACCGTATTTCTGAAGATATTAATTGGTTTCCCGGGATTAGCCTGGAACACGCATTACGCAACGGGCTATTTTGATTGTCTTGTTTAAAGGTGTGTTAACGTTTCTATGGTAAATCGTGAAATAGTAATGGATTACATCCTTTCCTGTTTACAGGATTTGGTCGAAAACGGTGTGGAAATTAAGCCTGACAGCGATCTCGTCAACGATCTCGGCCTGGAGTCGATTAAAGTGATGGATCTCTTAATGATGCTGGAAGACAGATTTGATATTTCCATTCCTATTAATATTCTGCTGGATGTCAAAACCCCTGTGCAATTAATGGAAACACTACTTCCATGGCTGGAGAATAAATAATGGGGCTATACGATAAATATGCGCGTCTTGCGGGCGAGCGACTGCAATTTAGCGATAACGGGTTAACGCCGTTTGGCACCTGTATTGATGAAGTGTACTCCGCCACCGAAGGGCGCATTGGCGATAAAAAAGTGATTCTGGCCGGGACCAATAATTATCTCGGTTTAACCTTCAATCATGATGCCATCGCCGATGGTCAGGCAGCGTTAGCGACGCAAGGCACCGGCACCACCGGTTCACGTATGGCTAATGGTAGTTATGCGCCGCATCTGGCGTTAGAGAAAGAGATCGCCGAGTTTTTCAATCGCCCTACCGCTATCGTTTTTTCAACCGGTTATACCGCTAATTTAGGTGTCATCAGCGCACTTGCCGACCATAACGCCGTGGTGTTGTTGGATGCCGACAGCCACGCCAGTATTTATGACGCCTGTTCTCTCGGCGGCGCGGAGATCATTCGTTTCCGCCATAACGATGCTAAAGATCTGGAACGTCGCATGGTGCGCCTCGGTGAACGAGCAAAAGAGGCGATTATCATCGTTGAGGGCATCTACAGTATGCTCGGTGACGTCGCACCGCTGGCGGAAATCGTTGATATCAAACGTCGTCTCGGCGGTTATTTGATTGTCGATGAAGCGCATTCATTTGGCGTGTTAGGCGCAACGGGGCGCGGACTGGTTGAAGCCGTTGGCGTTGAAGATGATGTGGATATTATCGTTGGCACCTTCAGTAAAAGCCTGGCTTCTATTGGTGGTTTTGCCGTGGGTTCGGAAGCGATGGAAGTGCTGCGCTACGGCAGCCGTCCGTATATTTTTACCGCCTCCCCTTCTCCTTCCTGCATTGCAACCGTGCGCTCGTCGTTAAGAACCATTGCCACTCAACCAGAGCTGCGGCAAAAACTGATGGATAATGCCAACCATCTGTATGACGGGCTGCAAAAACTGGGTTACGAGTTAAGCTCACATATTAGTCCGGTAGTGCCGGTAATAATCGGTTCGAAAGAGGAAGGTTTACGCATCTGGCGTGAGCTTATTTCGCTGGGCGTGTATGTGAATCTTATCCTGCCACCTGCCGCGCCTGCGGGTATTACGCTGTTGCGCTGTAGCGTAAACGCTGCCCACAGTTGTGAACAAATCGATGCCATCATTCAGGCGTTCGCTACTCTGAAGCAGTAACGTGAGCCCGCCGTGGTGTTACCCCTCGGCGGGATTATTAATGTTGCCTGTCGTACCAATACACCAGCATTAACGCCACCAGCACAAACGCTACTGGTAAACCGAGTGCGGTAGCGGGCGCACTCAACGCAAATAGCAATCCCAGATTGACCATGATTTGATAGCTAATCCAGGTAAGCAAGCCAACGATGACGCCTACAGCGAGACGGCTACCCATCCCTGGTGAGCGCGGGGCGCTAAAGGTAAAGGGCACAGCAAGTAAAATCATCGCCAGAGTTAAAATGGGTTGCCCCAGCTTCTCCCACAGTGCAAGGCGGTATTCGCTGCTGGGTTGTCCGGTTTCCTGCAAATAATGGATGTAATGATTGAGCTGACGGACAGAAAAAGTATTCCCCGGCATCGATAACTCTTCAAGATTCATACTGGTGAAGGCCGATTGCCAGCCAAGATTATCTGATGTTTCCAGCGTTTCTTTGCCATTCAGCCATTTTTTATGATTCACGCCGTGCAGGATCCACGTTTTGTCGTCTTCAATGGTGGCACTGCGTGCATAAATGTAGGATTCGAGCGAGAGATCGTCGCGATAGTGAAATATCTCTATGCCTACCGGCTGGCCCTGTTCGTTCAGCGATTTCACCGTCACAAATTCATTACCGCGCCTGGCCCACAGCATATTGCCGGTAATGTCATCGTCATCCCCCAACGCTATCGCGGTAGATTTGATTTGCAGCGCCTGTTGCTGCAATGGCGACGCCACCCACTCATCAATCGCGCCTAACGAAACAGTCCACAGTATCCCGGCGACCAGCGCCACCAGTGCAATACGGAAGATAGAAAACCCCGTGCTGCGAATGGCGGTAAGTTCACTATTTTTCGATAACTGCCCGAGACCAACAATCCCACCCAATAACGCGATAAACGGCGAAAGTTCGACCAGTGTGCGCGGTAAGGTCATCAGTACCACCAGCACCGCCTGAGTCCAGAGATAACCACCCGGACTGACATCATCCAGTTCGTTAATCAAGTTGAAGGTGGTAAAAAGCGGCAGCAGTAGCCCGGCAGCGGCAGCAAAACCGAGGAAGAGATGGCGGATTAAATAGCGACTGAAAACATTCATCGGGAAAATTTCTGCAGCAAGGAGAAGTCGCGTGCGACCAGCATCAACAGGCCCATTAGCATGAGTCCGGGCACTAACCACAAACCAGGAATGAGGGGAATCGTGCCGTTAGCCACCAGCGTACGGCAGACGTCACCGCCATAAAAAATGGCAACAAACAGCAACGTCAGTGGCAGTAACGTTGAAAATCGCCCTTGCCGCGGTTTTACCCGACTTAAAGAGATGGCCAGCAGAGCCATCAACAACGCTGTCAGGCCACGGCTTTGTCGCCATTGCAGTTCGGCATGATCGGCAGGAAATACAGAGCGCGCCAGTTCCGCGACCGATTATGCTTTACGTTTGACGTTGGCACTTTGATCCAGTGGATTAAGATGTAATTGCAGATTACGGTAGATCTGTTCGTTGTCGTCACGCCCCTGATGATCAAGAAGATAGGCGGTCCCGTTGTGCAACATAACGGTCGGTTTCTCGGGTGATGGGTCAACCACATCAACCGAACGGGCGCGGAAAACACGGGTTCGATTGGCAGTAGAAGTATAAATCAGCGCGTCAGTCAGGCGATTATTATCCTGATCAACCGTCTGCGAAATGATCATTCGTCCGTTATCGTTAGTGTTAAATTTCTTTGCCCGCAACTGGCGAACATCCAGCTCCGACTGCGACTGTTGTTCCAGTTGATAAATCTGCGCATAAGCCCAGGGCCGACCATACATCGACAACAGCGTGACAAAAATACTTAATGGAATTGCCAGATACAGAACGGCTTTATACAAACGTGCGGGACTGGCGCCCGCCGCAGAGATAGCGGTAATTTCTGAGTCGGTATACATCTGCCCAAGTGTCACACCAACCGACACATACAGGCCCACTGGAAGTAACATTTCAAGCGCTATCAGCACTTTGTAGAAAACAACATTAAGTACTACATCAAGCGCTAAAGTCCCATTGGCTGCTTCGGTCAGGTAACGCTGTGCAGAGTAACTGGCGAAGATAAAGATCAAAAAACCAACGATAATCAGCACCAGACGGCGCGTACCACGCATGATGTAGTGTTCAACCAGCTTCATCTCACTAACGTCCTCAATCCTTTGAGTTTTTTATTCATTGATCAGCTTCTGCGCCAACGCAATGACCTGATCAACCTCTTCTGGCGTCAGGCTGCCGTCCTTCGCCCACTGAATTTGCCCGTATTTATTCAGCACCAGAATGGTTGAACTCTGTTTCGGCAGTTGCCAGGCAACGCGCCCCAGACCGCTGCCGTCGATTACGAATTGCGCCCACGGATAACGACGTTTATTTTTTTCAATTTTACCTGTCACAAAATAGCCAGTGCCGAAGATTACATCATCGGTGTTCACAATGGTGGTGGGCTGAAAACGATCCTGAGGAAAGTTTGCTGTTTCTACTGCTTTGATTAACAGAGAGTTCTTCTTCTTCGCTGACTTTCGTCCGGCGATATACTGAATAATGCGGACTTTTCCCTTCAGCTGCGTGCTGTTCCACTTTTGATAGTAAATTTCGTCATTTTTGAGCAGCAATTCGCCACCGTCCTGAATATAAACAGGTGTGATCGGTTTTCCGATGACGAAATTGTGCGCAGTAGCGCCGAACGAGAAGAGTGAAAATATCAGCGCAGTAATCAGACGAGAGGGCATCATTACTCCGGTTATAGCGGAAAACGCGAAATCAGCAGTTCTAAGCGCTGACGAATATCGCTGTCGAGTGCCACTGGCGCATCATACGATTGGCGATTGTCCAAATCATCCGCCACCATATCGTCGTGCTTATCCCCCATCAGGCCATTAATGGCCGCCAGGAAGCGGGAAATCTGCAACGCCTCTGTATTTTCGGGATCAATCGATCTTAGAGTGTCGTAATAAGAAACCTGCTGACTGATGATTTTTCGCACATCATGAAATTCCCTGCCGGTTAGCTGCGGCCTGGCAATAATTTTTTTCAGGATGCGCATTTGCTTCTGGCGATAAGCGATAAAACCATTAACGCTTTCTAGCTGGCTATGGCGTAATGAATAGTTCACCAGCCACCAGACAGGAGAGCTTAAATAAATACGTAACAGGTTGCCGTAATACGACACAATATTTTTCTTACCGTTACGAAAACCATCCTGAAAATGCCCCAGAAAAACGGTCGTTTTGCCAAATAAAAAACCAGCCTGATGCTTCTTTAAATACAGCCGTTGCGCAAAACGCAGATGCTTGTAGCGCGCTCGCATGTATTTATACTGTTTGCGTTCTTCGTCGGTAAGAGGGTCACCTTTAGCCTGCTTCAGGGTCAGGTGGAGTAACGCCTTGCGATTGACTCCGTCCAACCAGAATCTCAGGCATAATGCATAATTATCATGAATAATTTCCGATGAACAACGCAGTGCGATCGTTGGTGGTAAGCTAACTTGAGCGTCAACAACATCATCTTCTTCGACCGCGATAAATAAACGCTCACTGACCTCAAGTGGAAAATATTTTTTCATCATTGGGATTTTTCTCCCACTGCGTTATAGGCCAATAAATGGCGTTGAAAGAACGCCTTTAATGTCGGAATTAACGAGAGCACCACATCAAGACATTGCCCACCGAAGTAAGCAAATGCTGCCCCCAGCACGCCTAACAGATGGCAGAACATGAACAGCAACACGATGTAGCCGATTGAGGCGATGGTTTGCGCCACGAGAAAAGCACGCTGTTTCCCCGCCATTAGCAATAATGACTCCTGTGGGAAGCCCAGCATCGAAATAACAATGGCTCCGAGCATCACCTGGATCAGGTCATACGCTTCGAGATACTTAACACCAAACACCAGTGAAATAAGTGGCTTGCCAACGATTAACACGGCCAGCGCCACCAGAATGCCAATCCCACCAGCCAGTAATCCAGACTTCACACCCAGGAGCCACGGTCTGGTAGTTCGTGGATCTAAGCGCATGACTTCAGGGTAAAAACTCTTACCCAACAAACTGGCGGGCGTCCCGGCAGCATCGAAGAATGTCATGGCGATTTTAAATAACCCGGCAGCAGCTGGCCCTAATACGATCCCCACCAGTACCGTGCTACATGAATTACGCGCCGACCAAATGGAATGGGCAATGTTGGTTGACCAGACAAAACTCCATGCGCCTTTGATGTGTCGGGCAGACTCAAACAGATTCAATTTGAACGCGTTATGGATATTTCTGCGGCGTAATTCGCGCGCGGCAAACCACCAGTACATGGTGCCGCCAACCAGATTCGATGCGTACCAGGCGATAACAAATCCGGCAAAGCCAAAGTTAAAATACCAGGCGATTACGCTGCCCGCCGCACGCAGAAAAGGTTTCGTCGCCTGCTGTACAGCAATTAAGTCGAAGCGATCAACCGCACGCAAAATGCCAGTCGGCGTGGAGGAAGCCATTGAAGGAATAAGTGTGCAATAGAGCGCCGCCAGCCAAAAGCTTTGGTCATCCAGACCTAATGAATGGGAAAGGAATGGCAGTAAGGCAATGCCGCCGACAATCGCCACCGCGCCGCTGACGATATCCAGCGAGAAGGAAAATGAGACAACATTACGGAATTGCTGAGGATTATTGTTGGTTAATGCTGGCGTTCCGTACTGCACCACCAACTGCCATGTCTGAAACTTAATAAAATCACTAATCGACTTGGCATAAGACTGTATGACGACAAGTACGCCAAACATCGCTGGAGTCATTCCTTTACCGGCGCACGAAAGCGCCAGTAAGCCCAGCAAGGCACTCACGACATTGCTGGAGCCTAACCAGGCGCTGTTACGAATAATGGTGCGAAAGGCTCCATCTGCAAACCAATGTTTGATGTTAAAACCTGCCAATTCAGCCTGACCTTATCGTTGAAAAATGAAAAATATCCCGTCTGCCTTAAGTCAAGCTTCGGCGGTCAGAAACGATGGCAACCAGAGAAACCGCTTTCTGTGCCTGTTCCAGCACTTCGCTGTAGGGCGCTCTGGAATCAATCTCTAAAATTTTTGTGCCGTTATAGCCAATCTTCGACATGACGCCGATTTTGTCCTGCAACTCGGCATAGTCATGGTCAGGCTTGCGGGAGATGGCAGTATCAATATCAATCCCCAAACGAATGATTAATTCAGGACGGTACTGCGCCATTTGTTGGTATAACTGTCGCTCGCGCTGCGCCAGAAATTGGTTGATTTTCCCGGTCGCGCGTTCGACGCCAATCCCCGGCCCGTCATAATAAAAACCGGAAATTTCCGCCTGCGGAAAGCGATCGCTGACCACCAGTACGCCGCTTTGCGCCAGTCGCTGAACCTTACGAAGGTTCGCCATTCTTCGCAGCGAGAAGCAGTACATAATCACCGCAGCCCAGAGCGCCGGAGAGCGAGTTTTCATGCTTTGGGTTTTCGAGGATTTTGCCGCCAGTCGCCGCTCCAGCCAGACACCAACCAACGGTAATCGTTTGATTTTGTCGCCGTCTTCACCGGACAGTAGCCCCAGATAGCGCCGCTCGGTTTGCCAGTGCTGTTGCAATGATTTCACCAGATCGGTGGTCAGCGTGGATTTGCCGGTGCCATCGCACCCGACCACCGCAATTAGCCCCGGAATGTAGCTGGGCTGCGGCGCGGTAGTGCTGTTAACAGCTTGCGTTTGTAGTGCATCCATTCTTTAAATCATCCCCTATCCATTTTAGTGATCAGGAAAGTGCGGCGTGAATTGCACGTAGTGACGCTTGCAGGATTTCATCGGCTGGTTGCCGACCATCCAGTTCAAGGATCCTGGCGCCGTTGAAAGTCAGTTGCGGCGTAACGGCGATTTTTTCCTGTAACGCCGCCAGTTGATGGTCAGGTTTACGCGAAAACGCGGTTTGTTCATCAATGCCAAGACGAATCAACAATACGGGCAAATAAGACGCCATCCATTGGTACAGCTTCAGCTCGCGCTGCCTTAACATTTTTACCCAGCCGTTACCGCCTTTAGTTTTAGCCAGTTGTGGACCATCAAAACGAAAGCCAGGGACTTCAACCTGCGGGTAGCGGTCGGTAATCAACAAAAAGCCATGCTGGCTTTTTCTCAACATTTTTCGAAACTTGTACGCCCGCCAGCAGGAAAGCAAATAGATAACCAGCGCGGTAATATTGCCAGGCGGTGTTGAGGGCTTTTCATGTACATGAGCTGCCTTACCCCGCAGATAACGCCCAAAAGGGGCGCCAATTATAGGGAACTGTGAAATCCATTCGCCAATTCGTCCGGAAGACTGCCCAAGATAAATTTGTTCTGTTGGCATTATTGCTGCCAGTTCATTCACCAGGCTTGCCGTGAGGGTCGATTTACCTGAACCATCACATCCCACAATGGCAATAACACGCACTGGCATGGAATTAATTATTGACATATTACGTTGATTCACGAAAAACCCGGCAGCAAATAATGTATTGAATATTACGTGGTCCGTGCTCAGAATATCCGTTCAACCTTATTGTGACAATGGTTAATTGTCACATTGACCTGAATTACGCTTTCATTAAAACATATTAACCAGATAAATATTTGGGATGGATATTTAAATTTAAGGATATATTCATGCAGTCTATAACACCTCCATTAATAGCCGTTATTGGTAGTGATGGTTCAGGCAAGTCAACGGTTTGTGAACATCTCATTACCGTTGTCGAAAAATATGGCGCCGCAGAAAGAGTTCATTTAGGAAAGCAAGCCGGAAATGTCGGTCGTGCCGTGGTAAAACTGCCCTTAATGGGAAAATCGCTTAATAAATCAATTGAACGCAATAAAGTGAAAACAGCGAAAAAATTGCCTGGGCCAGTTCCGGCGCTGGTAATTACAGCGTTTGTCGCCCGCCGCTTACTGCGCTTTCGTCATATGCTTGCCTGTCGTCGTCGCGGGTTAATTGTTTTAACCGACCGTTATCCACAGGACCAGATTCCTGGCGCTTACGATGGTACGGTGTTCCCGCCTAACGTTGAAGGTGGTCGTTTTGTGTCATGGCTGGCAAGTCAGGAACGTAAAGCATTTCACTGGATGGCGAGCCATAAGCCTGATCTGGTCATCAAACTCAATGTCTCCCTGGACGTGGCCTGCGCGCGTAAGCCTGACCACAAACGAGAATCTCTGGCGAAGAAAATTGCCATAACGCCAAAGTTAACCTTTGGAGGCGCGCAACTGGTTGATATCGATGCCAACCAACCGCTGGAACAAGTGCTGGTTGATGCGGAAAAAGCGATAATGGATTTTATGACAGCGCGAGGTTATCGCTAGTCAGAAGTGATAATGCCCGATCGCAGGACCGGGCATTAACAGGAAGGTTAGATAAGCTGCAATGCAATCCAGTACAGACTACCAGACAGAAAAATTGCCGCCGGTAAGGTAAACACCCACGCCATCAGGATACTGGTTACCGTTTTACGCTGTAACCCACCGCCATCTACCACCATCGTCCCCGCCACCGCAGAAGAGAGTACGTGAGTTGTGGAAACAGGCATCCCAATATAACTGGCAAGACCGATAGATACCGCCGCCGTCATCTGCGCCGCCATCCCTTGCGCATAAGTCATGCCGCGCTTACCAATTTTCTCACCGATGGTCATCGCTACACGGCGCCAGCCAATCATGGTGCCAATACCGAGTGCTAAAGCCACCGCCATGATGATCCACACTGGAGCATATTCAATGGTGCTTAACATATCGCTGCGCAGTTTTTTCAGCAGGCTCTGGTCTTCTTTGCTAACGCCTGGCAGTTTCGCCAGCTTCGCAGAGGTATCAGAGATACAAAGCATAATACGGCGCAGCTGACTGCGTTGACTTACGTTTAACGGCTCGTAGCTTTCCATATTGCCCGGCAGCATCGTTTTAACGCGCGCAATCGCATCAAAGGTATTTGCCGGATGACAATGGAACTCCGTCACTTGCGTGCCATCAGTCGATGCCGCAGGCAATGGAGGTTCCATCGCAATCAACTTCTGCGGTAGTTCAGGATGCTGTTGCAGATAGTGTTCGAAATTGATGACGGCATCGCGGGTACGGGTAATTTCATAGCCGGACGCGTTCATATTGACGACGAAACCTGCAGGGGCAATCCCCACCAGTACCAGCATCACCAGGCCGATCCCTTTCTGCCCGTCGTTCGCGCCGTGCGAAAACGCCACGCCCGCAGCGGAAACAATCAGCGCAATACGCGTCCAGAATGGCGGCTTACGTTTGCCCTTTTTCTTTTTGCGATCTTCAGGAATGCGGTGAATACGGTCACGCTTTTTCGTCCCGCTCCAGAAACGGCGCAGCAGGAAAATCAGCCCACCCGCAATGACCAGGCCGACGATGGGGGAGACAATTAACGAGGAGAAAATCTTGGTCACTTCACGCAGGTTTAACGCATCCATCACCGACGAGCCGGTCAATAGCGCGTTGGTTAAGCCGATGCCGATAATCGCGCCAATCAATGTGTGTGAACTGGAGGCAGGTAAACCAAAGAACCACGTTCCCAGGTTCCAGATAATCGCCGCCAGCAGCATGGAAAAGACCATCGCCAGACCGTGGGTTGACCCCATATTCAATAGCAAATCGGTTGGCAACATATGGACGATGGCATAAGCGACGCTAAGTCCGCCCAATAACACGCCAAAAAAGTTAAAAAATGCCGCCATTACCACGGCAAGCTGTGGCTGCATGGCACGAGTATAAATAACGGTTGCCACCGCATTCGCCGTGTCATGAAAACCATTAATTGCTTCATAGAACAACACAAATGCCAGAGCAAGTAATAACAAAAGCCCCGTGTATATATCAAGGCCAACAAATAAATTTAGCATATATTAGATTACGCCATTTTGAATTTACGAACGGACGCATTATCAGTGACTTTAACGGCGCGGGCAAAGTGAAATATCATTTTTTAACGATAAAAAGAGTGTTATTTCTTTAGTATCAGATAATAAGTTGCCATTCAAAATTTTAAGAAATAATTAATGGCGAATCATTTCAATTATTAATACATTCATATAGTGAATTTATTAACTTAATGTATTTCAATATTCAATATTTTGAGCATTCCATGAACGATTCTCCGTGCTGATTATTTTTGATAATCAGCACGGGTTTGCGAAAAAGTCTATTACTCTTTCAGCACAATTAACGGCTCAATATCACTCTCTTTTTTGATGACCAGAGATTCATCGCCGCGCAAACACGTCCCACCGTAGTTGCCGCCCACGGTGAAAGTACATACCTGAATGTATTTACCGTCCACTTTTGGCAGACACCACAGTTGCTGGTAGATATTTTTCTGCTCGGCAAATTTACCGCTGGTTTGGTCGAGCACCTCTTCATGATGGCTGACCAGGTCGATATTGCTACCACAGCGACCGGCAATCGGTTTCACGGCGTAACCGGTTTTCACCAGTTCATCATTAACAGTGAAATCGGTATCCAGCAGATAACGATGATGCGGGAACAGCGACCAGAGAATTGGCAGAATCGCTTTGTTGCCAGGGATCACCGTCCAAAGCGGTTCAAAAACCAGCACTTCCGGGCGTAGCAGAACGTCAATCAGGCGCACTTCATTTTGCGGATGACCAGTGCGAATCGGGACCGCAGCAAATTCACGGTCGCTGACTTCGCGAATCTGATCAAACGCCGTTTCCCACGCCCAGGTCTTCCAAACGCAGTTAACCAGTCGCCCTTCCCCATCAATTAGTTGTCCGGCAGCATCCCAGCCCAGTTCATCTAGCCCGCGCAAGATACGCGTTTCAAAGCCCGCCTGTTGCAGCGCCTGCTCCATAAACTGAGCGTGATAGTTCTCTTCAATATCTTTGTCCTGCATGATATGGACAAACGGACGCGCGCGACTGTGTTTCCACGCGCCAGCCAGTTCGGTAATCAGACCTTCCGCCGGATTGAAGCCGTTGCCTTTATAGCCCTGCTCCGCCCAACGTTCGAGGATCAAGCCCGCTTCAGTATGACAGGAGGCGGAGTCGGCGTTGTATTCATAGACCTTCAGGCCACGCTCATCCATACAAAAATCCATACGACCGGTGATCATATGGTGGCGACGACGCTGCCAGGAGAGACGCAAACGCGGCCAGAGGATTTTCGGAATATCGAACAGTGCCAGCAGGTTGTCATCTTTCAGCACTTTATCGGTAGCGTGAAGATACATCAGATGCAGCTCGTTGGTGGCTTTAACCAGTTCCTGTTCGGCGCTCTCCGTAATGGTGTAGTAATGATACGGATCCTGATTGATCACCTGACCGTTCGCCTGCACGTAGGCGTTTTGCAGCGGATCTTTTTCATCCAGCCATTTACCGTCAAACTGGCCTTTGTCTTCCAGGCGCGCTCCGCTGATCTTCAACAAATCGCCTGCAATTTCCGGCTGTGGCAAGCTGTATTCGGTATCTTCCGTCTGAATCATCCAACCCAGAATAGTGGTGTCATCAAAGGTGTCTTTGAGGGTATAGCAGCCGTTTTCTACCACCATCTCCAGCTCGCGCGTCCACTGTTGCCCTTGCGGCAACGGGGAATGAATCACGTTCTGTTCGGCAATACGGACTTTGTTGCCATGTAATTGCGTAATGATGGCGACATGGCCGGTATCTTTAAATTCACCGCCTTTATCCCAGATAAGAAGCGCGCCCGCGACCGGCGCACGCGGCGAACCGTTAGGAAATGCCTGCAATGGCAGAATGTTGTCATTAACCACTTCACGCAAGAAGCGCAGCGAGAAAATCTCCCACGCCATGCCCACGTCAGTGAAGACCACACCGTAGTTCAGAAAGAGAAAACGGCGAGCAAACTCAACGCATTGCCATTTGTGGCCCATATATTCGTCGTCGATATAGCTACGGAATACGGCGTCATCTTCGTATTCCTGCGGATCGAGAGAACTGTAATCTGAAGAGTAGATTGCTACACCACCGGGGGCGTAGCCCAATAACGTCCCGAACGGGGCATCCTGGCTGGTCGTTCCTTTGCTCATCACTTTACCTTTAACAATACAACCTAAGCAGTTGGCGTAATTGTTGTGCTCTGATTACCTGCTCAGCGACATTAACCGGACAGAGGTTAGACTTATCATACACCTCAACGCAGCGGCTGGCGCAAAGGGTTAAAAAATTCACATTCTGTACAGCAAGTGACCTGCTACACTGCTTCAACACTACCACTCAGAAGGCAACTCACTATGGCAGACAATACTTATCAGCCCGCGAAAGTCTGGACGTGGGATAAATCCGCTGGCGGCGCGTTCGCCAATATCAATCGCCCGGTTTCTGGTCCGACACATGAAAAAACGCTGCCCGTTGGCAAACACCCATTGCAACTCTATTCGCTGGGAACGCCGAACGGTCAGAAAGTAACGATTATGCTTGAGGAGCTGCTGGCGCTGGGCGTCACCGGCGCAGAGTACGACGCGTGGCTGATTCGCATTGGCGATGGCGATCAATTCTCCAGCGGTTTTGTCGAAGTGAACCCGAACTCGAAAATTCCCGCTCTGCGCGATCATACGCATAACCCGCCAATCCGCGTGTTTGAGTCAGGATCGATTCTGCTTTATCTGGCCGAGAAATTTGGCTACTTCCTGCCGCAGGATCTGGCAAAGCGTACCGAAACGATGAACTGGCTGTTCTGGTTACAGGGCGCTGCGCCGTTCCTCGGCGGTGGTTTTGGTCACTTTTATCATTACGCGCCAGTGAAAATTGAGTACGCCATTAACCGCTTTACCATGGAAGCCAAGCGTCTTCTCGACGTGCTGGATAAGCAGCTGGCGCAGCACAAGTTTGTTGCGGGAGACGAGTACACCATTGCGGATATGGCGATTTGGCCGTGGTTTGGCAACGTGGTGTTAGGTGGCGTGTATGATGCCGCAGAGTTTCTTGATGCGGGCAGTTATAAGCATGTGCAACGCTGGGCGAAAGAAGTGGGCGAACGTCCGGCAGTGAAACGTGGGCGTATTGTTAACCGCACCAACGGGCCGCTGAACGAGCAGTTGCATGAGCGCCATGACGCCAGTGATTTCGAGACAAATACGGAAGATAAGCGTCAGGGGTAATGGTTGGTGTATATCGCAGCAAGCCATGTAGGCCGGACAAGGCGTTCACGCCGCATCCGGCAATCAGGCACAATGCCTGATGCGACGCTGCCGCGTCTTATCAGGCCTACGAAAGCTAATCATCACGCGCTGGTAATGTCGTAATCCATTTGGCGCAGTGCGTCTAATGTGGCTTTGGCTTCGTCTTCGTCGATGATGCTCATGGCAAATCCGACGTGCACCAGTACCCACTGGCCCAGCAGATCGGCAGGGTTACCTTCGCAAATCAGGGCGATATTCACGTCGCGCTTGATACCACATACTTCAACCTGCGCAAGCTGGTGAATATCTTCACCGACAGCCAGCACCTGGCCTGGAACGCCAATACACATTGTTAACTCCGGTTATTCAACTTCAATACTTTTGACGATCAGCGAATCGCCGGTATCGACACGCAACCGCTCGCCGTGACAGAGCGGACACTGCGCATCGTGCTGATGAATCTCCACCACCTGGCTGCAATCCCAGCACCAGGCCTGGGCGGGTTTATAGACGATATGTAAATCGCACCCTTGCGCCACCGTTCCGTGGCAGACAATTTCAAAACTAAAACGGACGGCGCTCTCCTCAACGCAGGAGAGCGCGCCAATTTCCAGCCACACGGCGGTGACGCGCTTAACATCGTGCTGCTCCGCCTGCCGTTGGATAATCTCAACGGCGCTCTGGCAAAGCGACAACTCATGCATTTTCGCCACTCCTGCGACCAAACAGCAGGGCGCGACGCCCTGCATGTGGTACATCCGGATTAGTGACTGGCAGCGAAAGGATCATTCGCGCGCAGTCATCCGTCAGGCGTTGGCCCTCTTCAATCGACATGCTGTGCGAAAGCGGCGACATCAGCGAGCAGGAGAGGTATTGCGACACACCGTCCAGTTCGCCAACGGTAAAGGTCATAGTGCCATACGGCAGTTGCAGACCGATTTTTTCACTCACTTTGCGCAGCGGCCAAAGTTGATCCGGGCCGGGGAAGATAACTGCACTCAGCATCCACGGGGTGATCACACACCCCGTCCACTGACCTTCGAACAGCGTAAAGTCGGAAACATACACCGGCATTGAAGGATGCAGAAAAGAGAGATCATGCATCGAACGCCGGGCAATTTCTTCAAATGCTGCCTGTACTTGCGCCTTCGGGGAGGTCTGGAAACCTGCTATCTCTTCAGCCATGAGTTGCCTCCCGTGGGATAGCTTCCACGCCTGATTCGCGCAGCGCAGCCAGAACCTGCTCAAGCGCAGGTTCAATCATTGCTTCAACCGTCGGCGTTAAGCCGATGTGCGGCTCCAGCGATTCCGGGATCACGCCGACCAGGGTCAGCTTTTTCGGAAACTCACCGGTGAAGCGCAGGGCCGACAAGACGTCGGCCAGGCCAAGCTGATGCGGAGAGATTTTGTTGGTAAACAACGCCGGAACTTCTTCATCCCGCAGGATCATCATCGTTCCCGGCGCGTTCTTTTTCGAGACAATGGCATCGGCAATAATCAGATGATCGCGATTTGCCATGTCGCCAAGCAGCTCCATTCCCGCCGTGCCGCCATCGAGGATCTCAACATAATCCGGCAGAATGTATCGTTGCTCTAACGCTTCAACAATCCGCACACCGATGGCTTCATCGGTCAGCAAAATATTGCCGACCCCTAAGACTAAAATACGCATTACAGAACCTTCACTGAAACCACTTCGTTGCCGTCGGCATCCACTACGTGTACCGCACAGGCCATGCACGGGTCGAAGGAGTGAATGGTACGCACCACTTCCAGCGGTTTATTCGGATCGGCAACCGGTGTACCCACCAGCGACTGCTCGTAAGGACCGACGTCATCATTGAAGTTACGCGGACCGGAGTTCCAGGTTGATGGAACAACCGCCTGGTAGTTGCTGATGATACCGTCTTTGATCACCATCCAGTGAGAGAGCATACCGCGCGGCGCTTCGAGGAAGCCAACGCCTTTAAACTCACCCGTTGCCGGAATGTTCGGTTTCACAAAGGTGGTGTGATCGCCTTTGCCGATATTGGTGATCAGTGCACTGTACTGGTTTTGCAGGATATCCTGCAATTCGCAGCAGTGAACGGTACGACCAATAATACGGCCCAGCGTGGAGTGCAGTTGTGCCACTTCCAGCGTGTTGCCGGTCAATTTCTGATAAATCGCAACAATTTCATTCAGTTTGTTCTGGGTAGATTCGCGACCAGCAGCCAGTTTCACCAGCATGTTAGCCAGCGGACCCACTTCTACCGTTTTGCCGTAGAAAGTCGGCGATTTCACCCAGGAGTATTTACCGTCGTCAGACCAACCGTCGTAAGCCGGAATGGTGGTGCCTTCCCACGGTGCCTGCGGCGCTTCGTCTTTATACCAGGAGTGCTTCGCGCTTTCCTGAATCCCTTTGATCAGGTATTCATCGGAATGAGAAGTGATCGGACGATACGAGGACAGATCCGCATTCTCAATGTAGCCGCCCGGGAACAGGAAGCTGCCGTTTTTGCTGTCGGTCGGGAATTCCGGCACGCTCAGGTAGTTCACCGCACCTTTACCGCGCGTCAGCCATTCCGGGTAGAACGCGGCGATAACGGCGGTATCAACCTTGTAAACCTGCTCAACAAAGTCGCTCAGCTTGTCGATGAAAGACTTGATGTACATCAGGCGCTCAAGGTTCAGCACACCCAGACCGTCGAGGTTGATTGGGTTAGCGACACCACCTACCGCCAGGTTCTGAATGTGCGGCGTTTTACCGCCCAGCAGCGCCACGACGCGGTTAGCGTCACGCTGGCATTCCAACGCTTGCAGGTAGTGCGCTACCGCAATCAGGTTCACTTCCGGCGGCAGTTTCATCGCCGGGTGACCCCAGTAGCCATTGGCGAAAATACCCAGCTGACCGCTGGCAACCAGATCTTTGATCTTGTTCTGAACTTTGGTGAACTCTTCCGGGCTGTTCAGATGCCAGGTCGAAACGCCTTTCAGCATTTCGGAGGCTTTGGTTGGATCAGCTTGCAGTGCAGAAGTGATGTCCACCCAGTCCAGCGCCGAAAGCTGATAGAAATGAACGATATGGTCATGCGTGGTGTGCGCAGCCAGAATGATGTTACGGATGTATTGCGCATTAACCGGAACGTCGATATTCAGCGCACTCTCTGCCGCACGAACGGAAGACAGTGCGTGAGTAGTAGTACATACGCCACAGATACGTTGCACAATCATCCATGCATCGCGCGGATCGCGGTTTTTCACGATCTCTTCCATGCCGCGCCACATGGTACCGGAAGCCCATGCTTTCGAAACGACGCCATTTTCGATTTCGCAATCGATGCGTAAATGCCCTTCAATTCGGGTTACCGGATCAATAGTAATTCTCTGGCTCATGCTTTGCTCGCCTCATGACGATTATGATCGTTTTGTTTTAAAGGAGGAAGTATCGGCAGTAGACGAATGAGTACGATGTAAGCGCAAATCTCAATAGCCACAAAACCAATAGAAATCAACAGTTCTTCCCAGGTCGGGAAGTAGGCGTAACCGCCGCCCGGGTTGAATGCCACCAGCGAATAGGTCAGACGCCAGGTTGCACAACCTAACAGCGCGCTCAGTGCCGACAGGAACAGCATGCGGGAATCATTGCGCAGCTTCGCCACACGCAGAACCACCAGCGGGAAGAGCATCAGCAGGACTTCAATCCAGAACATCACGGAGTAGAAGTCACCGGCAAACGCCAACGACAGCTTGTCGCGATAGATAAGCTCGCCAAAGCGCAGCACGATGAAAATCGCCAGCAACACACTGATGGTGTTGGTCAGCTTGACGAACAGGCTCTTTTCATCTGGACCATTGCCACGCAGACCCGCCTGCACCAACGAACCTTCAAAGATGACAATCGAGAAGCCCATGATGAACGCCGTCAGCAGCGAGAACAGCGGCAACATTTCATAGCTTTGCCACAGCGGATGCACTTTGTAGCCCGCCGAGATCATCAGTGACCCCATTGAAGACTGGTGCATGGTCGGCAACAGCGCGCCAAGTGCAATGATGAAGAACATCACCTTGTTCAGACGCTTGAGAGAAACCTTCCAGCCCAGACGTTCAAACAGTGCCGGAGCAAACTCCAGTGCCATCACGCCGATGTAGATGGTCATACAGACCGCCGTCTCGAACAGTACCGAGTTCACGTTAAAGTGACCCGGAATGTAGAAGTACGGCAGGTTCCAGTAACGACCAACGTCGATGGTGATCGACAAGCCGCCCAGTGAATAACCGAACAGACTTGCCAACAGCGCCGGACGCACCAGCGGATGGTATTGCCCACGGTTAAAGACGTATACCGCCCACGCCAGCGCCCAGCCGCCACAGGCAAAGCCGGTGCCGATCAACAGGTCAAACGCGATCCACACGCCCCACGGGAAGCCGCCGTTCAGGTCGGAGACAGAGCCCAGACCGAACACCAGACGCTTCACAATCAGGAGCATACAGATGACGATTAACGGTCCAAAAATCATGACCGGTTTACTGATGATTTTGCCGCCCAGCGGTTGTGGATCATGACTCATGATCGTCTCCTCCGTCGTGATGGTCGTTTTTGGTGTTGCGACGAACCAGCACGGTTAAGCCCGCCAGCACAGCCAGTGGTAGCATCATGCCTTTATACAGGGTGTGTTGAATATTTTCGGAACGCGCACCGGTAGAAAGATCGTCCAGTTTCGGCAGGTCGAGATTTTCATAAGGCACACCCGTCAGTACCAGAACCTGAGTACCGCCGCCCTCTTTCTCGCCGTACAGATGCGGATAATATTTCGGCACCGTATGCAGGTAAGTGTCGCCAGATTTCAGCGTCTGACGCGGATAGTGGTATTCGCTGCCAGGCTTCAGCGCCAGACGTTTTTTCGCCTCCGCCATCAGCTCTTCACGCGTACCAAAAATCACCGCCCCCGCCGGGCATACTTCTACGCAGCCAGGCAGACCGCCTTTATCGAGACGTTCCACACCTTTCTGGTTGCACAGCTCACATTTATGCAGCGCACCAAACGGGTTGTTGTAGTCGTACTTCGGCACGTTGTACGGACAGGCAACCATGCAGTAACGGCAGCCGGTGCACACATCTTTGTCGTAATGGACAATGCCGGTTTTCGGATCTTTTTTCAGTGCAGAAACCGGACACACGGAGACACAGTTCGGATCGACGCAATGCATACACTGTTTCTTAATGTACGCGTAGCCGTTCTCTTCCTGGTCTTTGTTGACGCCCGTGCCGCTGGTCCACACCTGAATGATGTTATTGGTATACGGCGACAGTTTGTCGTTGTTCGACCAGGTCTGTTCCCCTTGCGGGTTACGTTCAGGGAAGTTGATATCCTGACACTTGGTGACGCAAGCCTGACAGCCTACGCACAAGGTCGAGTCGTACAACATACCCAGCGATCCCGGAATTGGCGGGCGGTTTTCAGCAGCCGCATGACTGACAGACGGCAGTGCGCCCGTCAGCAATGCCCCGCAGGAGGCTGCTTTAATAAAATTACGTCTGTTCACGGTTATTCTCCCCGTGAGTCAGCGTTATCTTTCTTTTGCTGACGACCCAGTTCACGCACCGCCATCACGCTGACACCGGCAACCAGCCCAACCACACCGCCGAGCAAACCGATAGCGCCCGCAGAGACGTTGCCGCCTTCTTTAGCGTTGACATCCGGTTTTTGTGAACGCGGCGTCTGGTTTTCGACGTTGGCAAGCTGATGGATGCCTTTATGGAAGCCGACACCTTCTTCGTTACAGCCATAGCATGGGTGACCAATTGCCACCGGCCACACGCCGCCAACGTCGCAGAATTGCAGCGTTGAGCAGTTGCCGTAAGTTTCTGGCCCTTTACAGCCGAGGTGGTACAGGCACCAGCCTTCGCGGTGGCCTTCATCGCCGAACTCTTTGGCAAAACGACCAGCATCGAAGTGCGGACGACGTTCGCAATGTTCGTGAATCAGACGACCATAAGCGAAGGTCGGGCGGTTTTTGTTATCCAGCTTCGGCGGTTTACCGTAAGTGATGATGTGCGCAACGGTCGCGAGGAAGTTGTGCGGGTTTGGCGGGCAGCCTGGAATGTTAATAACGGTTTTGCCTGGCAGAACTTCTTGCAGGCTGACCGCGCCAGTCGGGTTAACCCCGGCAGCGGCGACGCCGCCCCACGCGGAGCAGGAACCGATAGCGATAATGGCTGCTGCGCCTTCTGCCGCTTTACGGATGTGGTCCACAATCGGCTCACCGGCAACCATGCAATAAATACCGTTATCTTTTAATGGGATGGAACCATCCACAACCAACACATACTGCCCTTTGTATTTCTCGAGCGCGTTGTGTTTGTTCTCTTCAACCTGATGGCCGAAGGCGGCAGAAAGCACTTCGTGATACTCCAGAGAGATAGTCTCCAGCACGAGGTTTTCTACCGTTGGATGCGTCGCACGAAGCAGAGATTCCGTACAACCGGTGCATTCCTGCGCGCCAATCCAGATAACCGGCGGGCGCTGCGGGTTAGTGACCGATTCGGCCATCTCTGCGGCGGCTTTGCTACTTAACCCCATGGTGGCGGCTAATGCTGCACAAAGCTTCATGAAATCACGACGATTAATGCCGTGAGAATGGATGAGGGTGTTATCTCCAGTCATTTATAGTTATTCCGTTGCGAAGACCTGGCATATATTTTGCCTCAACCGCAAAATCAATAATGCGATCGATGCGCCATTTACCACACATTTATTATGGTTATCATTACAATGATACTGCGGCGGGGCGCTAAAACGAAGGGAATAAGCATTAGTGTAATTAATTAAAGCAAGATAATACGTATGTTTGATCAATTTTCGAGGCGATAACCCGCCATAAAAAAGCGCAACGTAGAACAGGAATTATTCTCACGAAAGAAATCCATTACCACCTCTTTATCCAGCCCATATCGGCGCGTCAGAATACCCGCTTCCCAGGCGCTGAGCTGGCGATCGCCGGTCTTTTCATACATCCGGTGCGAGTAGCCTAATACAAAACCACGTTTATAATCGGCGCAAAATTTAGTCACATTAACTGCACTGTCGGCATGCGTTGCTTTTAATCCCGCCATTAAGCCTTTACCGAAATGGTTATTCATCGTTTACCTCAAACGTTATATATAAGTATATATAGCGATATTTTAGGCAAACTCCGACTTTTACGCACGCTATTTTTTCCTGCACATGTAGGACGTTATCCTTTAAGGGATAAACACATCAGGAAAGATATTTATCGAACCATGTCAGCGTCCTTTGCCAGGCAAGATCGGCGGCTGATTTGTCATAACGTGGCGTGGAATCATTATGGAATCCATGGTTAACCCCCGGATAAATATACGCTTCATAGACTTTGTTATTAGCCTTCAACGCCGCCTCGTAAGCGGGCCAGCCCTCATTGATTCGGGTGTCCAGTTCAGCATAGTGGAGCAGTAAAGGCGCTTCGATCTTCGCCACATCGGCAGTAGGTGCCTGGCGACCATAAAAAGGCACCGCACAGGCCAGTTCCGGATACGCCACGGCAGCCGCGTTCGAGACGCCGCCGCCATAGCAAAATCCGGTTATGCCAACTTTGCCCGAGGCTTGGGGATAGCGTTGCATAAACTCAATTGCAGCAAAGAAATCATTCATCAGTTTGGTTGGATCAACCTGCTGTTGCAGTTCGCGGCCTTTATCATCATTTCCCGGGTAACCACCAACGGAACTTAAACCGTCGGGTGCCAGAGCGATGTATCCCGCTTTAGCCACCCGCCGTGCTACATCTTCGATATACGGATTCAGCCCACGATTTTCATGCACGACCACCACAGCGGGTGTTTTGTCGCCCATCTTCGCAGGTTTCACCAGATAACCACGAACCTCGCCGTGACCATTTGGCGAAGGATATGTGATGTACTCAGCGACAATCTCCGGGTCGGTAAACTCCACCTGGGTCGCCCACGCGTAATTTGGCTTGAGCAAATCAAACAACGCTAACGCCGTCATCCCGCCCACCGCGTACTTCGCTGCCAGGTTGAGGAACTCACGTTTCGATATTTTCCCGTGAGCGTAATAGTCGTAGTAATCCAGCAACTCTTGCGGAAAATCTTTGGCGGTCAAACGCGGCATCGTTTTACTCCTCAACTGTTGTTTTTTTAAGCAAAGCATAAGCGTGTGTTTTTGCCCAGTTTTTCGTCACTCTGTGAGCGATGCTACGGGATACGTCCAGGTAAATCGCTAGACTAGAAACATTGTTTCGAAATTGAATGGTGGAAAGGAGATGTCATGGTCTGGTTAGCGAATCCCGAACGTTACGGGCAGATGCAGTACCGGTATTGCGGAAAAAGCGGTTTACGCCTGCCCGCGTTATCGCTCGGTTTATGGCACAATTTCGGTCACGTTAACGCGCTGGAATCACAGCGTGCGATCCTGCGTAAAGCGTTTGATTTAGGCATTACGCACTTTGATTTAGCCAACAATTACGGGCCACCTCCAGGAAGCGCAGAAGAGAACTTTGGTCGTCTGCTGAGGGAAGATTTTGCGCCTTATCGTGACGAGTTAATTATCTCCACCAAAGCCGGATACGATATGTGGCCCGGCCCGTACGGCTCTGGCGGCTCACGTAAATACCTGCTCGCCAGCCTCGACCAAAGCCTGAAGCGTATGGGGCTTGAGTATGTCGATATCTTTTACTCTCATCGCGTCGATGAAAATACGCCAATGGAAGAAACCGCCTCTGCGCTTGCCCATGCGGTGCAAAGTGGTAAGGCGCTGTATGTTGGGATCTCTTCATACTCGCCAGAGCGGACGCAAAAAATGGTCGAGTTGCTGCGCGAATGGAAAATTCCGCTGTTAATTCATCAGCCTTCATACAATTTACTGAACCGCTGGGTGGATAAAAGCGGCCTGCTGGATACCCTGCAAAATAACGGCGTGGGCTGCATTGCCTTCACCCCACTGGCCCAGGGATTGCTGACCGGAAAATATCTCAACGGCATTCCTGAAGATTCACGGATGCATCGCGAAGGTCATAAAGTGCGCGGCCTGACACCGAAAATGCTCACCGACGCTAACCTCAACAGCCTGCGGTTATTGAATGAAATGGCACAGCAGCGCGGTCAGTCGATGGCGCAAATGGCGTTAAGCTGGTTGCTGAAAGATGAGCGAGTGACGTCGGTATTGATTGGTGCCAGTCGTCCAGAGCAACTGGAGGAGAACGTGCAGGCATTGAATAATCTGGCGTTTAGTGCCGAAGAACTGGCGCAGATTGACCAGCATATCGCCGATGGCGAGCTAAACCTGTGGCAAGCATCTTCCGATAAATAACAAGTTCATACCGGGCGCGAGAACCGCGCCCGAATCAGATCAGTGATTATGACGAGTCAGTCGGTCAAGATAGCCCATCACAAATGCAGAAAGCACAAACGTCAGATGGATAATGACGTACCACATCAGTTTGTTATCCGGGACATTTTTCGCATCCATAAAGACGCGCAGTAAGTGAATGGAAGAGATTGCCACAATCGACGCTGCCACTTTGTTTTTTAGCGACGTTGCGTCCATTTTCCCCAGCCAGTTCAGTTTCTCTTTGTTCTCGGAGATATCCAGCTGCGAGACGAAATTCTCATAACCGGAAAACATCACCATCACCAGCAAACCGCCAACCAGCGTCATATCCACCAGCGACAGCAACACGAGGATCAAATCTGATTCTGCCATTGAGAAGATATTCGGCAGGACGTGAATAATCTCCTGAAAGAACTTCAGCGCCAGGGCAACCAGCGCCAGCGAAAGGCCAAAGTACACGGGGGCAAGCAGCCAGCGAGAAGCATACATTGCATTTTCAAGAAAACGTTCCATACATTCCTGTCGTGTAGTTAAAACGGACAACAGTATATCGCAATTGAGTTAACAGCACGCAACAGCAAATCAACATATACGTTAACCCGTTATCGCATAAATCCGAGGTTTAGGGATCTTCCTGGTTCCCTGATTACCGTGGCGCGTGCGTCTACCCTTAAAGGACGTTGAACCTGAAGGGAGAAAAGCGATGTCTCATTTAAAAGACCCGACCACACAGTATTACACTGGTGAATATCCCAAACAGAAACAACCAGCGCCCGGCATTCAGACGAAGATGACGCCCGTGCCAGATTGCGGCGAGAAAACCTATGTCGGTAGCGGTCGCCTGAAAGATCGTAAAGCACTGGTGACAGGGGGCGATTCCGGAATCGGTCGCGCTGCCGCCATCGCTTACGCCCGTGAAGGGGCTGACGTGGCGATCAGTTATCTTCCCGTGGAAGAAGAAGATGCTCAGGATGTGAAAAAGATCATTGAAGAATGCGGACGCAAAGCCATTCTGCTGCCGGGCGATTTAAGCGATGAGAAATTTGCCCGTTCGCTGGTTCACGACGCGCATAAGGCATTAGGCGGGCTGGATATTATGGCGCTGGTCGCCGGGAAACAGGTTGCCATTCCTGATATTGCAGACCTCACCAGCGAACAGTTTCAAAAGACCTTTGCCATTAACGTTTTCGCGCTGTTCTGGCTAACCCAGGAAGCGATCCCCCTGCTACCGAAAGGCGCCAGTATCATCACCACTTCGTCAATCCAGGCCTACCAGCCAAGCCCGCATTTGCTGGACTATGCGGCTACGAAGGCGGCGATTCTGAACTACAGCCGTGGCCTGGCAAAACAAGTCGCGGAGAAAGGTATTCGGGTGAATATTGTCGCGCCAGGCCCTATCTGGACAGCACTGCAAATTTCCGGCGGACAGACGCAGGATAAGATCCCGCAGTTTGGTCAGAAAACACCGATGAAACGTGCGGGGCAACCGGCGGAGCTGGCCCCTGTATATGTTTATCTGGCAAGTCAGGAGTCGAGCTATGTCACCGCAGAAGTGCACGGCGTGTGTGGCGGCGAACATTTAGGCTAAAAAATACCCGGTTGTGTGATAGCAACCGGGCATCATTGTGCTTTTAACCTTGCCGGATGCGGCGTAAACGCCTTATCCGACCTACAAACTCATGAAAACTCAACACGTTGCGATAAATTTTGTAGGCCTGATAAGACGCGCCAGCGTCGCATCAGGCATTGAGCACCGAATGTCGGATGCGGCGTAAACGCCTTATCTGGCCTACCAGCTCGTGCAAATTCAACACGTTGCGATAGATTTTGTAGGCCTGATAAGCGTAGCGCATCAGGCAATTCTCTTTACTTCGCTTTGGCAGTTTCTTCGCCGACCAGACCAATCTTCAGGTAACCTGCCTGATGCAGCTTATCCATTACCTTCATCAACATCTCGTAGTCGACGGTCTTATCTGCACGGAAGAAGATGGTAGTATCTTTCTTACCTTCGGTTAACGCATTCAGCGCCGTAACCATCGTTTCATCGGTGACCGGATCGTTACCGATAAACATTGAGTTGTCCGCCTTCACCGACAGATAAACCGGTTTTTCCGGGCGCGGCTGCGGCGTGCTGGTAGAAGCAGGCAAGTTCACCTTCACATCTACCGTCGCTAACGGTGCCGCCACCATAAAGATAATCAGCAGAACCAACATCACGTCGATAAACGGCGTCACGTTGATATCATGCATTTCGCCGTTATCGTCGAGGTTTTCGTTAAGATGCATTGCCATCGGACATTATCCTGCGCGTAATTTTTGTGCAACACGAACCGGATGCGCAGCGGCGCTGGCTTCCAGATCCAGGTCACGGCTTTGCAGCAACAATACCTGCGCTGCGACATCGCCAAGCATCGCTTTAAAGCCGCCAATCTGGCGTGCAAATACGTTATAGATAACGACCGCCGGAATCGCTGCCACCAGACCGATTGCCGTTGCCAGCAACGCTTCTGCAATACCCGGTGCAACCACTGCCAGGTTGGTAGTTTGCGTTTGCGCGATACCAATAAAGCTGTTCATGATGCCCCAGACCGTACCAAACAGACCAACGAACGGCGAAATTGCGCCGATGGTAGCAAGATAACCGTTACCGCGGCCCATTTGACGACCTACTGCGGCGACCCGACGCTCAAGGCGGAAACTGGTACGCTCTTTAATACCTTCGTTATCGTCGCTGCCTTCTGACAGTTCCAGCTCGTTCTGCGCTTCATTGAGCAAATGCAGGCTTAAGCTTTTGCTACCAAAATCAGCGGCGATATCGCTGGCCTGGTTTAAAGAGCGTGCTTCAGCCAGCAGTTGCTGCTCGCGCTTCAGGCGACGCTTCTGGTTGAAGAACTCTACGCTCTTGCTGAAAAAGATTGCCCAGGTGACTACGGAGGCCAGAATCAGCCCAATCATCACGCACTTAACGACAATATCGGCGTGCTGATACATACCCCAGACGGAAAGGTCCGTCTGCATTAAATTATTACCCACTGTGTATCTCCAGGACGCAAGTCACAAAATCTGCGCACAATAATATCAAAACGACGTCGAATTGATAGTCGTTCTCATTACTATTTGCATACTGCCGTACCTTTGCTTTCTTTTCTTTGCGTTTACGCAGTAAAAAAGTCACCAGTACACCTTTTGCGAAATTTTTCTGCTTTATGCCAATTCTTCAGGATGCGCATGACCTCATTCGTGCTAGTTTAGACATCCAGACGTATAAAAACAGGAATCCCAACATGGCAGACAAACAACTTGATACTCAACTGGTCAATGCAGGACGTAGCAAAAAATACACTCTCGGCGCGGTAAATAGCGTGATTCAGCGCGCCTCTTCGCTGGTCTTTGACAGTGTGGAAGCCAAAAAACATGCGACGCGCAATCGCGCCAATGGCGAGTTGTTCTATGGACGGCGCGGAACGTTAACCCATTTCTCCTTACAAGAAGCGATGTGCGAACTGGAAGGTGGCGCAGGTTGCGCGCTGTTTCCTTGCGGGGCGGCAGCGGTTGCCAATTCCATTCTTGCTTTTGTTGAACAGGGCGATCATGTGTTGATGACCAATACCGCCTACGAGCCGAGCCAGGATTTCTGTAGCAAAATCCTCAGCAAGTTGGGCGTAACGACATCATGGTTTGATCCGCTGATTGGTGCCGATATCGTTAAACATCTGCAGCCAAACACTAAAATCGTGTTTCTGGAATCGCCAGGCTCCATCACCATGGAAGTCCACGACGTTCCGGCGATTGTTGCCGCCGTACGCAGTGTGGTGCCGGACGCCATCATTATGATCGATAACACCTGGGCTGCCGGAGTGCTGTTCAAAGCTCTTGATTTTGGTATTGATGTTTCTATTCAGGCCGCCACCAAATATCTGGTAGGGCATTCGGATGCGATGATTGGCACTGCTGTGTGCAATGCCCGTTGCTGGGAGCAACTGCGGGAAAATGCCTATCTGATGGGGCAGATGGTCGACGCCGATACCGCCTATATGACCAGTCGTGGCCTGCGTACACTGGGCGTGCGTCTGCGCCAACATCATGAAAGCAGCCTGAAAGTGGCAGAATGGCTGGCCGCACATCCGCAGGTTGAGCGAGTTAACCACCCTGCTCTACCAGGCAGTAAAGGTCATGAATTCTGGAAACGAGACTTTACAGGTAGCAGCGGACTATTTTCCTTTGTCCTGAAGAAAAAACTTAATGATGAAGAACTGGCGAACTATCTGGATAACTTCAGGTTATTCAGCATGGCCTTCTCATGGGGCGGGTATGAATCCTTGATCCTCGCGAACCAGCCAGAACATCTCGCCGCCATCCGCCCGCAAGGTAAGATCGATTTTAGCGGCACCTTGATTCGCCTGCATATTGGTCTGGAAAACGTCGACGATCTGATTGCCGATCTGGACGCCGGCTTCGCGCGAATTGTGTAACGTTGCCAATTTGGACAATTTTGCAGACATTTAATTGTGAATAGTCTTAAATTGTTGCGTCCGGGATCAAGGCGTCCCGGACGATTCAGGAGTACAATAGTCAAATTAAGGCTTAAACGCTGTTCCACAGGAAAGTCCATGGCTGTTATTCAAGATATTATCGCTGCGCTCTGGCAACATGACTTTGCCGCGCTGGCGGACCCTCACATTGTTAGCGTTGTTTACTTTGTCATGTTTGCCACGCTGTTTTTAGAAAACGGCCTGCTGCCCGCCTCATTTTTGCCTGGCGACAGCTTGTTGATTCTGGCTGGCGCATTGATTGCCCAGGGGGTTATGGATTTTCTGCCAACAATCACGATTCTGACTGCCGCAGCCAGCCTGGGTTGTTGGTTGAGTTACATTCAGGGGCGCTGGCTGGGTAATACCAAAACGGTGAAAGGCTGGCTGGCGCAGCTTCCGGCCAAATATCACCAGCGTGCCACCTGTATGTTTGACCGCCACGGTCTGCTGGCGCTGCTTGCTGGACGTTTTCTCGCCTTTGTCCGCACGCTGCTGCCAACCATGGCGGGGATTTCCGGACTGCCAAACCGCCGCTTCCAGTTTTTCAACTGGTTAAGCGGGTTGTTATGGGTCAGCGTGGTAACCAGTTTCGGCTATGCCTTAAGCATGATCCCGTTTGTAAAACGCCATGAAGATCAGGTGATGACGTTCCTGATGATCCTGCCGATTGCCTTGCTAACCGCTGGCTTGCTAGGCACGCTGTTCGTGGTGATTAAAAAAAAGTACTCTAGTGCCTGACGATTTCCTCCGTTCCCGGTGGCCATGCCGGGAACGCATTTAACTCCCCTGCATCGCCCGCATTCTGGCGGCATCTTCTCCCGGCGTCACACCGAAATAACGTTTAAACTCACGGCTAAATTGCGACGCGCTTTCATAGCCGACGCGCATCGCCGCCGCGCTGGCCTTCATGCCGTCGTGGATTATCATCATTCGCGCCTTATGCAGACGGTAATTCTTCAGATACTGCAACGGCGAGGTACTGGTGACAGACTTAAAATTATGGTGGAACGCCGAAACGCTCATATTGGCTTCTGCTGCCAGTTGCTCAACGCTCAGGTTTTCGGTGTATTTATTCTCAATTCGTTTCAGCACGCGGCTAATCAGGCTGAAATGCGTCTGGCGACTGACCAGTGCCAGTAACGCGCCGCCGCAAGGCCCCGTCAGCACATAGTAAAGAATTTCGCGGATAATCTGTTTACCGAGAATGCGCGCATCCAGCGGTCGTTCCATCACATCCAGTAACCGCTCCGCCGCGCATAAAATCTCTTCGGACAATGTAGCGGAATTTATACCGCTGGCAGCCATCGACGGCTGGAAATGTTCATCTTCGCCAATGTCCATCAACAGCTCTTGTAACTGCAAAATATCGACATTGAGACGCACCCCCGCCAGCGGCACCTCTGGCGTGGCATAGGTTTCGCACTCAAACGGCAACGGCACCGTCAGCAGCAGGTATTCATTGGCGTCATAGCGAAACACGCGTTCATTGATATAACCGATTTTATGCCCGGAAAAGAGAATTATGATGCCAGGTTCATACATCACTGGCGTACGCGCACCGGGGTTCTCACCATACAATAAGCGCACATCAGGCAACATATCTGACAAACTATTTTCTTTATCTTTCAGTCTATTAATTTTATCCGTCAGTAGGCGGCATATCTCTTCACGTTTCATATCGCGTAATTTCTTAGGAATAATGCGGCAATTTGATTGTGCGCAATTTTGTACCATTTCTCCAGTACCCTGGAGAAATAGGCAAGACATTGGCAGAAATGAGCATTGAGAGCCACGACGCAGGCGACCACAATGAAAAACATCAGGCAGACCGATCTCTGCCCTCATATTGACCCAGCAAAGGGAGCAAGTAATGAACAACTTTAATCTGCACACCCCAACCCGCATTCTGTTTGGTAAAGGCGCAATCGCTGGTTTACGCGAGCAAATTCCTCATGGCGCCCGCGTATTGATTACCTACGGCGGTGGTAGTGTGAAAAAAACCGGCGTCCTCGATCAAGTTCTGGATGCATTGAAAGGTATGGACGTGCTGGAGTTTGGCGGTATCGAACCAAACCCGTCTTATGAAACGCTGATGAACGCCGTAAAACTGGTTCGCGAACAGAAAGTGACTTTCCTGTTGGCGGTTGGCGGCGGGTCCGTGCTGGATGGCACCAAATTTATCGCCGCAGCGGCTAACTATCCGGAAAATATTGATCCGTGGCACATTCTGCAAACGGGCGGTAAAGAGATTAAAAGCGCTATCCCGATGGGCTGTGTGCTGACGCTGCCAGCGACCGGTTCTGAATCTAACGCGGGCGCGGTTATCTCCCGTAAAACCACTGGCGACAAACAGGCGTTCCATTCTGCCCATGTTCAGCCGGTATTTGCCGTACTCGATCCGGTTTATACCTACACCCTGCCGCCGCGCCAGGTGGCTAACGGCGTAGTGGACGCCTTTGTGCACACCGTAGAACAGTATGTAACCAAACCGGTTGATGCCAAAATCCAGGATCGCTTCGCAGAAGGTATTTTGCTGACGCTGATCGAAGATGGTCCGAAGGCCCTGAAAGAACCAGAAAACTACGATGTGCGCGCCAACGTTATGTGGGCGGCGACCCAAGCGCTGAACGGTTTAATTGGCGCAGGTGTACCTCAGGACTGGGCAACGCATATGCTGGGCCACGAACTGACCGCTATGCACGGTCTGGATCACGCACAAACTCTGGCTATCGTCCTGCCTGCTCTGTGGAATGAAAAACGCGACACCAAGCGTGCGAAACTGCTGCAATACGCTGAACGCGTCTGGAACATCACCGAAGGTTCCGACGACGAGCGCATTGACGCCGCGATTGCCGCTACCCGTAACTTCTTCGAGCAATTAGGCGTGCCGACGCATCTTTCCGACTACGGTCTGGACGGCAGCTCTATCCCGGCATTGCTGAAAAAACTGGAAGAACACGGCATGACCCAACTGGGCGAAAATCATGACATTACACTGGAAGTCAGCCGCCGCATCTACGAAGCCGCCCGTTAAGCTTTTTACGCCTCAGACTTTCGTTTTCGGGCATTTCGTCCAGACTTAAGTTCACAACATCTCACCGGAGCCTGCTCCGGTGAGTTCATATAAGGAGGAACGTATGGCTAATCCAACCGTTATTAAGCTACAGGACGGCAATGTCATGCCCCAGCTGGGACTGGGCGTCTGGCAAGCAAGTAATGAGGAAGTTATCACCGCTATTCAAAAAGCGTTAGAAGTTGGTTATCGTTCGATTGATACCGCCGCAGCCTACAAGAACGAAGAAGGTGTCGGTAAAGCCCTGAAAAATTCCGCACTTAACAGAGAAGATCTGTTCATCACCACTAAACTGTGGAACGACAACCACAAGCGCCCCCGCGAAGCCCTACTCAACAGTCTGAAAAAACTCCAGCTTGATTATATCGACCTCTACTTAATGCACTGGCCCGTTCCCGCAATCGACCATTATGTCGAAGCATGGAAAGGAATGATTGAGCTGCAAAAAGAGGGATTAATCAAAAGTATCGGCGTCTGCAATTTCCAGATCCACCATCTTCAGCGCCTGATTGATGAAACTGGCGTGGCGCCTGTTATTAACCAGATAGAACTTCACCCGCTGATGCAGCAACGTCAGTTGCATGCCTGGAACGCCACACACAAAATCCAGACCGAATCCTGGAGCCCATTAGCCCAGGGCGGGAAAGGCGTATTCGATCAGAAAATCATTCGCGATCTGGCAGATAAGTATGGCAAAACCCCGGCACAGATTGTTATCCGCTGGCATCTGGATAGCGGACTGGTCGTAATCCCGAAATCAGTCACCCCTTCACGAATTGCTGAAAACTTCGATGTCTGGGATTTCCGTCTCGACAAAGACGAACTTGGTGACATTGCAAAACTCGACCAGGGTAAACGCCTCGGCCCCGATCCCGACCAGTTCAGCGGCTAACGCACAAATTCTCCCGGTAGCGGTAATGTTCCGCTACCGGACTTTTCAGAAATCATTTATTCCCCTCGCCTCCCGCCCGTTGTTACTCTCCCCTGTTCAGGAACACCAAATATAAGGACATCATCATGCGGAGCTGGCAGCTCTTAAAGGAACAACTCATCTACACTGTAGTGGATCGGTAATTCA